>JBILLU010000307.1:0-2970 GCA_044375915.1 Phycisphaerales bacterium
CCAAGCGGTAGCTGGTGACGGTCTTGAAGTCGCTGACGTTGCGGACGGCGCAGATGCTCCGCCACACGCGCTCGACGCTGAAGAAGCCCTCGAGCAGGAACTTGTTGGCGACGTTGGACAGGATGCCGCCGACGTCGATGGTGGTCATCCCCGCCTCGATGCCGCGTCCGAACGCGGCCTCGAGCACGCGGCGACTGTCGCGGAACGTTCGGCCCGTGTAGCCGTTGGCGATCGCGGCCTCGAACAGGAGCTCCTGCAGGCCCAGCCCGCCCTGGAACCGCTTGGCGGCGATCTCGATTGCCTGCGTGGAGCAGACCTTCTCGATGCCCTCGAGCTTGGCGCTCTGGAAGCACGCGGCTTCGAGCACTTCGCTGGTGACGCTGTTATCCGGAGCGTGGATGGCTGGGGCCTTGGGGCGGCTGGCGCGGAGGACCTCGAGCTCGGTCCGCGTGGCATCCCAGTTGTCGCGGATGGCCTGGGCCTCGATCTCGCTGTGCTTGCCGCCGCAGACCTTGCGAACGGCCGCGATACGGGCAGTCTCAGCAAGGGCTGCAGCGCGGACCTGCTCAGGCGTCTGCTCGGTGGCGATGATTGGGGACGGGGTGGGATTGGAAGTCGTGGGATCGTCGGCCATGACGCTGGGCTCCTTGTTCTGACGCGCGGCGATGCTCGCGCTGGTGCGGCCGTCTGCGCCGAGATCCACGAAACTGATCTCGCCGAGCGTGGCCTTGCGGACGACGTTGACCGGGCCGGTGAGTTCCTGGCCGTTGACCGTCGCCTTCTGGTTGTCCTTGATGAACTCGAACTCCTCGACGCTCGCGCCGACGGAGGCTTGCCAGGGGAAGCCGTTCCGCGAGGACGCGACGACTTCCTTAGCGGCGCTCGTGTCACGCGAGATCACGCCCGTCGCCACGAGCTGCCCGGCCTCAACGCGGATCGAATCGGTGTGGCCGACGCCCGACAGCGGGTCGTGCCCGAAGCGGATGGGGCGTGCCTGCGAGGGAACCGCCAGGCCCGCGAGGTCGATCACGACCGGGTGACGCCAGCCCGCGACACGCATCGCGCCGCCGGTGTACGCGACCATCTTGAAGCGGGGGAGAGGCGCAGCCTGCCCATCAGCTGCAGCAACGACGGTGATGTCGGCGGTTGCGGTGAGCGCGAGAGCGGGAATGGTCTTCTTGGGGTCAGCGGTGACTGGCACTGGCGGTCTCCTCATCAACTTGGTCTGCGGGATCGGTGTCCTCGGCGGGCGCGTTCGTGGCCGGAGCGGCAGCCGGTGCGGTTGCCAGCGCGAGGCCGAGTTCATTCATGAGCGTGAGCTCTTTGGCTCGCTGGCGGAGCTCCTGCTCCCAGTCGCGGCCTTGCCGGGCGAACTCCGCGGCGAGCGTGGTCGTGTGGTTGGCCAGTCGGGTGGCCTGGGCGTTCGCTTCTTTGGCGGGATCAACGTGCTCGACGCCATCCCAGAACCACGCATGCTCGGGCAAGGTGGCGGCGATGGTCCGCAGGGATTGCGGGAGCAGCCCTTCGACAAGCACGGCCTCGTTGAGCCACGCCTTCAGGATGCGATCGAGCACGGCGAGCTGCAGGTGGTGCTGCTCGACGCGGATGCTCTTGTAGTACACCTGATGGTCGAGGCGACCGCTGGCGTAGTTGTACCCGGAGGAGTTGCCGGCCGCGACGTTGAACGGCATGTTCAGGCAGCGGGCGATCTCGTTGAGGATCTCACGCTTGAACTCGCCGAACGTCGTCGTCGGCTGCTCGGCATGGACCTGGCCGAGCTTCCATCCGCCCGGAAGTACGGTGGCGAGACGCTGTTCGAGTTCCACCTCGTCCATCGGCTCCAACGGATCGGCCTCGCCGTTGGCGGGGCTGTCGGTGTAGATGACGGCGGCGAAGTTGGCGGCGGTCTCGGCGGCCGCGATGGTCGCCAATGTGTACCGGCGGAGCTGTGCAAACAGCGGGAGCGCCGGCGTGATGTCAGGGATGCCGCGGAGTTGGCCGGGCCGGTCCGGACGGAAGTAGTGCACGACCGAAGAGGCCGCGAACGTGTCGTAAGCCGTGAGGTCGTCAATGGGCGTGCGAAAGACGCCGCTGTCACCGGGGTGACGCTTGAGCACTCGGTACGCGGAGGGGTTACCCCACGCGTCGAGCGCGATGCCGTCGATCTCGTCGTTGCGCCCGCGCCGGAGGAGGGGCGTGCAGACCTGGTCGGCCTCGATGAGCTTGAGATCAAGCGACACGGGCGAGCCCGCCGACGCGATGCCGGGGTTGTTGACCAGCAGCGCGAAGGCCTCGCCACTCTCTGCTCGGGCCAGCCGCATGGTGCGGAGCTTGCCGGGGAGGTCCACGGCCCGCGACCATTGATCAAACGCGTCCTCGATGCGGGCGTTGGCTTCGGCATCGTCGGTCAGCATCTGCAGCCGGGGACCGGTGCCGATGGTGTCGTTGGCGAGGGTCAGGACGATGCCCTTGGCGTAGGAGTTGTTGGCGACCTCGTATCGGGCGCGGTTGCGGAGGACGCGCCGCACCTCCGGGTTGATCGCGGCGTTGGGAGAAAGGCCGTCCGCATTCGCCCAATGCTTGCGGTTCTCCGGTGTGGTCTTGGCTGAGTCGAACTTGGCGACAACCACACGACGGCCGCCGCGCGCTCCGCCTCCGTGCGGAGCACGCGACGCCGCCGGGGAGGGAGAGGCGGTCTGCGTCCCGCGACCGACCCGGCTCATGATGTTGGCAATGGCTTTCAGCATGGGCGGGTCAGACAGAACCGGGGGGGACGATCTTGGCGAACTTGATGCCGAGGCCGGGCTTCCTCGCGGCGGCCTTGGACGCGAGGTAGCGGTCGGCCTCGATCTGGTCCTTCAGCGGGTGCTGCTCGACGGACTGGCCGTCGACAGAGGCCTTGGCGGGCTGCAACGCGTTGTCGCGTATGGCCTGCTCGAGATCCGGGTTGGGAGATGGGTCTGGCATCGG
>JBILLU010000096.1:0-12259 GCA_044375915.1 Phycisphaerales bacterium
CACGTTCATGGGCGGATCGTTGGCAGGATCGTGTGCGGCTGGTGTTGTGGATCGTTCAACGGTTCTCGGAACGCGTCGGACGCGTTCGGCAAGGGGGAGGTGCCCGGTCGGCCGATTCTCCGCGAACAAAGCCTTTGTGCTGGCAAACAGTCGGAGTTTCTGGCAGAATCGCCGAACGGACCAGCCTTTCCCGTCGGCGGGTGCGTTGTTCTATGGATGTTCCTCGCTCTCCAGATCCTGCCAATGCCGCCTTCGACACGCATGACCGCGTGCGGGAGATCGCGCAGCTTGTTGCGGCGGCACCGCAGGCGGAGCGGCGTGCGATTCTGGATCGGGAATGCGACGGCGATCGAGTGCTCCGCTCCCGGGTCGAGATGCTCCTGCTCAAGCAGGACCAGTTGCAGACACTCGACGCACCGACAGCACGGGCGAGCGCGTTCGATCAGACTCGCTCCACCGGCGGCTTCGATACGACGCTCCCCGAGTCGATCGGCAAGTACGCGGTCCGGCGCATCCTCGGCGAAGGCGGCATGGGCGTGGTCTACCTCGCCGAGCAGGATCGCCCGCGGCGAACGGTCGCTCTGAAGGTGATCCGCCCCGGGTTGATCACGCCTCGCCTGCTGCGGCGCTTCGAGCACGAGTCCGAAACGCTCGCGAAGCTGCAGCACCCCGGCATCGCCCAAATCTTCGAAGCCGCGACGCACGAGTCGCCGCTCGGGCCGCAGCCGTTCTTCGCGATGGAGTTGGTCGAGGGCAAGCCGCTGACGCTGTACGCCGCCGAGGCGAGGCTCGACCTGCGCCAGCGGCTCGACCTCTTCGCGCGGATCTGCGACGCCGTGCATCACGCGCACCAGAAGGGCGTCATTCACCGCGACCTCAAGCCCGGCAACATCCTCGTGACCGCGGACGGACAGCCCAAGGTGCTGGACTTCGGCATCGCCCGCGCCGCCAACGACTCGAACGCCGAGGCCGCGACGCTGCGGACCGAAGCGGGCACGCTCGTGGGCACGCTGTCGTACATGAGCCCGGAGCAGGTGAGCGACCCCTCCGGCGTCGATGTTCGCTCGGACGTGTTCACGCTGGGCGTGATCCTCTACGAGTTGGTCGCAGGGCGTCTGCCCCATGCGCTTGAGACGCACACGCTGCCAGAAGCGGTGCGCATCGTCGCCGAGCGCGATGCCCCGAGTGTGCTCTCGGTGGACCGCACGATCCCCTACGACGTGGCGACGATTGTGTCGAAGGCGATGGAGCGAGATCGGGCTCGTCGGTATCAGAGCGCGTCGGATCTGGCCGCGGACATCGGGCGGTACTTGCGGGACGAGCCGATCCTCGCGCGGCCACCGAGCCGTGTGTACAAGGTCCGCAAGTTCGTGGCCCGCAATCGCGCCCTGGTGACGGGCGCGACGCTGGCCGTGCTGGCCCTCATCGGCGGCATCATCGGCACCGCGTGGCAGGCCGCGGAGGCGACCCGCGGGCGCACCCTCGCCGAGGAACGCGGCGTCGCCCTCGAGAAACAGCGAGCCATCGCCGAGCGCGAGGCCCGCACCGCCAAAGCCACCAACGACTTCCTGAACGACATGCTCGCCGCCGCCAGCCCCGAGAGCGCAAGCAACGGCGACGCCACGGTCCGCGAGCTGCTCGATGCGGCGGCCGAGAAACTCAAGAACGGCGGCGTCGAGCCCGGCGTGGAACTGCCGCTGCGGGTGACGCTGTCGAATACGTATCGCGCGCTGGGACGACCCGAGGACAGCCTGCGCGAGGCGCAGCGGGCGCACGCCATGGCGATCGAGTTCTATGGCAGGGATGCGGTGGATGAACTGGAAGCTCGTCGCACGCTGGCGATCACGCTGGCGGAGACCGGCAAGCCGGACGAGGCCGAGGCGCTGGTGCGAGGCGTGCTTGCCGTGTACGAGAAGGATGTCACGAAGTTCGCGGTCGAGTACGCAGAGGCGAGGGCCGAACTCGGCCGGTACACCTTGGAGCGCGGTAAGACCGACGAGGCGATCGAGCTGCTCGGCGCGGCGTTGCCGGATCTGCGCCGGGTGCGGGGCGAATCACACCGCAACGTGCAGACCGCTGCCCACAACTACGCCGTGGCGCTCCAGATGGGTGGCAAGTGGACCGAGGCGGAAAAAGCAATCCGCGAGTCGCTGGTCATCTGCGAGAAGCAGTTTGGGGCCGAGCACCTGGCCACGGCGTACGAGATGAACACGCTTGGGAACATCCTGCAGCGGCTGGGACGCAACGAGGAAGCCCTCGACGTCCACACCCGCACGCTCGCGATGCGGCGCAAGCGACTGGAGCCCGACCACCCGAGCGTGCTGACGTCTCTGGCGAACCGGGCCGCCTGCCTCGTTGCGTTGCAGCGCTACGACGAGGCGATCGCGAGCTTGCGCGAGACGCTCGACATTCAGCGGACCAAGCTCGGTCCGGCGCACCCCAAGACGCTTTCGGCCATGAACAATCTCGCGTTCGCGCTCGAGGACACCGCGAAGCTCGACGACGCAGAGAAGCTGATGCGGGAAATCGTCGCGGCCCAGCGCGAGAAGGCGTTCCAGGATCCCGAGAGCTGGGGCCAGATCAACAACCTCGCGGCTCTCCTGGTGAAACGCGGCAAGGCCGCCGAGGCCGAGGGCTTCTACCGCGATCTGTTCAAAGCCGCCGAGGGCAAGCTGCCCGAGACGCACATCGTCCGCGCGATCTACCGCAACAACTTCGGCGAATGCCTGACCGTCGTGGGCAAGCTGGGCGAGGCGGCCAAGGAACTCAACGACAGCCACGCCGTGATCCTCGCCGCGTTCAAGGAAGGTCACCCGCGAACAACCAAGTCCGCGGCAAGGCTGAAAGCCCTCGAAGACGCGAAAGCCGCGAAGAAGTGAGGCCGTGTTTGAGGGTGTGGAGTGCCTCCCAGGGTGCCACTGCTTGACCGGCTCGGCGGTCAAGCAGTGCTTGCGTCCGGCTCTCGGCGCGGCCGCACGGCGTGACCCCAAGCCGTCAAGCCGTAGTACCCGGAGCGGCATCGGCCGATTCCGTGCAACCGCAGACGCACCGGCGGCGGATCATCCGACAGCTTCCCGGGATCAGGTACGATGCATGTCAACCGCGGCCGGTGCCCATTCCAGCACCCCGCGGCGGAGGTCGCCATGTCCAAAGCCGTTGTTGATCCTGCCGAGCTTCGTCGATTCGCCATGGACCTGAAGCGGTTCAACGCGACGCTGCAGCAGCAAATGCAGGTGATCCAAGGCCGCATGTCCACGCTGGGGCAAACCTGGCGCGATCAGGAACAGGTCAAGTTCGCCGAGCAGTTCGAGGCCACGATCAAAACCCTGAACCGGTTCGTGGACCTGTCGGAACAGCACGTGCCGTTCCTCTTGCGGAAGGCCGAAAAGATCGAGGAGTACCTGAATCAGAGGTAGGAAGGGGAGCAGGGGAGCAGGGGAGCAGGGGAGCAGGGGAGCAGGGGAACAGGGGAGCAGGGGTGCAGCGGCTGTCACTCACCGGCTCGATTCACAAAGTGCCTCAACCCAAGCGTCTCTCTCTGTGCCTCTGTGTCTCTGTGGTGGACTCTTTCCTCGATACCCATGGGCGACTCCGCACGCATCACCTCGGTTCAGCCGCTGCGGGACATGAAAGCCGCGTTGGGTGAGTTCATCGACGCGGTGAACATCGCGTTCGCCAACGTGGATGCCGAGGTCGGGCGCGTAAGCCAGTGGCTCCAGCATGAGCGACCCGGCTACTACAAGCACGCGGTTCGCCGGGCGACTGACGCGGTGACCAAGGCCAAGAGCGAGCTCTCCCGTAAGCAGTACATGCGTGCTCCCGAGCCGGTCAGCGTCGTCGAAGAGAAGAAGCAGGTCGAGAAGCTCAAGCGAAGACTGGAGGAACTCGAACGCAAGCAGGACATGGTGCGGCAGTGGGGGCCGCGCTTCGAGCGCGAGGCGATGATGTACAAGTCGTCGTGCCGCGCGCTGAATGAGTTGGTCTCCGCGACGCTGCCCAAGGCGATCCAGCGGCTGGAGAAGATGGCGCAGGCGATCGAGGACTACGTGCGGCTGCAGCCCGCGGATGCTTCGCTCACGCCCGCCGATATCGCCGCCATCGAGAAGTCGATCGCCGACGCGGGTGAAACGGCCCTTACGAGCACCGTCGAGAAGTACGCGGGCCTGCGGGCCTTGGCAATCTCGCCGGAGGCGGCCCGAGAACTGCGGGTGGCGACGATCGCGACGCCTTGGACCTGCCCCGGACCCGCCGCCGCCGACGCCGCGACGGTCGAGAAACTCGCGATCTGCGACGCGCCGCCCGGGCCGGAGGAACTGGTCTACGTCGCGTGGCGAAGCGTGTCGTGCGAGGGGATCTACATGCTCCGCGGCCTGCCGATCGTGCGTGATGACGCCGCGGCGTCCAGCGGCTGGTTCATCGGCCCGCTGGATCGGCCGGAAGAACCGGGCGGATTCGTCGCGGTGAGCGTGAAGGAACTGTTGACCGGTGCGCCCGGGCTGCGCCCGCTGCTGTCGCTCCGCGTCGGCACGCTCGCGGTCGTCGACGCCGGCATGCTCCGCAGCATCCTCGACGCAGACAACCGCGAAGTGTGGCAAGAAGGCATGGAGTGAGGCGTTCTGGGGAAGAGACGAAGAGACGGAGTGAAGAAGGGAGAAGGCTGGCGTGAGCACGAAGGTTGCACAGGCGAACTTGAACGACGCGGCGAAGGAGCTTCGCTTCAAGTGGGCCCGCGCGCGATCGGAATGGGACGACGCGGCCAGCCGCCGCTTCGAGACCGAGGTGCTGCAACCCCTCGAACCCGCGATCGTTGCGGCGCTCAAGGCGATCGAGCAGGTGAACGAACTGATGACGCAGGCCCGACGCGACTGTGAGGACCGCGGGCAGGAATAGTCGTACGGGAACAGGAGACAAACGCTACTCTGCGGGAACACATGGCCGATCCGACCCGACTTCAGCCCGAGCGTGCGTTGCTGCGAGCCTTGCAGCCGCTGGTGCTGCACCGCTCGGATGTGCAGAGGCAGATCGAGCTTGATCAGAAGCAGGCCCTCGCCTCCGCGGAGATGGAGCACCGCAAGCGGACGCAGTCGATCCGCGAGGGTGCCGACGCGGCCTTGGCGAAGATGGCCCGCGACCACGAGGCGGTGATGGCCGCGCTCGCCGAGCGGCTCGAAAAGAACATCGCCGACGCCGAGGCCAGCCGTGAGCGGGATCTGGCCAAGTTCGCGATCGGTCTGGGTGAGCTCGAGCGCCGGGCCGAGACACAGGCCGAAGAGGCCCGCTGGCTTGCCGACACCGTTGGGGAGTCGACGATCCGCAAGGCCAACCTGTCGCACGAGCAGGCGAGCAAGGCGATCAAGTCGCGGCGGGACGATCTCGAAGTTGCGCGTGAACGCGCGAATCAGATTCTTCAGAAGATCGGTCGCGAGGTCGAGCCGCTCGCTGCCCCGTCGGCGGCGGGAGAAGCCGAGAACGCCGAAGCAGCCGAGAAGACGATCGACGCGCCGACGCTCGAGTCCCTCGACGCGGCCGCCGTTGATGTCGCGAACAAGGTGCATGCGGTGGACGCGGCGGTCAACCCGTTCTGGTTGCGGGGCGAAGGGGTTGGGCTTGCGTTGTTGCTGTTCGCGGCGATCGGCGGGTCGGCTGGTGCGTTCGTCGTGCAGCCGCTGGTGCCGCGGAACGTCGGCATCGGTATTGCGATCGGGCTTGTCCTCGCGACGGTGTTTCTGATGCTCGTCCGGACGCTGGCGCGCCGGAGGGTCGAGCCGGCGATCCGGAACCTGAAGTCGTCGATCGCTACGGCGGCGCTGCTGCTGAACGAGGCGCAGCAGATCACGGACCAGAATCGTGATCGTGTCGTTCGCCGCATGAAGGCCTCGCGCTCCAAGGAGACGGCGGCGGCGCGGGCACGGCTTGACGAGGCCAAGGGCAAGTACGAACGCCGTCGCAACGTGGAGGAGCCCGAGCTCCGGCGATCGCTCGACGATCAAGTTGAGCATCAGAAGGCACGCAGGGAGCGCAAGCTTCGCGAGGCGGAGAACTCGTATCGGGAAAGTGTCGGTCGGCGAGAGCAGGTGCGGGATGTTGAGCTGCTGGAAGTGGACTCCCAGCGCGAGATGGCGATCGAGCGGGCGAATCGTGAGGCCGCCGAGCGGTTCGCGGCCCTGCGTACGCAATGGCTGCAGGAGGGCAACGACCTCTTGTCGCAGGGTCATCGGCTCGAGAAGTCGTCGTCGGCGGAGGCGCCGGACTGGGACACTTTGTACGGGCGCGAGCCGCGGATGGAGTCTACCGATCTGGTTCGGTTCGGCTGGACCCGCGTCGATCTCGCCGCGATGCCCGGCGGGCTGCCCGGTGAAGGCGAACTGGCGCTTGAGCACGACACGAGCCTGCGGCTGCCGCTGCATCTGGATCTCCGCGGCAGCGGGTCGCTGGTGATTCACGCAACGCCGGACACACGCGAGAAGGCGCTGGATGCGATTCGAGCCACGATGCTTCGCCTGCTGACGCAGTTGCCCCCGGGCAAGGTGCGTTTCACCATGCTCGACCCGGTGGCGCTGGGACAGAGCTTCGCGGGCTTCATGCACCTGGCCGACGACGAGCCCTTGATCGTCGGTGATCGCATCTGGACCGAGCCCAAGCACATCGAGCAGAAGCTGTCCGACCTGACCGAGCACATGGAGCAGGTAATCCAGAAGTACCTGCGCAACGAGTTCACCAGCATTCAGGAGTACAACGCCGAGGCGGGCGAGATCGCCGAGCCCTTCCGGTTCCTGGTCATCGCCGACTTCCCGACCAACTTCAACGAGGCCGCGGCCAAGCGGCTGGCTTCGATCGTCGCCAGCGGCCCGCGCTGCGGCGTGTTCACGCTGATCGTCACCGACAGCCGCGTCAAGCCGCCCTCGTGGCTCACCATGGCCGACATGGAACGCGGCGCGACGGTGCTCACCATGAAGTCCGACGGCCCGGCGGCCAAGGTGGACGAACTGGCCCGCTGGCCCATCGATCTCGAAGCCGCCCCGCGTGACGACGAGTTCGTCAAGCTCATCCGCCACATCGGCGCGATCTCGAAGGACAGCAGCCGCGTGCAGGTGCCGTTCCAGTCGATCGCGCCTAGTGATGCCGAGGTCTGGAGCCGCGACAGTGCCAAGGAGATCGCGATCCCGATCGGGCGCAGCGGCGCGACCAAGGTGCAGAGTCTGGTTCTGGGCCGCGGCACCGCTCAGCACGCGCTCATCGCCGGCCGCACGGGCTCGGGCAAGTCCACGCTGTTGCACGCGATCATCACCAGCCTCGCCCTGTGGTACAGCCCCGATCAGGCCGAGGTCTACCTCGTCGACTTCAAGAAGGGCGTCGAGTTCAAGACCTACGCGAGCAATCAGCTGCCGCACGCCCGCGTGATCGCGGTCGAGAGCGAGCGAGAGTTCGGGCTGAGCGTGCTGCGTCGGCTCGACGCCGAACTGACCCGGCGCGGCACGATCTTCCGCGACCTGGGCGTGCAGGATCTCGCGGGGTATCGCGCGACGCTGAAGGGCAGCGAGAAACCGGCCGATCCGATGCCGCGGACGCTGCTGATTGTCGACGAGTTCCAGGAGTTCTTCGTCGAGGACGACAAGATCGCGCAGGAAGCGATGCTGCTGCTCGACCGGCTCGTGCGCCAGGGCCGCGCGTTCGGCATGCACGTGATCCTCGGCAGCCAGACCATCGGCGGCGCGTACTCGCTGGCGCGGAGCACGATCGGCCAGATGGGCGTGCGCGTGGCGCTGCAGTGCAGCGAGTCGGATTCGTACCTGATCCTCAGCGAGGACAACCCGGCGGCTCGTCTGCTGACGCGTCCCGGCGAGGCCATCTACAACGACGCCAGCGGCCTGCTCGAGGGCAACAGCCCGTTCCAGGTCGTCTGGCTGCCCGATGATCAGCGTGACACCAAGCTGGAGCACGTGCGCGAGAAGGCAGCTGGCCTGAGGCGCGTGCCGCCGGTCATCTTCGAGGGCAACCTGCCGTCGGATCTTGCTCGCAACCACGGCCTGCAGGAACTGATCGAGACGCCCGCCCCGGCGCTCAAGTCCCCGACACGGGTGTGGTTCGGCGACGCGGTGTCGATCAAGGACCCGACCTTTGCGACCTTCCGCCCACAGAGCGGATGCAACGTGCTGATCGTCGGGCAGAACGAGCGGGCGGCGTACGGCCTGCTGGTCGGCGCCGGCGTGGCGCTCGCCGCGCGGCATCGCGCTCCCGTCGGCGCGCTGGCGCGGCTCACGATCCTCGAAGGCCCCAGCCCTGAGTCCGACGGGGTGTCGCCGACCGTTGATCTCGTTAGTCGCCTTGGCCCGCTTGCACGCCACGCGACTGGGCGTCAGATCGACGCGGCGATCTCCGACCTACACGCGGAGATGGAGCGCCGCCGCGGCGTTGAAGGCGGCGAGAGCGCGGGCGGGCACGAGCCGCTGTTCCTGCTCGTCCATGGCTTGCACCGCATGCGTGCCCTCCGCAAAGGTGAGGACGACTACTCGTTCACCGCCAGCGAGGACGCGACGCCCAAGCCCGACAAGCAGTTCGCCGAGATTCTCCGCGAGGGCCCGACTGTCGGCCTTCACGCGATCGTCTGGTGCGACAACGTCGCCAACCTCGAACGTGCGATCGATCGGCGCGGCGTGCGGGAGTTCGACCTCCGCATCCTTTTCCAGATGAGCGGCGGTGATTCCAGCAATCTGATCGACTCGCCTCACGCACAGAACCTTGGTGCCAACCGGGCTCTGCTCTACAGCGAGGAGACCGGCACGTTCGAGAAGTTCCGGCCGTACGCGCCGGCGACGAAGGAGTCGCTCGATCGCATGCTTGCGCGGCTCGTCCCGTCTCCGGGTGCGACTGCCTGATCGGCACGGCGGTCGAGCGGTGAGAGGGCTCGCACCTTTGGACTCAATCAGCGTTGGCTTGACGAGCGCTGAGCGCGAGTGGCGGGGTTCTTGGCCTTGGACGACGCCTCCATGACCCGCTCGCTTACGCTCGGGGCTCGTCAAGGCAATGGATGCCGTGTGCGAGCGACCGGCTTGTGATGCCGTAAACTCTCGCCCATGCCCGGCGATGCGTCCGCCAACTCCGAGCCCATCATCCGCTATCGTGGCGTGACCTTTTCGTACGATCGGTCGGACTCCGCCTCTGCCCCGGCGCTCGACCGAGTCACCCTCGATATTCGGCGCGGCGAGCGTCTTGGCATTCTGGGCCCCAACGGCGGCGGCAAGTCCACGCTTCTCAAGCTCACGCTCGGCCTGCTGACCGGCTACAGCGGGACCATCGAGATTGAAGGCCGCGATCCGCACGCGGCGGCTTCGCAGCGTCTGATCGGGTACGTTCCCCAGCGGGTCGAAGCCGAGCTCTCGTTTCCGATCTCGGCGCGGCATGCCGCGTCGATGGCTGCGACGCTTGGCTGCTCGGCTTTCGGCGGCGTGCCGCGTGAGATCCGTGAGCGGGTCGAGCGTGCCCTGGAGGTCGTCGGCGCGTCGGGGTTTGCGGACAAGCCGGTTGGGCGCTTGTCGGGCGGGCAGTTGCAGCGGGTGATGATCGCTCGGGCGCTGGCGAGCAACGCCAAGATTCTGCTGCTCGATGAGCCAACGGTGGGGATTGATCCCGCGGGGCAGAAGCAGTTCGCGGAGCTGATCCAGCGGCTGCACGACGAGTTGAAGTTGACGACGGTGGTGGTGAGCCACGATCTCCGCACGGTCGCCGCGTCGTGCGATCGGGTGGCGTGCTTGGCGCGGACGTTGCACTATCACGACTCGCCGCAGGGCCTGACGCCGGCGGTGCTGGCGGAGGTGTTCCGGCACGACGCGGCGGCGGTGTTCGGCGATCTGCATGTCGATGCCCATCGGGCGAGCGAGTGCGGGCACGATCACACTCATGATCACGGGCACGATCATGGGCACGATCACGCTCATCCGCACAACCACGATCATCCGGGCGGTGGGGGAGGGAAGCCATGAAGACGTGGCAGTACCTCACCGATCCGATCTACCGCGAGATCTTCCTGCCGCCGGTCATCGCGGGGCTTGCTATTGCGCTCTTCGGCGGCCTGTTGAGCGTCTTTGTGGTCATGAAGCGGCTCGCGTTCATCGGGCAGGGCATCAGCCACGCGGCGTTCGGTGGTATCGGCGTGGCGTATGTGCTGGGGCTCGGGGCCGCCGCGGGCGCGGGCGAGTTGTCGCTGCAGTTCGCGATCGTCTTCGCCTTCTGTTTGCTCGCGGCGTTGCAGGTCGGGTTCCTGACCCAGGGCGAGGCCGGGCGCGGCTCGACCGGCAAGTCTCAGAGCGACACGGCCATCGGGATCGTGCTGGTCGCTTCGATGGCGATCGGTTCGCTGCTCCTGCACATCGCCGAGCGCAACGGCAGGGTCGCGACCGTCGCGTGGGAGAGCTTGCTCTTTGGCTCGCTCATCAGTATCGATGCGACCTACGCCGTCGTTGCGTGGGGTGTCGCGGCTGTGATCTTCGCGGTGCTCTTCCTTCTGCGTCGTCCGCTGATCTTCTGGGCGTTTGACGAGCCCGCTGCCGCTGCGTTCGGTGTGCGGGTGCGGCTGATGCGTCTGGTGTTGCTCGTCTTGCTCGCGCTCGCCACCGTGACCGCGATGAAGCTCGCGGGCGTCGTGCTTGCTACTGCCATGCTCGTGCTCCCGGCCGCCGCCGCGGTGCAGTTCAGTGCTTCGGCCGCCCGTGTGCTCGTGCTCTCGCTGGTGTTCGCCGTTGCCTCGGTGTTGATCGGGGTCGTCCTGAGTTTCGAGTTCGACTGGCCCACCGGCGCGAGCATTGTGCTGACGCTCGCGGCGATCTTTGGGGTGGGATGGGGACGGGCGCAACTCAGCGGCGGATGACGGGCTGGGGTGCTCGGGGGTCTCATGCGAGGATGGTTGCGTTGGCACTGCCCGACCCAGAGCGGTCGGGCAGTGGCACCCGGGCGTGGCGCGATCGATGGCAAGCGGGGCGCGGAGGATGCTGGTGGCGGCTTTGCGGCGGATCTCGCGGGCGGCGAGGATGGTGGTGTCGGTCTCGACGTTGGGGGTGGTGAGGAGACGGAGGGTGTGGAGGGCGGCGGCGGTCGCTGAGGCGCGCAGAATGGCAACGCGTTGGGATTCGGCGGCGGCGAGGTCGGCGAGGAGGGAGCGGGCTTCGTCGCTCCTGAGGATGTCGATGACTTTGGGCACGGGCATCTCGAGCTCGGAGGAGATCTGGGCGACGGAGTTGGCTTCGTCGAGGAAGAGCGTCATGACATCGCTGAAGAGGGCGCGGCGGTCGGCGTCCTGCTCGGGGTCGGGCGTGGAAGTGGAGGTGGGGGTGGGCATGGGATGGTCGGGAAAGTGAGGCTCTCTATAGAGGGGACGGTGCGCCGGGTTTGTGCGCACAGCGGCGTCGTTTGAGGCGCACAAACGTGTCGCTGCGCGGGTGGTGATGGAGACGGAAGTCCGGGTGGCGGATCGGGTTGGGAGAATGTTGCGGAAAATGGAGGGGGTGGTGTCGGGTGTCCGCGTTCGTCGTTGGTTGCTGGTGAGCGACGCGGCCGCGTGTGATTGGACGTCGCACACCCCTCCCCGACCTCGCCGAGCCTCGGTCACCCCTCCCCGCTGCGCGGGGCGGGGAGGCGCGTGGCGATGCGGGGGGGGGAATGGGGGTGGGGAATGGGGGTGCGCGGGCGGTATGATGAGGTTGAACGTGTGCGACGGCCCCGGATCGGTGTGCGATCTGGTGGGCGTGCGCCTGCGCGCTGTGAGCGGATTGGATGGCGAAGACGGCGGCTAACTCGACGACGAAGGGGACGGGGCGATCGGTCATCGATGCGATGGGCGGTGATGCCGCTCTGCGGCGGCTGGCGGACGAAGCGGTGGCTGGGCGTCGGATCATCGCGACGGGTTCGAGCGGGTCGTCGGCGGCGTTGACGGCGGCGGCGTTGGCGCAGATGACGGGCCGCACGATTGTGTTTGTGTGCGCTCACGTGGATGATGCGGACGAGGCGCTGGACGAGCTGCGTTCGATGGGGGTGGATGCGGCGCGGCTGCCGGCGCTGGAGTCGATGCCGGGCGAGGGGGCGGCGGTGCCGCTGGCGTTGGCGGAGCGGCTGCTGATATCGCGCGGCGCGGCGGCGGGAGAGGTTGCGCGGGTCGTGATCGCGCCGATCCAGGCGTTGATGCAGTCGGTGCCGCGGCCTGCGGCGGCGGATGGGTTGATACGCGTGGTGAGCAAGGGGCAGGAGATCGCTCCGGGTGCGCTGCTCG
>JBILLU010000308.1:0-2959 GCA_044375915.1 Phycisphaerales bacterium
GTGATCGAGAAGAACTGGTCGTCATCGCGACCAACGACGCGGGGCGATCGCCTGCTCTGGACGGAGCAGCACGCGGCGAACGGCTGGAACAACGACCTCGTCATCGCACCGACCGACGGGTCGCCACCCAAGCGAGCGCGGCTCGGGTCGAACAGCGACGGATTCGCCAGCCTCGTCGGTTTCACCAGCGACGAGCGCGAGGCATTGGTGGTGATGAACGGCTTGATACCGCCGCCGACGTACGGCAGCGACACTCCGCCCGATGGAACGACCACGGTGCGGCTGCTGGGTGTCGATCTGCAGACGCTCGGCGTCCGCGAGATCGGGCGGATTCGGGCGGCCGCGATGCAGCAAGCACCGAACCGGTGGTCGATCCCGATCGTGGGCGGCGCCGCAGAGGGTGGTGAGGGTGGTGCGTGGGCGATGCTGGTGATGACAGGGCCGGATGCGCCGAAGATAGCCTGGGGTCGACCCGGCGCAGCGAACGTTGAGCAGACCCCAAACCTGACGACGCCGATGCGTTCGGTCCACGGCAACGAGTTCGCCCTGCGCAAAGGTGCGTTTGCGATGGGCTCGAGTCACGACATCCACTTCTCTGAGATCATCCAACTGACCGGGGATATCTCCAGTCACGGCACGGCAGCGACAAAGATGGCCCTTCGCCGCGGCGGTGATCCGGCGATGCTGCCTCGGGTACCGCTCTCGCTTTGGACGGGTGACCAGAACATCGAACTCGATCTCGCGGCACCCGGGGCGATGATCATGCAACAGTCGCTGTCGCCAACGAATCGGTATCGGGCAGTGTTCTCCGTGACTGGAACGGTCGCCGGGGTAACCGCCGCCGAGCTTCGCGTCTTCGACATGAAACGGATCGCCGACGGCGAACGAGTCGGTGAAACACCGCCGTCGCGCCCAAAGTGACGCGGCGGCTCACTACGCTTTCGACGCTTTCCCGCATTGCTCGCTCGTTTATCGAACCTCACATCACGAGGATGCGCTCCATGCCCACCGCCACCCGCAAGCCCGCTCGCAAGCCCGCGTCCAAAGCTTCCCGCAAGCCCGTTCTTCCCGCTGGCCCGCTCGTCACCCGCGCCTACGGCTCGACCTCTGCGACGGCGCCGCTGGGCGATCTCACCATCGAACGCCGTGCGCCGGGGCCGAAGGATGTGCTCATCGACATCCAATACTGCGGCGTGTGTCACTCTGACCTGCACACCGCCCGCAACGAGTGGAAGGGGACGGTGTATCCGTGCGTGCCGGGGCATGAGATGGTCGGCAAGGTCATCGCCGTCGGCGCGAAGGTGAAGAAGTTCAAGGTCAGCCAGACGGTGGGCGTGGGCTGCATGGTGGACTCGTGCCGCAAGTGTCACGGGTGTAAGAAGGGTGAGGAGCAGTACTGCGACGGGCCGTGCACGTTCTCGTACAACAGCCCGGACCCGAAGCACCCGATCACGCCGGGCACGATGACGTACGGCGGATATTCAACCCAGATCACCTGCGATCAGGATTTCGTGCTGTCGATTCCCAAGGGGCTCGACCCCGCCGCCGCCGCGCCGCTGCTGTGCGCCGGGATCACGACCTACTCGCCTCTGCACCACTGGGGCGTGAAGAAGGGGCAGAAGGTCGGCATCGTCGGCCTCGGCGGGCTGGGGCACATGGGTGTGAAGATCGCCCGCGCGATGGGGGCGCACGTCGTGCTCTTCACCACCTCGCCCAACAAGGTGAAGGACGCCAAGCGGCTCGGGGCCCACGAGGTCGTGATCTCCAAAGACCCCGCGGCGATGAACACGCACGCCAACTCGTTTGATTTCATTCTCGACACGGTCTCGGCCAACCACGACCTGGACGCGTATCTGACGCTGCTGAAGCTCGACGGCGCGATGTGCCTGGTCGGTGCGCCGGAGCATCCGCACCCGTCGCCGACGGTGTTCAATTTGATCTTCAAACGCCGCACGCTGGCGGGGTCGCTCATCGGCGGCATCCGCGAGACGCAGGAGATGCTGAATTTCTGCGGCAAGCACAAGATCGTGAGCGACATCGAGATCATCCCGATGCAGAAGATCAACCAGGCCTACGAGCGCATGCTCAAGAACGACGTGAAGTACCGCTTTGTGATCGACATGGCGTCGTTGAAGCGGTAAGGCATTCACCACAGAGACGCAGAGGCACAGAGAGGGGAGTTGGGATTGGAGATGGCAGCTGCGCTTCCCCGCCCCGCGAAGCGGGGAGGGGTGGTCGAGGCTCGGCGAGACCGGGGAGGGGCGTTGGACGTCCGAGCGCGAACGCGTGTAGGTACCCGCATTCCCCTCATCTGACTTGAGGCTTTGCCTCAAGTCGTCCTCTCCCCGCAAGCGGGGAGAGGAGGCGCGTTCGGGCGTGGCGTCTCGATACCATGGCCCCGTGCTCGATGATGTCCGCCGCATCTTCGCCAAGGACGGGCCGATCGCGACCGCGATCGGTGGCCACTTCGAGCCGCGCTCGCAGCAGATCGAAATGGCTCTCGCTGTGGCCCGCACGATGGAGAGCAAGTCCCACCTCCTCGCCGAGGCCGGCACCGGCGTGGGCAAGTCGTTCGCGTACCTCGTGCCGGCGATGCTGCGCTGCCTCCGCGGCGAGACGGTCGTGGTCGCGACGAACACGATCTCGCTGCAGGAGCAGTTGATTCACAAGGACGTGCCGCTGCTGCGGGAGATGGTGGAAGGGGCGACGGAGCGACGAGGCGACGAAGCGACGGAGGGCGGGGACTCTGCAAACGTGCAGTGGGAAGGGGAGCTGGACGACGAGCGGGCGATTAGCACCAAGCCTTCGGTGCGGCCGGTGTTGGTGAAGGGCCGCGGGAACTACGTCAGCATCCGGCGGCTCAAGCTCGCCAGCGAGCGGCAGGACAAGATGATGGCCGATCCGGCGGCGCGGCGGTCGCTGCACGTGATCGAGGACTGGGCCCGCGAGACCCTCGACG
>JBILLU010000309.1:0-2955 GCA_044375915.1 Phycisphaerales bacterium
AGGCGGCTTCCTTCATTTCGCGCCACAGGTCGTTGCCCTCGCGGGTGCGCTCGCCGACGCCGGCGAACACCGAGTAGCCGCCGAAGTTCTTGGCGACGCGGGCGATCATCTCCTGAATCACGACGGTCTTGCCGACGCCGGCGCCGCCGAACAGGCCGATCTTGCCACCGCGGACGAAGGGGCAGAGCAGGTCGATGACCTTGATGCCGGTCGCGAGGATCTCGGTCTTGGGGTTGAGGTCGGCGAACTCGGGCGGCTCCTTGTGAATCGGAGAGCGCTTGGTGTTCTGCGGGGCCGGGAGCTTGTCGATGGGCTGGCCGAGGAGGTTGAAGACGCGGCCGAGGACCTGCTCGCCAACCGGGACGCTGACGGGCCCGCCGGTGTCGGTGCAGGCCATGCCGCGGCGGAGGCCGTCGGTCGAGCCAAGAGCAACCGCACGCACGCGTCCGCCGCCCAGGTGTTGCTGCACCTCGCCGACGAGGTAGAGATCGCCGGCCTTGGTCTGGGCCTTGATCTCCAGCGCGTTGTAAATCTCGGGGAGCTGGTCGTCGGGGAACTGAGCGTCGAAGGTCGAACCGATGACTTGGGTGATCGTGCCGTTGGTGGCCATGAAGACTCCTCGCAGGACCGTTTGAACCCGTTTCCGGCCCGCCGTGGAGCGAGAAAAGGGGGAGGCAAGGATAGCGCCCCGAACCGGTTTCGGGAAGGAACAACAGCCCTGAATCCGGCGCCCAGACGACACCCAAATGCCTGTTCCCAAGGGCTCGCGGGTCAGGGGTTTGCGGCTGCGAGACCGCCGTTCCGGCCGTGTCGCATCCGCTGTGCAGCGCTGACTCCGACCGAAAACGGGGACCATCCCCTTCGTTCAAGGCGACCCGATGCGAATGAACCGCTTCCCGTCAAACCTGCACACCCCTCTGAACGTCCCGAACCAGAGCGTTCCGGATGCGTCCTCAAAGATCGCCGAAACGGAGTCCACCGGCAGGCCGTCCGCGGTTGTGAAGTTCTTGAGCGAGTTGCCGTCGGAGCGCCACACGCCCGAGTCGAACGCGCCGATCCACACGTCCCCGTGGCGGTCGCTGGTGATGGCGTGCGGATCGGCGATAGTGCCGGGCTGACGGATGAGCGCCCCCTGCAGCCAGGTGAGATTGGCAATCTTCTTCTCGACGCCGAAGTTGACGAGGGTTGTGCCGTCGAAGCGGAAGAGGCCGACGCCGCTGTTGCCGAACCAGGCATGGCCCTTGTCGTCGACGAAGATCGCACGCACCGGGGCCTTGTCCAGATCGTGCTCGCGGAACCAGCGGACCGCCGTCCCGTCGAGGCGGCAGACGCCGCGGTTGGCGGTGCCCATCCAGATCGCTCCCGTTCGATCGCGGTGCACGGTGTAGACGTCGTACCGCCTGAGCGATTGGTATGCGTTCAGCTCCGTGCGGTCGGCTTCGTCAATCGGCAGTGGGAGGAATCGGAGCTCGCCAGCCTCTGCAACCGCTGCGCCGTGCATGGCGGGAAAGAAGAGAGCATCCGGCCCCGGCGGGCGCACCGCGAACGAGTCATCGCCCGTCGGCGCCGCCATCGGGACGGCGACGCGCGTGAACGTCGCCCCATCGAACGTGCACAGCCCATCCCGACTGGTGATCCACAACGTGCCCTCGGCATCGACCTGCACGGTGCGGACGAAGTTGCTGGGCAGGCCTTCCTTCTCGGTGAAGAACGTGAACGCCGTGCCGTCGTAGCGAACGAGACCCTCGCCGTGGGTGCCGAACCACATGTGGCCCTTGGCGTCTTGGGCGATGGCGAAAACGTGGGAGTCAATACCGGCGACTGGGCGCGCCCCCGCCGCGGGCTCATCGGAACCGATGCTCGCCGTCGCGACTTTGCCAAGCGCGGGCATGGAGCAGAGCGAAAGCCAAAGCGAGAGCCAAAGCGAGGGCAGGGCGACGCCGTGGATGATGCGACTGTGCATGCCGGGACCTCCATCGCAGCGTGCGGCGGAGCCGCCGAGGATCGGATGCAGCGCGACCGGAGGCGTGAACGTTCATGCCCCCCACCCCCCCCCGCCCCCCCCCCACCGCAAATCAACCCTCGCACATGTTCGTGAGGCCTTCGGTCGATCAGGTGCCTCGCGAAACAAGATGCCCAAGCACCGTCACGACGCGGCGTGCGGAGCATCGCACTTCCGCGTTGCTCTTGAACACTCTGGAGATTCCCATGCCGTCCATCTCGCTCTCTGCTCTCGCCGCCGGACTCTCGCTCGTTGTCGCGGGCGAGCCCGCCTCCACCGTTCCGGCCAAGGACCCGAAACCCGCAACCAGCGAGCCAGCGAAAGCCAAGCCCGCCGGCCCCGGCCCCATCATCGCATCCACCGGCGTCCTCGACCGCGCCAAGAAGGTCGGCGACAAGGCCCCGGACTTCAAACTCCCCGACGCCCAGGGCGGCATGTTCGATCTCAAGGAAGCCCGCGCCAAAGGCCCCGTCATCGTCACCTGGTTCCGCGGCGAGTGGTGCCCCTTCTGCAACAAACAACTCGTCGGCATGCAGGAACGCCTCAAGGACCTCGAAGCCGCGGGCGCGACCGTCGTCGCCATCAGCCCGCAGACGATGGAACACACCGAGGCCACCGTCACCAAGGACAGCGTGACCTTCCACATGCTCAGCGACGAGGGCTTCAAAGTCGGCGAGGCCTACGGCGTGCGCTACGAGATGCCGCCCGCGATGAAGGAACAACTCAAGAAGTACAACCTCGACCTCACCAAATACAACGGCGGCACGCCCGGCCAGGACGGCGACGAACTGCCGCTGACCGCGACCTACATCATCGATCAGGAGGGCACGATCAAGTACGCGTTCCTCGACCCCGACTACACCAAGCGTGCGTCGCCGGACGACCTGCTGAAGGTGCTGGGCGAGATGAAGAAGAAGTGATTCGCCTGCGGAGCCCTCGCCTTGACGAGCCCC
>JBILLU010000345.1:0-2944 GCA_044375915.1 Phycisphaerales bacterium
GACATCCTCGCGTGCCCTTGTGGCCACCGCATGAAGTACGTGGCGACGATCTTCGACAAGAAGGGCCTCGCGCGCCTCCTGCGTGCCAAGGGCTTGCCGCATCACCTCGAGCCCATCCGCCCGGCCAGAGGCCCACCGCAGGGAGAGTTCGACTTCGGCCCGTGACCGCCGCGGTGCGAGGAGCGCGTGCCACGGCACAGCTGCGCCCGGCGCGCGGCCGCGACGCCTCGGACAACCTCGCGAGCCACGCGACCAGACCGTACGAGCCGCCGCCGACCCGCGCTTGACCAGCGACAGCGGCTCCGAGACCATCGACGGTGTGCTCAGAGGTGACAGCGATGTTCAGATGAGGGCGGGGAGGACCCGTTCATACCGGCTACGATCTTCCTCACGACCTCCCTCGCCGCGTTCGAGGAGAAGCTCGCGGCGGTGAAGGATCTCCTCGCGGTCGACGTGGGCTTCTGGGGCGGCGTGGTCCCCGGCAACTCGAGCCCGGCGACGCGGGGAGAGCTTGCGAAGATGGCCTCGCGCGGGATGCTCGGCGCCAAGTGCTTCCTGTGTCACTCCGGCATCGACGACTTCCCGGCCTCGCGGGAGCAAGACCTCCGCGCGGCCATGCCGGTCCTGCGCGACGCCGGGATCCCGCTCCTCGTGCACGCCGAGCTCGAGCTCGCCACGACGCACGCGGGGCTGGCCGTGCCCGCCTGCGATTCCGGTGATCCGGCGGAGTACGCGAGCTATCTCGCCTCACGACCGAACGCGTTCGAGGACGAGGCGATCGCGCTCATGATCCGCCTCTGTCGCGAGACGCGCTGTCGCGTGCACGTCGTGCACCTCAGCTCGGGGACCGCGCTCCCGATGATCCGCGCGGCCAAGGACGAAGGGCTGCCCTTCACGGTGGAGACCTGCCCGCACTATCTCTGCCTCACGGCGGAGGAGATCCCGCGCGGAGCGACGCAGTACAAGTGCGCACCGCCGATCCGCGAGGCCGCCAACCGCGAGCTCCTCTGGCAGGGGGTGCACGAGGGCGTGATCGACCTCGTGACCTCGGACCACTCCCCGTGCACCCCGCACCTCAAGAAGCCCCTCACGGCGGATGGAAGGGGCGGCGATTTCTGCGGCGCCTGGGGCGGCATCGCCTCGCTCTCGCTCGGTCTCTCGTCGGTGTGGACCGAGGCGAGCCGCCGCGCGCTCACGCTCGTCGAGGTGGCGCGGCGCATGAGCGAGGAGCCGGCCCGCCTCGCCGGGCTCGGCTCTCGCAAGGGCCAGATCGCGAGAGGTCTCGACGCGGACCTCTGCGCCTTCGATCCTGACGCGGCCTTTCCAGTCGCGGAGCGGGACCTGCTCTTCCGCCACAAGGTGTCGCCCTACCTCGGGCGCACGCTCCGAGGGCGCGTCACGAGCACCTGGCTGCGCGGCCAGCTCGTGTATGCGGGCGCCTCGCCGGTCGCAGCGCGTGGCCGCGCGCTGCTCGGGCACGACTGACCGCGACGCCGTTCAGCGGCCGGGCAGGCCGCAGCCGGTTCCGACCTCGCTCGGGGTGACCGAGTCGAGGGTCAGCGGCCCGCTGCCGCGCGTGAGATCGCGGATCGCGTCCACGAGCGACACGTCGCCCTCCACGAGCTCGGGGTTCGGACGAACCGCGGGCATCACCGGCGCCCAGCGCCCCCCGACGTTCTCGAAGGCCTGGTAGAGAGCGACGCTGTTGCCGACGGTGTGACACGTCCCGCTCCACACGAGTGAGCGGTAGTTCCTGGGATGTGCGGCCTCGCGCGCAGCGACGACACGGAGCAGCTCGGCGCGGAAGGCCGCCGGGTCCCCGGTGAAGGGCGGCGGCGCGTACTGGCGCTGCGTCTCGTCCGCGTCGAAGGAGAAGTGCACGAAGCGCACGAGAGGGCGCCCGCCCTCACCGTCGTGGGCCGAGATCGTTTCCTCGACGAGGGCGTCGAAGGAGCTCCGGCCGACTCCGATCCCACCTTCGCCGTAGTAGGTCACGTCCTCGACGGCGGCGAACGCCCCGACGAGCTCGGGCACTGCGCCCATGGCCGCGAAGGAGCCTGCGCTCGAGCCCGCCACCACGAGACGCGCGGGGCTCGGGAAGAGCGCGGCCGCGGCGGCGACGACGACGCGCCGGTTGTCGACGCCTCGAAAATACGTCGTGATCGACGCGGGCGCGCTCGGGTCGGCCTCCGGCGGACGCGCGAAGGTCTCCTCCGTCGACTGCAAGCCGCCGTCTCCCGAGCAATAGCTCGCGTACACGATGTCGAAGTCCGCGAAGAGCGCGGTGGGATCGACCTGGTCGAAGAAGCCCATCGAGCGGCCGAGGCTCGGGATCACCTCCGGCGCACTGCGCTCGTTCTCGAGGGTCGAGACGCGTCGGCCAGTGCCGCCCATCCCGTCCGTTCCCCAGCAGGACACGTAGTCGGTGCAGTTTCCGCCACCTCGGAAGTACACGAGCAGTCCAGCGCTGGCGCCCTCGGCACGTCGGTACGAGAAGCGGTACGGGCTTCCGTCTCCGCAGACCGCGCGCGGCTGATCCGCCGGCGCACACACCTCGACGAAACCGCCCCGGGCGGCGATCTCGGCCGAGCTGTTGCGCTCGACGCAGCCCGGCGTTGCCGCGTCGGCGGACGCATCGGACACACCGGCGTCCTCGGAGCCCGGGGCATCGGCGGGGGGTCGCGCGGCGTCCTCACCCCCCAAAGACGCATCCGGTGCCGGAGCGGAGCCGCAGGCAGCGAGAAGAGTCGACAGGAGCAGGAGTCGTGTGGGCATGCGGTGCGTGTATCGAACACTCCTTGCGGAGACCTTGAGCGGCTCGCCCTGAACGTGCACTACCACATGCTCTTCACGGACGGCTGCCACGACGTGCTCGGGGCCTTCACGCCCATCGCTGCACCCACGCGCGCCGAGCTCGAGGCGCTCTGCACCCACATCGCCGAGC
>JBILLU010000310.1:0-2939 GCA_044375915.1 Phycisphaerales bacterium
CAGCGGCCAAGGCTCCGCCGGCGACAACACGCTCACGCACCAGGAAGTCAACGTCTGGACCCTGCAGAAGGCCATCCGCGAAGCAGGGTTCAAGCCGATTGAGCGTGACACGCTGTACCGGCGCGTTGAACGCGATGGAAAGAATTGGTCCGTCCGGATCTAGTCGCGCCGTGACGCCAAATCATGATGGGAGGTCGTGATGGCGAAGAAATCCGATCTCTTGACCCGCACAGCGATCCTTCTGCTCGTCTCGCCGGTGTTGGGATCCGTCTTCGCCATTGCCTCACTCCTCGGCATGGCGAATCCCGGCGTCTTCATCATGGCGCCCTTCGCTGCCGGATTCGGCTTCTTCATCGGCGCAGCCATGTCCCCATTGCCCGCACTCTGCCTCCAGCGCGGCCCGCTCCGCCAAGCACTCGCGTTTGTTGGCATCTCGACGTCGATCGCCGCCATGCTCGGCGGATGGTTCGGACCGATGACGCCGTATCCCGCAATCTGGGCGGGTATCGCCTACGTCGCCTCGTGCCTGTCGTGGCTCGTCTTCTCGTTGTTCCTGCCCGCTGAACACCACGCGACAACCGACACGCTCGTCTGTCCTTGCGGCTACGACCTGACCGGACTCGAATCGACAGCGTGTCCCGAGTGCGGTGCTTCGTTCTCAGCCTCAGTTGCGAGTACGCCGAACATCTCAACCACGCCGAAGGCGTGATCCGAAAGAGCCGGGCGTCGCGGCGAAGCCGCCTGCCCGGTACACCGCCGCAGCTCCAGTCCTCGCCGTGATTCCAATCGCAGGCCGAAGGCCTGCTCGCGATCCTCCCCATGCCCATGTCCTGGCACTCACGCGAGCTCGAACCCTCCCATCCCAGAGAAAATCGAGGCCTCGACGCTGCAAACGGCGATACGTGATGCAGTCCCGACGCCGAGTAAGCGAGGTACGCTGCACCGACGTGTCGAGAGCCCGCACGCCGTGTTCGATCTCCCGGAGTGAACGTCCATGACATCGGAGCGGCCCAAGGACAATCCGCCGGCCGCGAGTCCGCCTTTGGCGCTGCCTCCTTCTCCAAGCCTGGCAAGTCTCGGGCTCGGTTTGTGGCTCGCGTTCGGTCTTATCCAGGCCGTCCTTCCGAACGGCGTCGCGATTGTCGACACCCAGGCAGCGTTCAGCCACGGAGCGATCGTCGCCCTCGGTGCCGCCTTGATCCGAGCGGCGGACCCGCGAGGCGATCGTTGGCTGTTTCTTGCCTGCTACATCACGGCCGGCTTGCTCCACCCGGTGTGGATGCTCGTTGGCTCGTCCATCGCGGTTCGCTTGGCCCAGAGCTTTGCACCGACGGTCCCGATGCTCGGCGAGTTCGCGATGATGTTTGCCGTCACCGGCCTGGTCCTGGGCACGATCGTTGTTCTTGATGTTCGCCGCTGGTGGGCCACCTTGATAGTCGCTCTGGCGGCAGCGCTCTCGGTGCTCATCGCCGACCAGCGATCGGTCTGGAACACGGGGCTGAATCCACCGCACGCGATCGGGCTCCCCGCCCTCCCGCTGCACCTCGGACTCGCCGCGACGCTCTGGCTTGCTTGGCTCCAGCATCGGCGGGCCCGACCAAGGTCGGATCAATGTTCCTGCGGATACTCACTCGCCGGCGTCAGAACGGACCGATGCCCCGAGTGTGGGGCGCGGACGAGGCCGCTGATGCAGGCGGTTCACAGTCATCACTCCGATGCTCCGCAGGCCTGATCCGCAAGATCCGGTCGTCGCGGCCGAGGCACACGCCCTGCCAACACCAACCACCTGCACGGCGTTCCGCATCCACCCGCAGGCCGGAGACCTGCTCACGTTCTTGACAATCCCCATTTCCATCAGCCGTTGCAACCCCCACTTCTCTCGTCCATAGGATCGCCCGCGGCCACATCCCATGGCCGCCACGATGGCCTCCGACCTTATCCCATCCCCGGCTCCAACCGCCCCACCCAAGAACGACCCCTTCGCCGCGATGCGGCACGGCAACTACCGCCTCTTCGCCTTCGGCTTTCTCGCCTCCGCCGTCGGTCTTCAGATGATGGGCATGGGCCTCGCCTGGGAGATCTACGAGCGGGCCAAGGCCGAGGGGTTCTTCGGCCCCGACGGTGCGGCACTCGCCCTCGGCTTCATCGGCCTCGCCCGCGCCCTCCCCGTGGTCGCGATGGCGCTCCCCGCGGGCTACGTCATCGACTCGTTTGACCGCCGCAAGGTGCTCATCCTCACTCAGTCCGGCTTCGCGCTCATGGCCGCGGCACTGGCGTACGCGTCATTCTCCACCGCCGCGTTGTGGGTGCTCTTCCTGCTCGTCACCCTCGCCGGCTGCGTGCGTTCGTTCAACGGCCCGACGCGTTCGAGCCTGCTGCCCGACCTCGTCCCCGACAGCATCTTCCCCAACGCCGTCACCTGGAACAGCGGCATCTTCCAGGTCGCTGCCATCGGCGGCCCGCTGCTGGGCGGGCTCATCATCGCCCGCTACAACCACGCCTGGCCGGTCTACGCAATCTCCGCCGCCCTCTGCGGCGTGTTCGCCTTCACCTCCCTCTGGCTCAAGCCCATCGCCCACCATCAAGCCCCCCAGCCCATGTCGCTCAAGGGCATGGTCGCCGGCTTGTCGCACCTCTACCGCGAGAAGACCATCCTCGCCGCCATCACGCTCGATCTCTTTGCCGTGCTGCTGGGCGGCGCGACCGCGTTGCTCCCGATCTACGCCAAGGAGATCCTGCACGTCGGCCCGGTCGGTCTCGGCTGGCTGAAGGCCGCCCCGTACATCGGCGCGACGATCATGGCATTCGCGCTCGCGCTCTATCCACTCGAACGCCGCACCGGCATGTGGATGCTCATCAGCGTCGCTGGCTTTGGCGTCTTCACGATCGTCTTCGGGCTCTCCACCAGTTTCTGGCTCTCGATGGCTGCCCTCATCATG
>JBILLU010000311.1:0-2937 GCA_044375915.1 Phycisphaerales bacterium
CGTGGTGGTTTTGATGCCCACGTTGCCGTTGGGCAGGAAGGCCGCACGCACCGCCGCGGCGGATGTATCGCGGATCAGCAGCGCCCCCGCGCCTTCGGAGTTGCTCTGCCCGGTCGAGATGAGCGACCACAACCGTCCGCCCGGAGAGGTGTTGAAGAAGTTGAACCACGTGCCCTGCGCGAACGATGAGTCGACGTTCAGGTTCTGGAACGGCGGCCCATCGACGATGTGCAATCTCGCCTGAGGCGAGGTGGTCCCGATGCCCACGTTCGTGCCGCTGTACGCGATCCCGGTCGGCACTGGCGCCCAGGGCGTCACGCTCTCGGGCACGCCCGTCACGCCCGACCACGGCACGGTCTGGGCCGTCTGAGCCACGGTGGCAACCATCGCCGCCGGGACTTGCCCGATGCGTCCGCGCGGGGCGATGGTGGAGTATGTTGCGCCATCGGCGGGCGTCCGCACCTGCACGTCCAGGTAGCGATCGGGTGCGTTCACAAACCACGACGGATCAGCGGGGATCTGCACGCTGAAGACGCCAACGGACACCGGCACGTTGGCCATGGCGATGGGCGAGCCGACGACCGCCCCGCCGCTCTGCTTGTCGTAGATGGTGAAGATGAAGTCGGCGTTCCCGGTGTAGTTCTGCCCCGCGTTGGCCAGACGGCCCTGGTATGTGAACGCGCTGCCGACGCCGTTGGCGCGGAGGGCGAAGTACCCCGGAGAGCCAAACCTTGTGGTGGGGCTCAGGACTCCGATCGCGCCGGGTGCCGCCGCGTTGAAGGGTGCCGCGACTGCTCCGAGGAACGCACGATCCGGAAAGGCAGGAGGGTTGTCATTGTCGAACGCGAGCACCCCATTCACTCCGTCAAAGACGGAAGAGAAGCCGACGTAAAATCGCCCCGTCACCGGGACCGGTGCCGCCAGCGGGTAGGCGTTTATCGTGTCGGTATTCGCGTTGGCGACGACCACGCTCTGCTCGGCCAGGAATTTCGCGTTCGCGAGCACGCCGGAACCGTCGTCCTGCCAGATGAACACCCGCTGCGTCGAGCCGTTCGCCACGTTCCGCCACACGCACGAGATCGAAGACAACAGGTCGCTTCCTCCCACCCCGCCGACCGCATTGAAGACGTTCACGCCAATAAACTCGGAGTTGGGCGGACCCAACCAGCCCGAGTACGGCGGCGCGTCATATTGATACGTGCTCGGTGCCGAGCGGTCGTCGAACGCTCCCGCCGCGACGCTCGTGCTGGTGTCCAGCCGAAGCTCCGGTTCCGCCCCGGAGACCGCGCCCGCCAGCATCGCCACAAACACACACGTCCAGATCGTGGAACGCACGGCAGCCTCCTTGGTACGCACTCTCCGAAAACGAAAGAGTTCAATGTCTCAGCGGTACCGCCGTACCCAGACCCTCACGCCAGCACAGAAATAGTTGACGATCCGTCGCCGAGGTACGATCCGCCCATGCCCCTCCGCCTCTACAACACCCTCACCAAACGCGTCGAGGACTTCGCGCCCCGCGACCCGTCCGATATCTCCTTCTACTCCTGCGGCCCGACGGTGTACGACGATGCCCACATCGGCAACTTCCGCTCGTTCCTCGCCGCTGACTTGCTGCGTCGGTGGATCGAGTCGCCGCTCTGCGAGGTCGGAAGCCATCGCGGCCCGCGCCGCGTCACTCATGTGATGAACATCACCGACGTCGGTCACATGACCGACGATGACGACGCCGACGGCGGGGGTGAAGACAAGATGGAAGCCGCGGCCAAGCGGCTGGAAGCGCAAAAGGCCGAAGCCAAGAAGTCCGGCAAGTCTCACACCACCGCCGACCTCGACCCGAGTGATCCGTACCAGATCGCCCGCTTCTACGAAGCCCGCTTCCGCGAAGACGCCAAGAAGCTCGGCCTCAAGCTCGCCATCGAAGCCGAGAAGGACCCGACCCTCATGCCCCGCGCTACCGAGAGCGTGCAAGGCATGATCGCGCTCATCGCGCGACTCATCGAGAAAGGCAACGCGTACGCGGTGGGGGAGCCGGGTTCTCGGGTGGTGTACTTCCGCGTGAAGTCCTTCCCCGACTACGGCCGCCTGAGCGGCAACACGCTCGACCGCCTCAAAGAAGGCGAGGGCGGACGCGTCAACGCCGAGCATCAGGGCCAGAAAGAACACCCCGCCGACTTCCTGCTCTGGAAAGAAGATGCCCGCCACAAGATGAAGTGGGACAGCCCCTGGGGCAGCGGCTACCCCGGCTGGCACATCGAGTGCTCCGTCATGTCCGCGGCGAGGTTGTGCACGAACGCCTCCGATGGAGCCTCTCGCGTCAGCGAGAGGTCGCATGATGCTTCCGTCAGCGCTTCCGACCTCGGGCTTACGCCCGAGGCTCTACAGGCCCTCACCATCCCTGACGCATCGCCCATCATCGACCTCCATTCCGGAGGCGAGGACAACATCTTCCCGCACCATGAGTGCGAGATCGCTCAATCCTGCTGCGCCTTCAACCAGCACCCCGCCGGCGCGCCCTACGCCGCGATGTGGTTCCACCCGCGCTTCCTCATGGTCGAGGGCACGAAGATGAGCAAGAGCAAGGGCAACTTCTTCACCGCGCGGGATCTATTCGCCAAGGGCATCGAGCCCGCCGCCTTGCGCCTGGAACTCATCAAGACCCACTACCGCAGCAACGCCAACTTCACGATGCAGGGGCTGACTGACTCGCAGCGCATGATCGATCGCTGGCGGCGCGTGGCGGAAATGGCCAAAGGGCCACATAGCCAAAGGGCCAAATTCGATCAGCCCGTGCTGCGCGACTTCGCGCAGTCGCTCCACGACGATCTCAACATCGCCGGCGCGATCGCTGCGGTGAACTCCTGGGTCGGCTCGATCACGACGCCGACGCCCGACGACGCCGCGGTCATGCGGCTGCTCGACAGCGTGCTGGGTGTGCTC
>JBILLU010000097.1:0-12027 GCA_044375915.1 Phycisphaerales bacterium
CCGAGAGATTCTCGGCCCGTGACTTGGCGTCCATCCCGTCCGGATATGCGAATGGTTCGCGAACATCGAACCGATCCCGCAGCACGCCCCCGATCTGCTTGCGGCGTTGCTCGAACAGGGACTGGACAAAATCGGCCAGAGCATGGACGTTGGGCGTCAGGGGCGTGGCCAGCCGCGTCGCCGAGCACATGGAGCTGGTGACATCGGGCCGGGGCCAGAAGCACTCGGGGGGCAGCTTGGCGATGGGCTTCACGCTGGCGATGGCGGAGGCGATGATCGAGAGCGGCCCGTAGTCCTTGCTGCCGGGCTTGGCGCCCAGCCGGTCGGCGACTTCCTTCTGCACGGTGACGAAGAGGCCGGAGCAGTTGGGGTAGTCAAGCAGCAGGTTGGTCATCAAGGGCGTGGCGCAGCCGTAGGGCAGGTTGGCGACGAGCTTGAACGCCGAGAGCGGGAGCAGGATCTCGCGGAGGGTGGGGTTGAGGGCCCGTTTGCCGTCGAGGCAGTCGCCCTTGATGAGGCGGAAGTGGCCGGATTGCTTGGCCGTCGCGAGGCGATCGTCGAGCAGGGCGGCAAGTCCGTCATCGAGTTCGCAAGCGATGACGCGCACGCCGCGGGAGAGCAGTTCGTCGGTGAGCACGCCGGTGCCGGGGCCGATCTCGAGGGCGACGTCGCCGGGCTTGAGTTCAGCGGCGTCGGCGAGTTTCTTGACGAGGTTGTGGTCGACGAGAAAGTTCTGGCCGAGGGATTTCTTCGGGGCGAGGCCACGGGAAGCGAGAAGATCCTTGATGGAGGTGAGCGTCTGGTGCACGCGGGGAGGAAGATAGGGCGACGGCGGTCGTTGGCGTGTGGCGGGGTTGGTGGGAGAGAACGCGGAGTGGCGGAGGGGGCGGAGGTGCGCGGAGAGGGGAATTGGGTTGGGCGAAATCGATCCAAGATGCGCCGGAACGCCGCCAGCGAAAGCGAGCCGGGGCGTCCTCGCCCCGTGCGGTTGACTCTGGGCATGCTCGCTGGGGATTTTCGGTTACCTCGGGAGCAGGCGCAAGGTTGCTGGTGGGGGAACGCCGCGGCTCGCGGGCGGCGCACCGGAAACCACCGAAATCGTTCAAACTTTGCAAAAGTCCGGTAGAACCCTCTTCCCAAGAGGCCGATCTGGTCGGTATGCTGCGTTCGACGAATCGTGCGGGGCAGGAACGCTCCGCGGACGAGAGACCTCCAGGGATGGAGAGATCGATGTCGAAGTTGTTGACGCGCGCGAACGGAACGACCGGCACGCACGAACAGAAGATCGACGCTGTCGCACCCGACGGCCGCACGATCGAGAACAAGACCAAGCCAACCGTGCCAAGCAAGACAACCGAATCAGACCCGTCCGCCCGTGGCCCCGCTCCCAGCGAGGGCAATACAGCCAACACGAGCAGCACGGGCAAGTCTTCCCGCAAGAACGGCCAGCAGGGCGCGACGCAGCCGCAGCGCGCCGAAGCGCCCGACACCGCCGTCAAGACGTTTGTCCTCGACACCAACATCCTGCTGCACAACCCAAGCGCGTTGTTCGTGTTCCAGGAACACCACGTCGTGATCCCGTTCGCGGTGATCAGCGAGCTGGACAAGATGAAGCGGAAGGAGGATGACCTCGGGCGCAACGCTCGTGAGTGCATCCGCCATCTGGATCGCCTGCGCGCCGCCGGTCGCCTGCTCGACGGCGTGAACTGGGGCGAGCTCGCGCCCAAGGCCGGAACCGCCGCCAGCACCGGGATCAACGGCAAGACCGGCACCATCCGCATCGACATCGTCGATCACTCCCGCCCCGAGGCGATCAAAGAGGACATGCCCGACAACCGCATCATCGCGGTCGCGCTGTCGCTTCATCGGGCCGGGACAAAGACTGTTTTCGTTTCGAAGGATCTGGCCGCACGCATCAAGGCCGACAGCCTGGGCGTCAAGACCGAGGACTTCGCCAACCAACGCATCGACGCCGACCGGCTCTACACCGGCTTCGTCAACGCCGAGGTCGAAGGCTCGCTCATCGATGAGCTGTACAAGGACCGCCTGCTCGAGATTCCGCGCTTGCAGCCCAACCTCCTCGCCACCGACGAGATGGGCAACCAGTACGAGCGCGACCTGCTGGCGAATCAGTTTGTCGTGCTCAAGGACGAGGCCGACGAGAATCACACCGGACTGGGCCGCCGCCTCGGCGACACCGATCACATCATCCCCGTCACCGGCCCGCGCAAGCCCGTCTTCGGCATCATGGCCCGCAACGTGCAGCAGACCATGGCCCTCGATCTCCTGATGGACGACGAGATCCGGATGGTGACGCTGCTTGGTAGCGCGGGCACGGGCAAGACCCTGCTCGCGCTCGCCGCGGGCATGGCGAAGGTCTTCAACGAAGAACGCTACGACAAGCTGCTGGTGGCGCGCCCGATCATGCCGATGGGCCGCGACATCGGGTACCTGCCCGGCGACAAGGACGAAAAACTCGGCGCCTGGATGCAGCCGATCTTCGACAACCTTTCGTATCTGCTCAGCACCCGCGGCGCGACGATGCATCAGGCGGCGGACAGCCACTCGCCCGAGCAGCGGATTCAGAAGCTCATGGCCGACGGCAAGCTGGTGCTGGAGCCGCTGACGTACATCCGCGGCCGCTCGATCCCGCATCAGTTCATGATCGTCGACGAAGCCCAGAACCTGACGCCGCACGAGGTGAAGACGATCGCGTCCCGCGTGGGCGAGGGCACGAAGCTCATCCTGACCGGCGACATCGGGCAGATCGACAATCCGTACCTCGATCAGTCGAGCAACGGCCTGTCGTACGCCGCGGAGAAGATGAAGGGCGTCGGCCTGTTCGGGCACGTGGTGCTCGCGAAGAGCGAGCGCAGCGAGCTGGCGAGTTTGGCGGCGAGCAGGCTGTAGAAATCACACCAGTGGGACCGGCTTCCAGCCGATCGACGAGCAATCACCTCTAGCCCAGGGTGCTATCAACCCGCCGGCTTTGCGGCGCGACCGATGCGGCGAGGAGACCGACGCTCGTTGTTCCAGACGCACCTCGCTCGCTCTGTCTGTCGTTACACTTGCGTCGTGGTCCACGATGAGACCGAGGATCGTCCGTACGTGCCGCGGCTGATGAGCCGGCGGATTGCCGTGCTCGTCTCGTTGGTGCTGCTCACGATCTACACCAGTCCGTACGTGCTCACACTCGCCAAGGCGGTTCGCGACGCGACCCGCAAGCAACCGGACTCCGATTGGATGTCGCTGACTCCAGAGAGCGTGGCCGAATATCTCGAGACATTGCGGGACCCGCACGAACGGCGACAGGCAACAGAGATCGCATTCGGCGTCATCCACCGGGCAGAACTCCAGACGCAACGCCGCATCGTCCGCGCATGGATCGAGCATGGGGCCGGTTCAGGCTACCCGGACCACCTTCCAACGGCGACCCTTCTGGAGCTCCATCGTGCCGGTCCCGCGTCGCGCGACATGCTGCTCGAAGAGCTTGCCCGCGGCCTGCTCTCGCCGACCGTGGACCGCGCGCCGTTGGTTCACTCCATTTGCTCGATGTACTCCAATGCAGACCCGAGCAGCACGGGCTTTCAGCGCATCACGTTCCCGGGCTGTCACACCGACCCGCCTGATGATCGCGCCATCAACACCCTCGCGACCTATCTGACCGAATGGCGGCTCAGCCTGGCGCCTTGATGCGGAATCATGCCGCATGCCACGGGTGTTGTCAGACCTCTGGCGGTGCGGCGCGACTGAAGCGTTGTGGAGACTGACATTGGTCGTTCCAGACGCACCAGTCGCGCGGCTCGAAGCACCCGCGGCCCCATGACGCTGCAGACCTCTGTCCTTCATGGGGCCCGCATCAGATACATCTCACCAATGTGCGACACGAAGACGACCCACTCCGCGGAATCATCGCAAAGACACATGTCGTCCGACACCGGATACCAGAGGTGGTAAAAGTGCGAGAAGAAGTCGTCTCTTCCCATGCGCATCAGCGTGTCGTATCCGTCCAGAGAAAACAGAATGTCCAATCCGGGGTGTACGCCGGCGGCCGTCAACGCGGGTTCAATCGGAATGTCTGCTTCATCAAGGCCTGATGCGATTGTGATCGCCTGCTTCATGCTGGCAAAGGGCGAGACACGATCACGAACAGCTTTGCATGCACTCTCGTTGAGCGTCACATACGCCGGGAACATTTGCCCCGGATTGTCACGTTCAAAGTGCTGGCGCTTGAAGTCATAAAGCACGCCGAGAGAATACAACACGCTTCAACTGGCGTGGTCGTCACTTCACCCGCGTCCACTCCATCACCCAGTTCTGTTCCCACGTCTTCCCGTCGTCCCACGACGCGGCCTGCCACCAGCGGCACGAGTTGGGCGTGATCTGGTCCCACACGCCTTTGACTTTGATCGGCTTGTCACCATCCATGTCGTCGGCGCCGAAGGTGCCGACGCCGTTCTCGAAGCCGCCGGTCTGTCCCGGCGTCGTGAGCACGCCGCTCTTGGCGTTGACCCAGAAGTCGTTCCAGACTTTGTTCTCGACGTCGAGCAGCCGCAGGCCCATGCCCGAGAAGCCGCGGCTGGGGATGCGGAGTTCTTCGACGCTGCCGACGCCGGCGAGGATGGTGAAGCAAGTCGCTTCGCCCTCGAACTCGTCCCACTCTTTGGTGGTCGCCGCGGGGCCGGGGGTTTTCAGGCGGCGGTGCTTGATCTTCCACTCGCCGGCGAGGAAGTCGAACTCGCCGGGCTTGCCGTTGCCTTGTTTCGCTGCTGGGGCTGACTGGGCTTTGTCGTCACGAGTCGATGTGGCGGTGCTCATGTGGTTCTCCTTGGCTGCCGCGCGTGCCGCGAGCGCGGCGTGGGCGGCGAGCACGCACGCGCCGACACCCGCTTTCAACACCTCGCGCCGAGCGATCGCTTGTTCGTTGTTCATGGTGATCTCCGCATCACGCGTGCACGTGCGGCTATGAACCCGCGGGGCCGGTCGCGGTTCCACATTCCTTGGGAAGTTGCCGCGCTGTGAAGCGTCCGCGCCGAGGCGGGTGTCACGGTGCCGATGAATGTTCGTTCGGCGCGACGAAAGGGCCAGCAAGGCAGAGACGCGATCGGCTCTGGCTCGCGTGATCGACGCGGTGATTGCCGGTGCGGCGGCGCGTTGCCGCGGGATCGAAGGATTGTCGCGCTCGTTGTTGCCGCGAGCGCGTGCCGCGATCAAGACGAAGACTCTTCGGCGCGAACCGCGAGACACGACGCCCACGAAGCGCCATCGCCGCCGCGAGCACGACGCGACGACGATTCATCGAATTGCGACGTGCACGGATCGCGCGTTCGGGACGCGACGCGACGCGGCCGAAGGATCGTCGGCGAAAAATTTCTGAGTCGATCGGTCCACTGACGAAGCCGAGCGGCGTCGCTTCAGCGTTCCGCCGGCGTGTTGGTCTCGATCGAATCCTTCTTCACGCCCGCGTCGGTCATCTTGATCGCGCCGGCGAAGGGCGGGGCGTCGATGAGTTTGGCGGACTTGATCTTGGGCATCGGGTCCAGCGGCTTGTCGCCGGGGCCTGTGGGCGACGCCGCGATGGCGCGGATCACGTCGCCGCCGCGGACGGCCTGGGCGAACGAGGTGTACTGCCCGTCGAGGAACGACGTGCCGTTGCGGCTCAGGCACACAAAGACCTGCGAGCCGTTGGAGTTGGGGTCGCCGCTGCGGGCGTTGCTGAGCACGCCGAAGTCGTGCTGGAGGGTGCTCGGCTCGAGATCGACCTGGTAGCCCGGGCCGCCCATGCCGGTGCCGGTGGGGTCGCCGACCTGGATGACGAAGGGCTCGCCGTTGGGCAGCTTGGGAACGATGCGATGGAAGACGATGTCGGTGTAGAAGCCGCCATCGACCAGGTGGCGGAAGTTGTACGCGGTGTTGGGCGCGGCGTCGGGGCGCAGCTGGAACTCCATCTCGCCCTTGTCGGTATCGAAGACCACGTGCTTGTCAACATAGATGCGCAGGCCCGAGTAGGTGTTGGGCCCGTCCACGAAGCGCACACCCCCACCGCCGCCCTGGGCCGTCTTCGGCGAGACCAGCGGCTGGAGCACGAGGGCCGGACCGATCTTCTCGCCGCCGACGGAGAGCTGGGCGTAAAGCAGCGTCGGGGTCTTGGTGTTCCAGAGGTTGGGGAAGAGCGTGGCGAGGTTGACCTTGCCGGGCAGGACCGAGGCGCTGCCGGCCTTCTCGGCGGTGATCGGGCGGAGCAGCTCGATGACGGCCTCGCCTTCCTTGCCTTCGGGCACCGTCACGTCGATCGGGATCTCGCGGTTGACGCCGAAGTACAGCCGCGAGGGCGCGAGCTGGGCATGGGCGAGCGACGAGAGTGCGGCCGAGGCGAGGGCGGCGGCGACGATGGCGGCGGGGGTGACGAATGCGCGGTTGGTCATGCCGCAGGGTATGCGAGCGCATGAAAACGCCGTCGTAAAGCGACCGGGCGCCAGCCGCGGCTTACTTGTTCTCGTAGAAGCCCAGAGCCTGATCCATGATGGGCCAGGTGTCGTCGACAATCCTGTCGCGATTTCCGGCCTTGCTGATCTGGGCGATGATCTTCTTCTCGCTGTCCTCGAGCCAGCTCACCGACAGATCGCCGCGCATGACGTTCAGGCCGGTCTTGTGGCTGAACTCAGCGATGGAAACCAGCGAGTCGGAGATGAGGGCACCCATCGCGAACTCGTTCTGGGTGTTGAGGATGCGCGAGCCGTCGGCCATCGTGCCACGGAACTGGAAGTTGCCGTTGATGACGCCCGGCTTGCCGGCCCACTGCGGAGCGAACTTGGCGAAGGTGTTCTGCCCGGCGCTCGACGGGCAATAGAAAACCTTGGGTGCGTTGATGTATTCGCGTGCGAACAGGCGGCCGAGGCCGTCGTAGTCCGACGCCCGGGGTGCCCTGGTGCCGCCCGATTCATCGGACCGCATGAGAACCGTGGACGCTGCCCTGCCGCCCCTGCCGCTGGAGGTCACGAACTGCGACCGCGGGAGGAACTGGCTGTTGTCCTGTGCGTACATCGAGACGCCGATGGAGACCTGACGCATGTTCGAGCGGCAGATCACCCGTCGTGTGGTCTCGTTGATCTTCGAGATCGAGGGCAGCAACAACCCGATCAGCACGGCGATGATGGTGATCGACACCATCAGGTCCATGAGCGTGAAGCCGCGCCCCTTCACAGAGCGGTCACCGCGCGGCGCGCACAGGGGCGCGCTCGGGTGCATCGACTTTGGATGTGCCGAGCGAGATCGCACGATCACCTCCACCGCGAAGCCTCCGCTTCGCTGTCACCTGTACGCTAACACAATCGTCATGGAACCGCAAGGGGTTTTCGGGTTCTGGGACTTCCTGTGTACAATAAGGGTTATAGGACTAAAACAAAATCCAAACTTGTCTTTGTGAGATTTCTGGAAACGAAGTCGGCTTCAGCCCTTGCGAATCCGACGGAAATACGCGATTCTGGCATCCCGGAACGCATGCTCCACGTATCAGGTGGCACGAGCCGATCTTCTGGGTTCGTGTCTCGGGATTCGTCCTCGGGGCTCCCTTTGGTGGGTCTGTGGGCGGCGTTCCGTTCCGGTTGGGGTCTCCAGCCGACTTTCGACGGGATTCGACCATGGCGGATCGACGGGTCAATCGTGATCAGGCGGCAATCGACGTTGCTTTGATGCAACGCGTGGCCGCCGGTGACGAAAGAGCCGTTGCAGAGCTGTACGACCGGTTTGCGAGTCTCGTTTACAAAATGGCTTTCCAGTCCATGCCAACCCGGGCCGAATCCGAGGACGCTGTCCAAGAGATCTTCATTCGCCTGTGGCGAACGGCCGATCGCTATGACCCGGAACGGGCGGCACTTGTGACCTGGGTGATGCTCATCGCCCGGCGTCAGCTGGTGGACCGCATGCGCCGCATGCGGGCTCGGATCAAGCCAGGGGTGCTGGACGAATCGACGCCGGTTTCAGCGCCTTTGCCGGAAGACTCGAGGGGCCAATCCGAACGTGAAGAGAACATGAAAGAGATGATGCGCCGCATCGATTCGTTGCCGGAACTGCAGCGAACCGTCGTGAAGCGGGCATACTTGGGTGGGCAGACGTTGCGACAGATCGGCGAAGAGCTGAACACGCCGTTGGGGACGGTCAAGTCGGCTCTGAGCCGAGCGCTCACGCGACTGCGCGAGCGGGGAAGTGAGGAATACGCGGTATGAAGACGCAAGAACTATTCGAAGCGGCCCAATTGGACGCCATGGGTTTGCTGGACGGGCAGGAGCAGGCTGACTTTGAAGCCGCGCTCATGGCTGCCAGCCCCGCGCTGCGGGCCCAGATCCGTGAGGAGCAGGCCCGGTTTGCCAAGCCGGAGCGGCTGCCCGCGGGCATCGAGCCCGCCGCGGACCTGCGAACCCGCGTGCTTTCCGCCGTGAAGGCCGACATCGCCTCGGTGCTGGGCGCAGCAAAGCCCCGTGCGAGCATGCCGCACCCCGCGGGCCGCGCGATGCCGGCCGCCCTGCCGGCCCGCCGCGCCACCACGAACGTCTGGCGGGCGTTGACATTGGCGTGCCTTACCGCTGCGGTGGTGCTGGGCGTCGTCGTGTCGCAGCAGAACGCGACCCTGAAGAACCTCGCCGCGGCGAGCAGCTCGGACAACGCCCTCAACAAACTCGCCAGCGTGTTCGGCACCACCGACGTAATGGACGTTGTCTTCGCCCCGAACACCAAGCAGGTCGCGTTCGTCCCGGTCGAGAAGGACAGCAAGGCCCAGGCGGCGATCTGGTACAACAACGATCGCGGCTCGGCCCACCTGCTCTGCCGCGACCTGCCGATCAGCGAGAAGGAAACCCTGCGCCTCGTGACCTTGGACGACGCGGGCAATGTCGTCGGCGAGCTCGCCGAACTCGCCTCCGACGGCCGCTTCGCCAGCCAGGAGTTCAAGGCCTCCAACATCAACCCCAAGCAGATCGCGATCTACGCCGCCGCCCGCGGCGCCAAGGCCGCCTCGGGCCGCCTGCTCATGATCGCCAGCGTCTGAACCGACGCGACCCCCGCTTCAGAAGCGAACAAGCCGCGGTGACCCGCGGCTTGTTTGTTTTCGTGGACGATCAACCCTTGCGGCGATCACTCTTCCATCGACTCGAAGATGAGGGTGTTGAACGTGCCAGCACTCTGCGGCGAGTCGGGCTCGGCATCTTCCCGGGGCGTGCGCAGTTCGTAGGTTCCGTCGGGACGCAAGTCCCAGGCGTTTCGGTGATCCTGCAGCGAGACTTCGATGATGCGCTGGAGCTTTCGCCGCGCGTCGGTGTCGCGAACAGGCACCGCGACCTCGACGCGGTTGGAAAGGTTGCGGTACATCCAGTCGGCGCTGCTGATGATCCACTCGCCATCGATCGGATCCTCGAATCCGCTACGGAAGTGGAAGATGCGGGAGTGCTCAAGGAAGCGCCCGATGACGCTGACGACCTTGATGTTCTCTGACAAGCCCGGCACGCCGGGGCGGACGCAGCAGAAGCCGCGGACGATCAGCGTGACGGGCACGCCCGCCTGCGACGCCTGATAGAGCTTCTCGGCGACTTCGCGATCCTCGACGGCGTTCATCTTGGCGGTGATGCCGCTGGGCAGCCCGCGCCGTGCGTTCTCGATCTCGCGGTCGATCAGGTACCCGAAACGCTGACGCATCGTGAACGGCGCGACGAGCAGGTGCTCGTAGTTCGGCGGGGCCGACAAGCCGGTCAGAAAGTTGAACAGCGTCACCAGGTCGGCCGTGATGCCCGGATCGCTGGTGAACAGGCCGATGTCGGTGTAGAGCTGCGCGGTCTTGGGGTGGTAGTTGCCGGTGCCCAGGTGGGCGTAGCAGCGCAGCCCGGTGCGCTCGCGGCGGACGACCAGCGAGGTCTTGCAGTGGGTCTTGAGGCCCGCCACGCCATACGCCACGTGCACGCCGGCCTTCTCGAGCTGACGGGCGAACCGCACGTTGCGGCCTTCATCAAAGCGGGCGCGGAGTTCCACCAGACAGGCGACCTGCTTGCCGCTCTCGGCGGCCCGGATCAGGTTCTCGACGAACGGCGAGTCGGGCGTGGTGCGGTACAGCGTCTGCTTGATCGCCATCACGTCCGGATCGACCGCGGCGGCGGCGATGAATCGCTCCACCGAGTGCTTGAAGCTCTCGTACGGATGGTGCACCAAGACGTCCTGCTTGCGGATCGTCGCGAAGAAGTTCGCGCCCTTGGCCGGATCGACCCCCGGGGCGCCGACGTGCGCGAAGCGCTGCGGCACGACGGCCCGGTATGGCCGCTCCTTCAGGTCCGGACGGTCGATCTCCGCGACCTCGAAGAGGGCGGCGTAGTCAATCGGCGGATGGTCGTACACGTCCTGTGGCACGAGGTTCAGCTTGTCCAGAAGCCACTGACGCATCTCCTGGCTGGCACCGTCCTCCAGTTCCAGTCGCACGGCTTTGGCGAAGCGGCGCTGCTTGAGATCTTCCTCGACGGTGCGCATGAGCGAGCCGGTGCCCGCCTCGATCATGTCGTCACGCTGCACGCCGGCCGAGCGGGTGACGCGGAACGCCGCCTGCTCGCTGATCTTGACGCCCGGGAAGAGATCGGGCAGGTTGTGACGGATGACCTCAAGCAGCGGCACGAAGCGATCGACCCGCTTGCCCTTGCGCTCGCCCGGGCGAGTGGGCAGCGGGATGAAGCGGCGCACGCCGGTGCCCACGGGGATCTTGACGCGGGCAAACCGCGGCTCATCGAGATCGCCCATCGCCGCCTTGGTGCGCGGGTTCACCGAACGCGGCGGCATCGCCAGCACCGCGATGTTGTCCGACAGGTTCGAGATGAACGGGAACTTGTGCCCCTGATCAACCGCCAGAGGAGTGAGCGAGGCGAAGATGTGAGCCCGGTACCACTCGTCGACGTAGCGACGGTCGCGCTGCGAGAGCTCGGAATAACCCACGACGTGGATGTCGGCCGCCACCAGCGAGGGCTGGATGTCCTTGGTGTAGATGCGGGTCTGTTCGCCCACCAGCTCGTTCACTGCGGCACGGATCGCGACCAGCTGCTGCCGAGGCGTCATGCCGTCGTGGCTCAAGGAGTTCGGGTCGGTGTGGATCAGGCGACGCAAGAGCCCGACCCGCTTCATGAAGAATTCGTCGAGGTTGCTGGTGAAGATCGCGAGGAACTTCACCCGCTCCAGCAGCGGCACGCGGGCATCGGCGGCCTGCCACAGCACGCGGCGGTTGAACTCGAGCCACGAAAGATCGCGGTTGAAGAAGCGCGGGCCGTCGTCGTGCTCGTCTGAAGCGGGTTTCGAGGCCGCCTCGCCCGTCACCACGGGATGCACGGGCTCCACGCCTTCGGCGTGACGTCCGGGCGCGGCCTCGGCGTTCGCCTCGCCGACGGGGGTGGGGCCGGGGCGGGACACACTACGTGAACGACTTTCCTGCTCGGGCGAACTCACAACAGACTCCGTTCCTGACTGTTCTTCCATCCGACTGATTCGCGATCCCCGCGGCGGCTCCGCGCCTCCTCTCCCCGCTCGCGGGGAGAGGACGACTTGATGCGAAGCATCAAGTCAGGTGCGGGGATGGCGGGTACCTACACGTTTGCATATCCGGACGCCGTTCACCCCTCACCCCTTCCCACTCGCACGTATTTCGCGATACACCCCGGCGCTTCGGTCACACTCACGCTGGCGACCCGCGCGTGCGGGCGCAGCGCCTCGTCCAGCCGATCCGCAAGTTCGTCAGCGATGTGCTTGGCGACCAGTTCGGCACTGGGGTTGGTCCCCGTGCTGAAGGGCTCGCAAGCGTTCAGGTTGTTGTTGTCAAACGGCGAGACGATTTCCTTCAGCACGTCCTCGGCTGTGTGGAAGTCGCAGAGCAGGCCGTCGGCGTCGAGGGTGGTGCCGGCGATGACCGCGGTCACCTTCCAATTGTGGCCGTGCACGGGCTCGCGCTGACCTGAGATCATCAGGGCGTGGGCGGCACAGAACTCGCAATGGACGGCGATCTCATACATC
>JBILLU010000098.1:0-12010 GCA_044375915.1 Phycisphaerales bacterium
GCCAGAATGCAAAGCCGCGAAAGCGCCCGCAAGACCGCCAACCTCCTCCTCCGCATCGCCCGCTACACCCCGCTCCCCACGCGTCCGGACGCCCCGCCGCCCCGCGCCTCCTCTCCCCGCGCGCGGGGAGAGGACCGCTTGGCCAAAGGCCAAGAAGGTGAGGGGGCCGACGCTCACCTGAGCGCCCACGCGGTCCAATACATAACCGCAACACCCACAACGAACCCCACGCGCCAGCGTGGAGTCACCAACGCCCACATCGCAGCTGATAGCCCAACCACGCACCCCACCCTCACCCTCACCCCCACCCTCACCCCCACACCATCAAGTACACCCCGAAGATCACATCAAACAGCGCACAGAACGGCGGCCACCACCGCCCCACCGTGCGCCGCTCCATCGCGTGATGCGCCCAATCCCACACGCCGTGCAGCAAGAACCCCGCAGGCACCACCCACGCCGGCCCGCGCAGCCCCACCACGCCCAGCACCACAAACACCGCCGCCCCCACCGCCGCCACCGCAAGCGACACCCGCCCACCCCGCCCACCCTCACTCCCTTCATGCAGCGCCCCGCCCAGGTACACCGCCCCGAGCGCCCCCAACACCACACACGCCACCTCGTGCCCCAATTCCCGCGGCAGCACCGCATGCAGAACGCACGACGCCACACCCAACCCCACCGCCGTCAGCAGCGGCGAGCCAAGCCGCGACGCGGCCGAGCGATCCTGTCGCAATGAGTCTTGTGTCGTTTCCAAGTGAGCATCCTTGACCCGAAGCAAATCGCCCGCCGTCACCCCAACCCATTCGCCCCGCCGAACACCGCGAGCCAAACTTGGTAGACTCCGTCCCCAGATGGCACCCGTCGGTGCCTCACTGTCCCGTGGAGTGTCCGATGCATCGTCGCGCGATCATCGTTCCTGGCTTTGCCGCTCTTGTGCTCCTCACCGCCGCGGGCTGCGCGTCGCGTGAACATGCCAAGGAGTCCGGCTCGCACACGACGCACTGGAGCTACTCCGGCGCGACGGGCCCGGCCTACTGGGGATCGCTGTCGCCCGAGTACGCGCTCTGCTCGACGGGTCGCAGCCAGTCTCCGATCGACATCGCCGCCGTCTCGCCGCGCGACCTGCCCAACATCGCCTTCAACTACCAGCCCAGCCCGATGAGCATCATCAACAACGGGCACACCGTGCAGGTGAACTACGCCCCCGGCAGCTTCATCATCCTCGACGGCGAGCGCTTCGACCTCGCCCAGTTCCACTTCCACGCCCCCAGCGAGCACACGATCAAGGGCACGCACGCCGCGGCGGAGATGCACCTAGTGCACAAGTCCGCCTCCGGCGGTCTGGCAGTCGTCGGCGTGATGCTCCGCGAAGGTGCGGCCAACCCCATGTTCGAGTCGATCGCGGCCAACATGCCCGAGAGTGGCCAGAAGATCGAGAAGCCCGAGATCTCCGTCAACGCCGCCGCGCTGCTCCCAGCCGACGCGCGGACCTATCGCTACTCAGGCTCGCTCACCACGCCACCGGGCACCGAGGGCGTGAAGTGGAACCTGATGCTCGAGCCGGTGACGGTCTCGTCGTCGCAGTTGGCGTCGTTCCGGCGTCGCTACGACGGCAACAACCGACCGATCCAAAAGCTCAACGGCCGCGAGATCATCGAAGACACGACGCGCTGAGCACAGGCAAAACGCCCGAGAAACGGGCCCCGTTTGCCTCCTGAACGGGCGTTGATCGCGATGGCCACGAATCTCTGCGCGTTCAGAGGGGTTTTGACGCGTTCTTTTTTGGAAGTCGCGTCAAGAGCCAACAGGATCCAGGTCCCGCGCGATCCATCGGCCGGAGGCAACCCATGTCGCACGCTCGTTCCGTTCCCGCTGTCTTGCTTTTCCTGTCGCTCGCCGGGAGCGCCGCCGCGGTGACGCCGACGGTGAACGGCACTCTCGATGCCACCTACGGCGAAGCCCGCGCCGTGCAGAAGGTGCAGACCGGCTTCGGCGACGCGTCGCCGCCCGCCGACAACACCGGCAGCGAGCTCGACGCCGCCTACGGCGTCATCCGCGGCGGACGGCTGTTCTTGATGCTCACCGGCAACCTTGAACGCAACTTCAACCTGATCGACATCTACATCGACTCGCGCCCGGGTGGTGAGAACATCCTGACCGGCACGCCGCAGTACGACGGCGGATACAACGCGCCCGCCGGTCCATATCGCAGTTCCAAGCTGAGCGGCATGCGCTTCGACACCGGCTTCTTCGCCGACTATCACCTCTACTGCCGCTGGGGCGTTCAGGCGGCAGTTGAAACGCCCTTTGAGGTGACGTTCGTACACCGCGCCGGCGGCGGCCTGGCGCAAGTGCCGGCCTCGCGGGCGGGCACAGTCGTGACAGTTTCCAATAGCGCGATCGGCTCCGTGAACGCGGGCAACGTGGCGCCGAATGCATCGGGCAGCGCGTTGACGCAGAACCTGCTGATGGCGATCTACAACTTCAACACCGGCGGCGTGGTCGCGGGCAACAACGCCGCGAACGCTGCGGCTGCTGCGGCGGTCACCTCGGGCGTGGAGTTCTCGATCCCGCTCGCCGACCTGGGCGCAGCCTCGGCGTTCAAGAACATCCGAGTCGTGGCAATGCTGAATGGCCAGAACCGGGATTACCTGTCGAACCAGATCCTGCCCGGGGTTCCGGCGCCGCAGGTCAACCTCGGCGGCGACGGCAACGGCACCTTCACCGGTTCGCTGTCGGGCATCAACTTCACAACGTTCGCGGGAACGCAGTACTTCACCGTGTACACATGCGTCGCCGACATCAACGAGGACGGCGTGGTCGATGACGACGATTTCGTGTTCTTCGCCTACTCGTACAACGTGCTCGTGTGCACCGATCCGGCGATGCTCGCGGGCTGCCCGGCCGACTTCAATGAGGACGGCGCTGTGGATGACGCGGACTTTGTGATCTTCGCCGGCGCGTACAACGATCTGGTTTGCCCCTGAGGATCAAGACTCGATCACGGCTTCACGGCCAGCACCGCGCTCTTGCTGGCGATCTCGGCCTCGATGTCGGCCACGAACTTCGCCAGCGGCATCGCGCCCAAATCCTTCTCCACGCCGCGGGCGCGGACGGAGACGGCTTTGTTCTCGGCGTCGCGCGGGCCGACGATGAGCATGTAGGGGATCTTCTCGTCGGCCGCGACCTTGATCTTGGCCTGCACGCGCTCGTTGGATTCGTCGAGCGTGGCCCGCACGCCCGCTGCGTGCAGGGCGGCGAGGGCCTCGCGGCCGTAGTCGAGCGTCTTGTCGCTGATCGGCAGGATGCGGACCTGCTCGGGGCTGAGCCACGTCGGGAACGCGCCCGCGAAGTGCTCGATAAGCACGCCGCAGAAGCGTTCCATGCTGCCGAAGGGGGCGCGGTGGATCACGACCGGGCGATGGGCCTTGTTGTCGGGGCCGATGTACGAGAGGTCGAAGCGGTTGCCCATCTGATAATCGACCTGCACGGTGCCGAGCTGCCACTCGCGGCCGATGACGTCCTTCACCACGAAGTCGATCTTCGGCCCGTAGAACGCGGCCTCGCCCGGCTCCTTGCTGAACGAGACGCCCAGCGACTGAGCCGCCGAGATGCACGCGGCCTCGGCCTTGTCCCAGCTCTCGGCGCTGCCGGTGTACTTGCTCGAATCCGGATCGCGCAGGCCGACGCGGACGCGGTAGTCCTTCATGCCCAGGATGTTGAAGATGGTCTTCACCAGCGACAAACAGCCCTGGATCTCCGCGGGCACCTGGTCCTCGGTGCAGAAGAGGTGCGCATCGTCCTGAGTGAAGCCGCGGACGCGGGTCAGGCCGTTGAGTTCGCCCGACTGCTCCCAGCGGTATACGGTGCCGAACTCGGCGAGGCGCACCGGCATGTCGCGGTACGAATGTGGCGACGAGCCGAAGATCTTCGCGTGGTGCGGGCAGTTCATCGGCTTGAGCATGAAGCCATCGACGAGCTTGTCGTCGGCCATGATGCGGTCGGCGGCGATGGTGTTGGCCCTGGTCCGCTCGTTGATCCCCGCCGCGAGCCGCGCGGAGACGCCCTCGACGCGGTTCATCATCTCGGCGCAGGAGCAACCGGACTTGGAGAGTTCCTCGAGTGCCTGGCGCTCGACGATCGGCGCGAACTGGCTGTCCTTGTAGTACGGGAAGTGGCCCGAGGTCTTGTACAGCTCCAGCCGTCCGATGTGCGGCGTGAAGACTTCGGTGTAACCCTGCTTCTTCAACTCCGCCGAGATGAAGTTCTGCAGTTCCTTACGCACGATCGAGCCTCGCGGCGTCCAGAGGATGAGGCCCTGGCCCACGTCCTCGTCGATGTGGAACAGCCGCAGATGCTTGCCGATCACGCGGTGGTCGCGCTTGGCGGCTTCTTCCTTCTGCTTCAGGAACTCATCGAGCTCGGCCTGGGTCGGGAAGGCGGTGCCGTAGACGCGGATGAGGCGATCGGAGTTCTCGTCGCCGTGCCAGTAGGCGGAGGCGAGCGAGGTGACGATCGCGGCGCCGATGCGCCCGGTGGAGGGCACGTGCGGGCCGCGGCAGAGGTCTTCCCAGTTTTTGCCGGGTTCGCCGTTGGCGTAGAAAGTCAGAGACGAAGAGACGGAGAGACGGGGAGACGAAGTGGAAGAGTCGGAAAAGGCGGGCTTGCCGCCCTTGTAGACGCTGCTCGGCATGCCGAGGGCTCGCTCGGCGTTGTCGACCTTGTACTTATTGCCCTCGGCCTTGAGTTTGCTCAGGCCGTCGCTGGTGGCGACTTCGTATCGGGTGATCGGCCGATTCTCCGCGATGATCTCGGCGATGCGTTTGTTGATCGCCGCGAAGTGGTCGCTGCTGATCTTCATCCCTTCGGGCACGTACATGTCGTAGAAGAAGCCGGTATCGGTCGGCGGGCCGTAGGCGAGTTGGACTTCCTTGCCGATCACGTCCTGGATCGCCTCGGCCATCACGTGGGCGGCGGAGTGGCGGATCAGGTACAGGCCGTCCTTATCAAGGACCTTCTGGCGGTCGCGTTCGGTGACGATCGAGATGCTGGCGTCGCGGTCGATGACGGTGGCCAGGTCGCGGAGCTCGCCGTCGATCTTGACGCCCAGGGCAGCTTTGGCCAAGCCGGCACCAATGGACGCGGCGATGTCCTTGCCGCTGACGGGCTTGTCGAAGGACTTTTTGGAACCGTCGGGGAGAGTGATGGTGGGCATGGGGAAAGCTCAAATCTCAAAGCGAAAAGCGAAAAGCGAAAAACTCAAATCAAGGCACTGAACCAAACCGTCAACGAAAAACCCGGCCTCGGGGCCGGGTGATCTTGGTGAACAGAAACTCCGCTGCCTGCCGGCTCAGGCTTGGGAGTCGTGTCGAGTCGTAGTCGTGGCACGGGTCGCGAACATCGGGTCAAGGATAGTCGCCTCCGACCCCGCCCGCCCGCGCCGCGTCACGCTCGACGATACCGGAGCGTCACCAGGCCGGAGTCGTATGCCCGCGTGCCCACGAGCTTCAGCCGCACATCGCGCCCGATCGCCGGGAACAGCGGCCTGCCCGCCCCCAGTACAATCGGATGCACCGAGATCACGAAGTCGTCGATCAGGTCCGCCGCGAGAAAATCGCGGACCAGTTCACCGCCGCCGACCAGCCAGAGATTACCTCCGGCCTCACCCCGCAGCCGCCCGACAACCACCGCCACTGGGCCGGACGTAACCTCGACATCGGCCCGCGGCGGCTCCTCAAGTGTCCGCGAGAAGACGATCGTCCGCTTGCCCGCATTCGGCCAGGGATCGAACTTCAGACAATCCTCCAGGGTCCGCCGCCCCATGAGCACCGTGTCCACCCCCGCGAAGAACTCGGCGTACCCGTAATCCCCGTCGCCAAACAACCAGTCGATGCCCCCGTCGGCGCGGGCGATGAACCCGTCGAGCGAGCAGGCGATAAACAGCTGAACACGTCGTTGGAGCATCCCGGCCTCCCAGTCGCCAGCGTAGGAGGCACGCCCCGCCGCTCTCCGATATCCTCTTGGCGTGCAGTGCCCCTTCTGTAACGCCGACAACGACAAGGTCATCGACAGCCGCGCCAGTGATGCGGGGAAGACGATTCGTCGTCGCCGCGAGTGTGTCGGCTGCGGCAAGCGGTTCACCACCTATGAACGCGTCGAGCAGGCTTCGCGCCTGATGGTCGTGAAGCGTGACGGGTCGCGGGTGCCGTTCAGCCGCGAGAACGTGCTGCGGGGCGTCAAGTCCGCCTGCGGCAAGCGGCCGATCTCGGAAGAATCCAAGGAACGCATCGCCGACCTGGTGGAAGAAGAACTGCACAAGGAGTTCGACCGCGAGGTGGCGAGCCGCGTCATCGGCGAGCGGGTGATGAGCAAGCTCCGCGACCTCGACGAGGTCGCGTACATCCGCTTCGCCAGCGAGTACTACAAGTTCCGCAACGTCGAGGACATCATGCAGCAGCTCGAAACCCTCAGCGGCCGGATCAAGGACGTGAAGGAACAGCAGAAGTTGTTCTGAGAAGGCACTGGGCACGAGGCACTAGGAATAGACATCGGGCATCAGGCGGACTGGAATCGAGTGAGCGATCGTCCGCGTCTCGGCTCGACACCGGCGGGTACCTGTCATGTCCACGCCGGCACCATCGCTTGCGTCCGAAGGCCTGCGGGTTGGCTGCGTGCACGACGCGTTCACACGGTCTGACCGCAGAGCCGGTCAGACCGTGGCACCCGGAGCTGGTGTACGTTCGAGGCTCACAGCTCCGGCGCGAAGCCGCGGCGGAGGGTGTTCTCGGCGATGGCGCGGGGCTCGACGAACTGGAGCAGGTAGTCGTTGCCGCCAGCCTTGCTGCCGACGCCGGACATGCCGAAGCCGCCGAAGGGGTGGCGGCCAACCAACGCGCCGGTGCAGCCGCGGTTGAGGTAGAGGTTGCCGACGCGGAACTCGCGCTTGGCGCGTTCGAGGTGGCTGGGCTTGCGGCTGAAGACGCCGCCGGTGAGCTTGTAGGGGCTGGAATTGGCGATGCGGAGCGCGTCGGCGAAGTCCTTGGCGTGCAGCACGGCGACGACGGGGCCGAAGATCTCGTCGCGGGCGATCGCGGCGGATTCGGGCACGTGGCTGAAGATGTGCGGCCCGACAAACGCGCGGCCGGTGCGGTCTTCGAGACCCGCGGGCACGGGCAGCGAGAGTTCGAGACGCGATTCCTTCTTGCCCAGTTCGATGTAGCGCTCGATCTTGGCCTTGCTCTCGGCGTCGATGACCGGGCCGACGTCGGTGCCGGGGAGTGTGGGGTCGCCGATGGTGAGAGCGCGAGACGCTTCGACGAGGCGGCGGGTGAAGTGCGTGATCGCGGGGCCGTCGGGGCCTTCGGGATCGACGACGATGACACGCGAGCAGGCAGAGCACTTCTGGCCCTGGAAGCCAAAGGCGCTGGCGCGGACAGCGATCACGGCCTCGTCGAGATCGGCGCTGGTGTCGATGATGATCGCGTTCTTGCCGCCCATCTCGCAGACGACCTTCTTGACGAAGGGCTGCTCGTCGGGCGTGTGGCCCGCAGCCTTCAAGATGTCCAAGCCGACGGCCTTGCTGCCGGTGAAGGCGATGAGCGCGACGCGCGGGTCGCGGACGATCGCGGCGCCGGTGGATTCGCCGGGCGCGGGGCAGAAGTGCAGGATGTTCTGGGCGAGCGTGCGGTCGACGCCGGATTCCTTCATCGCATCTTGCAGGATGTCGAAGAGGATCGCGGCGATGCCGGGCGTCTGCTCGGCGGGCTTCATGATCACCGGGTTGCCGGTGACGAGCGCCGCCGTCGTCATGCCGGCGAGGATGGCGAGCGGGAAGTTCCACGGGCTGATGACGGCGGCGACGCCGCGGGGCTGGTAGAGGGTTTCGTCGAGTTCGCCGATGAACTTGCCTAGGCGGGTGCGCTCGAAGAGCGGGACGGCGAGCCGCGCGTAGTAGTCGCAGAAGTCGATGGCCTCGCAGACATCGGCGTCGGCCTCGCGCCAGGTCTTGCCGGACTCTTTGATCATCACGCCGGCCAGGCCGTCGCGCTGCTTGCGCATGAGGGCGGCGGTGCGGACGAGCACCTCGGCCCGCTTGCGCGGGTCGGTGTCGCGCCAGGCGGCGAACGCGGCGTCGGCCTTGGCGATCATGTCCTTGGCCTGCTCAATCGTGCGGTCGTTGGCGATCTTGGGCACGGTGGCCCGGGCTATGGCGGCGGCGAAGGCATCGCGCTGGGCCTTGACGGAGAAGTCGCGCACCGCTTCGGTGAAGAACGGACGGCCGTCGCCCACGCCGGGGACGCCGGGGGTGAGACGATGACGCTCGGGCGCGATCGCGAGCAGGTCGGCGGGCTGCTTCGCGCTGTCTGCATTGGCGGCAGGCGCGGGCGCGCGAAGCAACTGCCCCGCGTCGGCGTTGTCGAGGAATCCGGCCTTGAGCCACGATTCGTTGCTGGTGTTCTCGAGCAGGCGGCGGACGAGGTACGCCATGCCGGGGATCATCTCGCCGACGGGCACGTACTCGCGCATGCGCAGGCCCAGCTCAGCGGCGGCGTACTTGAGCTGGTCGGCCATGCCGTGGAGCATCTGGAGCTCGAGCGCTTCACGCGGCAGGTTGCGGGCCTCGAGCCCCGCGAGCGCGGCGGCGATGGAGCGGGCGTTGTGCGAGCCGAGCGCGAGCTTGATGCCGCCCTGCTTGGCCTCGTCGGCGGAGCGGGGGCAGGCGTCGAGGTAGATGTCGGTCATCTTCTCGAAGCAGGCGTCGGTCTGCCACTTGCTGGCCCAGACCGGGCAGGGCCAGCCGTGCAGTTCGCTCTTGATGGTCTCGGCGTCCCAATACGCGCCCTTGACGAGGCGGACGGTGACGAGGCGGCGGGCCCGCTTGGCCCAGTCGGCCATGCGACGCGCATCGTCGGGGCCGGATTTGAGATACGCCTGCATCGCGAGGCCCGCGTGGAAGTCGAGTTTCTCGCAGCAGCGCTGGAAGAGCTCGATGGTGAAGTCCTTGAGCGCGTGGTGCTCCATGTCGAAGTTCACGAAGACGCCGCGGTCGCGGGCGGTTTCGAGAATCGGGAGCAGGCGCTTCATCAGATCGCCGATCGCGCCCTCGGTGTCGATCGGGTCGGTGCGGGCGGAGAGCGCGGAGATCTTGACCGAGACGTTTACGCGGGGCACGCTGCCGAGATGGTCGGACTCAAGCCGCGGATTGGGCGACCAGCCCGCGACCTGGGCGGGCAGGTTCTGGATGAGGTCGAGGTACTTCTTGGCGTACTCGTCAGCCTCGCTGTCGGAGACGCAGGTCTCGCCGAGCAGATCGACGGAGAAGGCGATGCCGTCGTCCCAGAGCGTCTTGAGCCCGGGCAGCGCGCTGGCGGCGTCGGTGCCGGCGATGAACTTGCCGGCCATGCCCTCGATCTGCTTGGCGATGGTGGCGGCGGCGGCGCCCTTGAGCAGCCCGCCGGCCTTGAGGGCGGCGTTGATGACGGGCGGCACGGTGACGCCGGGCTGGGAGAGGTAGTCGTGCAGGTGGTCGAAGATGGCTTCCCCGCCGCGGTTGCGGAGCATGGGGAAGGTGTCGACGAAGCGGAACATCTGGACCTTGAACTCGGGGTCCTTCATGGACCATTCCATGAGGGCGTCGGAGTAGAACTTGGCGGAGAGCAGTCCGGTCTTGTGGGTTCGGGCGCGGCGGAGGAAGTCGGCACCGAGTTCAAAGATGCGAGCCTCGCGTGCGGAGTCTGCCTCACCGGAGCGCGGGGCGCTCGTCGGGAGAACGACTTGCTCGACTTGTTTCGGACTCGGCTTGCGCGAGAACCAACCCATGGGCGACTCCTGGGTGACTCCGGGTGGGGAGCGGGTTGGGATTCTAGCGGAAGTTGTGCGCCGGAGGCCTGATCAGGCGGGGAGCGGCTCGCTCTTCCAGCCCTCGACGTCGTCGGTCGGATTCAACTCGCGCCAGAGTCGGGTGAGCAGTGCCGTGACGTTTTCGCGGGTCGCGCCGCTGATGGCGATGACGTCGCGGTCGAGGCGGAGTTCCAGCTCGCGGCAGAGCTTCTTGATGAGCTTCTCGCGTTCCTTCTTGTCGGGCACGAGGTCGATCTTGTTGAAAACGACCAGCTCGCGTTTGTCGTAGAGGGCCTGGGAGTGCTGGCGGAGTTCCTCGCGGATGACTCGGTAGTTTTCCGCAGGGTCGCTGCCGTCGCCGGGCTGGATGTCCACGAGGTGGACGAGCACGCGGGTGCGCTCGACGTGGCGGAGGAACTCAAGGCCGAGGCCGGCGCCATGGGCGGCACCTTCGATGAGTCCGGGGATGTCGGCGAGGACGATGCGGCGGTGGGCGTCGATCTCGGCGATGCCCAGCTGCGGGCTCAGCGTGGTGAACGGATAGTCGGCGATCTTCGGGTTTGCACGCGTGAGGGCGGCGAGCAGCGTGCTCTTGCCGGCGTTGGGCTTGCCGAGGAAACCGACGTCGGCGATGAGCTTGAGCTCGAGGCGGAGGTTAAGAAGCGGGCCGCTTTCGCCGGGCGTGGACTCACGGGGGGTCTGGTAGGTCGAGGACTTGAAGTGCTCGTTGCCGTAGCCGCCCTTGCCGCCGGCGGCGATGGTCACGGTCTCTTTGTTGCGGAGATCGTGAATGAGTTCGCCGGTGTCGTTGTTGAAGATGAGGGTGCCGGGGGGGAGCTTGAGGACGAGGTCCTTGCCGTCGCCGCCGCTGCACTGCTTGGCGCCGCCGGGCTCGCCGTTCTGGGCTTCGTAGCGGAGCTGGAAGCGATAGTCGTAGAGGGTGGACATGCCCTCCTCGGCGACGAGGATGACCGAGCCGCCACGCCCGCCGTTGCCGCCGGTGGGGCCGCCCTTGGGGATGAACTTCTCGCGACGGAAGGAGACGTGGCCGCTGCCGCCGTCGCCAGCCTTGATGGTGATTAATGCGCGATCGACAAACACGCAGGAGGGTAGGGAGGCGGGATTGCGTGTGGGGGAGGAAAGAAGTGGCGAAGTGGCAGAGTGGCAGAGTGGCGCAGATTCGAATGCGCTGCGATGTCAATGACATAGATGACTGTGTCACTTCGCCACTTCGCCACTTTGTCACTTTGTCACTTTGCCACTCTGTCCCCAGCCCCGACGCGATTACGCAGCCCGCGCGTAGGTGCCGCTGGCGAGACGCGCGAGCAGACGCTCGCGGTCGCCAAGGCGGGCGTAGCGGGTGACAACGAGGGCCATCTGCACGGGGCCGGGCTCGGAATCGTCGATCCAGACGACGTTGCCCATCACAAAGACGCTGCGGCCGGGGCCGATATCGGATTCGGCCTGCGAGATCGGGAGGGTGATCTGCATGGCGATGGGCGTGCCGGGAGCGATCGGGTGATCGAGCTCGAAACGGATGCCACCTTCGGAGATGTCGTAGGCGTGGCCCTCGAGGGTGAACTGCTCGCTGTCGAGCAGACGCACGGCGACGGGCGTGTACATGGGCCGGAGGGCGAAACGCTCGAAGCGGCGGCGGTTGGTCGAATTGGTCGCGTGCATGGAGATCTCCGAGTCTGTGGAACCGACTCCCTGAGCGTGCGCATCGGCGGTTGTGGGACGGTGCTTTATCGGATTGCGCAGAAGGGCAGGTCTGATAAGCGTGCCGCTCCCGGAGTACAGTCGCGCCATCGTGGAGCAGGCCCGCCCAAACTTCGTGCACGACGTCCGCTGCGAGAGCTGCGGCTATGAGATCGAGTCGGTGCTGCGTGAAGGCGGCGGGCGCTGCCCGGAGTGTGGCACGGAGCTTGACGCGAGCCGGCCTTCGCGACGGGGCGGGACTTTGTGGCAGCGTCGACGCTCGCCGTTTGGGTACCTGGTCACGCTGTGGCGGGCGCTGGGACGAGCGCCGGAGTGCTTCCGAAGTGTGTCGCTCTCGCTCGGCGGCGGCTGGTCGCTCATGGTGATTACGTGCCTTGTAAGCGCGACAGCGATGCTGGCGCCGTGGAGCGGCGTGTTTATCGCCGATCCGATCCGCCGGCTGCGCTTT
>JBILLU010000312.1:0-2896 GCA_044375915.1 Phycisphaerales bacterium
CCACGCCGCGGGCGATCAGGTGCTCAAGGCGGTTGCGGGCGTGCTGACCAACGGCACCCGTCCGACCGATCTTGCTGCCCGTGTCGGCGGGGACGAGTTTGTGCTGCTCATGCCAGGGACCGATCGCGTCGGCGGGCGATTTGCCGTGGCACGACTGCAGGCCGAACTGTCCAAGGCGATGGAAGGTATCGGGCGAAACGTCACGTTCAGCATCGGGGCCGCGACGTTTGATGCCCCGCCAGCGAGCGTGGACGAGTTGCTGGCCCGGATCGACGAGTGCCAGTACCGGGCGAAGAGGAGCGGCAAGGACCGCTTCGTCTATCACGCCGCCGCGTGATGATCCACGCTAGCCTCTGGCACAATGGCCTTGGCTCCGCAATCACGGCCCGCGCGGATCGCGCTCGCGCACGACTGGCTCGTCGGCTACCGGGGCGGCGAGGGGGTGCTTGACTGTCTTGCTCGGCTCGTCTCCGATGCGTACACGCCGGGGCGGCTGTACGCGATCTTTGATGACGGGCGTCCGCTGACGCCGGCTATCGATGCCCTCCCGCATCGGGTCTCGTTGCTCAATCGGACCCCGATGGCCACGCGGGCGCGGCGCTGGCTGCTGCCGCTTTACCACGTGGGCGTGGGGCATCTGTCCTCGATGCTGGCGGCGGACGATGCGAACGAACGCGTGGACCTGCTGGTCTCGACGTCCTCCGCGGCGGTTCATGCGATCCGGCCACCCCGGAACGTGCCGCATCTGTGCTATTGCCACTCGCCGCCTCGGTATCTCTGGCACCTGGGCGAGCAGTACTCCGGTGGCCTGATGGGTTTGGGGCTGCGGGTGTGCTCGCCGGTGCTGCGGAGGCTCGACGCCCGAGGGGCCTCACGCGTCACGCGGTATCTTGCGAACTCGACCCACACGCGGGAGATGATCCGCCGCTTCTACGGGCGCGATGCCGAGGTGGTGTTTCCGCCGGTGCGGACGGACTACTTCACGCCCCGTTCCGACGCGACCGATGCCGCACTGAGCGAGCCGGAGCGGCGGACGCTCGAGGAGCTGGATCGGTGGGCGTTGGAACGCGGGGGGCGGTATCTGCTGTGCGCCGGGGCGCTTGAGCCCTACAAGAAGACGGACCTTGCGATGGACGCGGCGGCACGGGCCGGGCGTCCGTTGGTTGTGGCAGGAAGCGGTTCGCAGCGGGAGCGGCTGGCGCAACTCTCGGGCGGCTCGCCGCTGATTCGCATGCTGGGCCGCGTCAGCGACGCGATGCTGCGGGCCTTGTACCAGCGGGCCGGTGCGTTGCTGTTCCCGCAGCTCGAAGACTTCGGGATCATCGCGCTTGAGGCCCAGGCGTGCGGGATTCCGGTGGTCGCGCTGGGGCGGGGTGGAGCGCTCGACTCGGTCAGGGACGGCGTGACGGGCGTGCATTTCGCGGAGCAGCGCGTCGTCGATCTGGCCGAGGCGATCGTGCGGTGCGAGCAGTTGCGAATCGATCCGGAGGCGTGCCGCGCCAACGCGCAGCGATTCTCCGAGCACGTGTTCATGGCCTCGATGCGGAGCGAGATCGCCCGCACCTTGGTTTCGTCGTGAGAGGCGATCGGTGATCGTGCCCGCGACGCGGAAGAAAACTTTTCCGCGTTCTTGGAAAATCTCCTTGCGTCGCGGAGCGTTGTTCGATAACTTCAAGCCACGCGTCGTTGGAGCGGCGCGGAATAGACAACCCGGTAGTACGGCAGAACGGTTCAGCGATTCCCGCGGCGGACGACGCGATCGGGGCTTGTTGTTTCTTGCCCATCGTCGATCGCCCACGCCCACCGCGGCTTTCCGCTGCCCGATCTCCTTTGCCTCGTTGTCGAAACCACACGGTCGGTGCTCAAGCCACTGCGGCGAGGAGGCAGCATGCGAATCGGAATCCAGAAGGGTCTGTGGAGCGGTGGGGCTGGTGGGGGCGGTGGCGGTGGTGGGGGCGGTGGGAGAAGCGGGGTGCGGCGACTGCGCCGGATCGCCCGTGCGCAACGGTTCGGCGCCTTCACGCTCATTGAGCTTCTGGTTGCCATTGCCATCATCGCGGTGCTGATCGGGTTGCTGCTGCCCGCGCTGCGTCATGCCCGGGATGCCGGTCGGTCGTCGATCTGCCTGTCCCGCGAGCGGCAGATTCATCTCGCCATGACGTTGTACGCGGGCGAAAATCGGGGCTTTATTGCCCGTGAGGGCAGTGCGGGCGACACGCCGCGGAACTATCGCGAGCGGATCTCGTGGAACGTCGCGTATCGGCCGCAGCTCGACGCGACGGTTGCTCCGAACGTCGATCCCAACGACATGTTCGAGCGTGCTCCGTATTTCCGGTGCCCCAGCCGTCCGCTCGACGCCCACAGCGTGCACTACGCCGTGAACGGGTTCGCGTTCTTCGCCGACGGCACGGTGGATGAACGCGGCGAGGGCCCCGGGCACATTCCGCTCCGCCGCGGGCCGATGCAGGAAGACCGCATCCCCAGCCCCTCGACGATGATGTATCTCGCCGAGTTCGCCAAGGACCCCGGTGGGCTGATGCGGCTGTCGTGGGGCAATTTCGCCAAGGACGACATCTCGCTCGGGCAGGTCTACGACATCTGGCTGCCGCACCATGTGCAGGCTGGTGTGCGTCCCGACGATTACCGCCTGAACCCCAATCAGCACGGGCTGGGCTCGAACAGTTTGTTCCTGGACGGTCATGCCATGCACATGTCCAAGGACAAGCTCGAGAATCTGGACACCTGGAAGGACGGCGTGCTGGCGCGCTGAGGCGATCGATCAATCGGCACTCGGCAGTGTGACCGTTGCGCGGCGGACGCGGTCGGTGATCGCTGCCCACAGCGGGTCGGCGTTGGTCGCCGGGGTTTCGATCAGGATCGCCGCGAGGCGCTCGTC
>JBILLU010000099.1:0-11958 GCA_044375915.1 Phycisphaerales bacterium
CTGAGGACAGCGGGGCCGCGGGCCGGTTGGGGTGGGGCGCGGGGATGCCCCACCAAGGCGTGGTTTATTCCACGTTGCCCTCGTTGTGACGCTTCTCAATGAGGGAACGCAGGTAGTCGTTCTCGCGCCGGGTGGCTTCCAGATCGAAGACGAGGTACTTGACGCTGAGGCGGAGGTAGTCCAGCGATTCCTGAAGCTCGCCGATGGTCTGACGCATTTTGTCGTGGCGGTTCTTGGTCTCGCCGGCCAGCGCCTGGAGGGGTGCACGCTGATCCTCGGGTAGCTCGCCGATCTGGGCGACAAGTTCGGTCAGTTTCTTCTGGAAGTCCTGCTCGTTCATGATCTCTCTCCCTCTCTGTGATTGAGCGGCGGGTCCGTCCTGCCGCGTCGCGTGGCGACAGGGAGAGAGATGGCAATGGGTGGGCCAAAGGCAGAGGGGTGAGGGGTGAGGACTTAGGTCTTAGAAAAGGCGTCGTGGCGCACGTGTGAGGTGCGGTTGGGCGTGGGTGCGGCGGTGGTGGGGGATTGGGGGCGGTCCGTCTGTGACGGGTGTCGCCGCGGGTCAACGGTCGATGTCGATGCGGCGCAGCGCGGCCTTGGCTTCGGGGCGGGCGGCGGCGAGGAGGGCGGCCAGGGCCGCGGGGTCTTGCTTCTTCAGTTCCTTGAGCGTCTTGCGGGCGTGGGCGTCGAGGTTCTGTCTGAAGCGGTTGAACAGGGTTTCCAGTTCGTGCCGGTTGTAACGGCTGAGCGGGTCACGCAGGCCGGACTGCATCATGGCCCAGTCCAGCAGTGAGGCGCCTTGGGGTGAGAAGCGGTAGAGGTCGATGGTCGCGGTCGCACGCTTGGTGAGCGAGACGAACGGGTCGTTGGCCGGCTCGGGGATCTTGAGGAAGGTCTCCTCGGTGGCGGCCTTGGACTCGAGTTTCAGGAGTTCGTCGGTCGCGGGCGTAGCGGGCATGGGTTTGTCCAGTAGAGGGCGGTCGAGGATGGTGTCGGTCGCCGCGGCCAGGTTGGCGAACGCGGTGCTGATGGTTTTGCTGCCGACCTTGTCGAAGCGGACGGTCAGGCGTTGACAGCGGACGCCGTCGTGGACGAGCGACTGGGCGGCGGTGACGACGCCGATACCCCACTCCGGGCACCCGGTGTGTCGGACCTTGGCTCCGATGTCCCAATCACGCACGGTCGGCGGCACGGTCTGGCACGTCCAATCGGCAGGCTCGCGCTGGCTTGACGCGTCCTACGAGCCACCCGCCGGGCGACAGGCCCTGCGGGCAACGCATACGCGGCCTACACTTGTGTTCCCCGAAACCGATCGCTTCTCGCCGCCCGCTTCGGACCTTCCTCCACTCATCGCGGAGGTCGCTGCTTCGGAGCAACGTCAGGAGTTCGAATCGGGGCGACGGCGGCTGGTCGATTCGTCAGGAACATGATAGTGGTTCCGGGCGGTTCACGCCAGAGGCTGTTGATAACTTTGGTTCACACGATTTTCCGCCCGCCGGTTGGCGACCGGGAAGTCGGAATTCGGTCGCGGGTCGAGTCGGGCCGCAGGTGCCCATGTTCGCCCACTAGCAAGGATCGCAGCACGCATGATCGAAGCCCTCAAGAGCGACGCCATCGTCAACAAGGTCGGTGGCCGGTTCAAGCTCACCGCGCTGATCCAGCGCCGCCTTGGCCAACTGATGGAAGGCCATCGCCCGCTCGTCGAGCGCAACGGCCGTACCGACCTCGAGATCGTGATCGAGGAGATCATGACCGACAAGATCGGCCTGGACTTCGAGAACGCTTCGCTCGTCGAAGCCAAGACGGTGTCCAACGGCTCGGACGCTTTGCTCTGATCGAGCGGCGGCGACGACCCTCCAATTGACCTTCGATGGCTAAGCAGCCCGCGCAACGCCACGCGTCCTCCGGTTCGCCCGACGATCCGCAGGTGCTCGCGCCGGTGTTTCGTGGCAAGCGCGTCTTGGTCGGCGTGACCGGCGGGATCGCCGCGTATAAGGCTTGTCACATCGTGAGCCGCCTGTCTCAGGCTGGCGCCGAGGTTACGGTCGCGATGACCGAGTCCGCGACGCGGTTTGTCACGCCGCTGACGTTTCAGGCGTTGTCGGGTCGGCCGGTGTATACGTCGCAGTGGGAGCACGTGGAGTCGCACGACCCGCAGCATGTTTCGCTGGCGCGGGAGGCGGCGGTCGCGATTGTGGCCCCGGCGACGATGGACTGCATGGCGAAACTCGCGACCGGGCGCACGGACGATGTGGTGACGCTGATCCTCTCGGCGATCGATCGCGCGAAAACGCCGGTGTTTCTCGCTCCGTCGATGAACGACGCGATGTGGAACCAGCCCAGCACGCAGCGGAATGTTCGGCAACTCGTGGACGACGGGTTCCACCTGATCGGCCCCGGCGAGGGATGGCAGGCCTGCCGCACGGTGGGGGCCGGACGCATGACCGAGCCGGTTCAGATTCTGGAAGTGGTCACCGACACGCTGCGGCTGCGTTCCACGCCCCGCGGCAAGCGGCGATAGGTGCCGGGCTGGCGTGCTTTCGCCGCGAATCGGCGTCGCGACCTGAACCGGGAATGTCGATTGACCGAACCAAGGAACGGACGAAAGATTCGATCCCTCACGGAGAGGTGACAGAGCGGTTGAACGTACCGGTTTCGAAAACCGGCAGAGCGCGTAAGCGTTCTCGGGAGTTCGAATCTCCCCCTCTCCGCTTTCACGGCGGATCCCGGTTACCGGGATCCGCCGTTTTTCGTCAGGGGCTCGCAGACCGCGGCTGGAGACTGGGAACACCGAGAGGTTCGGTCCGGTACCGATGTGGCAGGGGTTCGACCTCGATCGTCTCCCCATCGGCGCGAGCCGTGCCCCCGAACGCGGATGCGATGGCGATGTTGGTTCGAGTGTGGGCGGTGAGATGGCCGGTGCGGTAGCGTCCGCCGCCGAGCAGCATGAGCGGCACGAGCAGTTGATCGGCGAGATGCGGCCCGACGGGAGTCCCGGCGGCGATGTACTCGCGTGCTTCGTCGCTGGCTTCGCGGGCCACGACCTCCGCCGATTTGGCGATCTCCCCAACGGCGAAGAAGACTTCCGATACGTTCTCGTATTCGAGCTCGATCACAACGGCGTTTCCGGGACCGACCGGGTCCTTCACTCCGACGATGTGCAGATCGCCTTCGGCGATCGAAAGCCGCTCGGCGATCACGCCGAGTTCTCGCGTCGCGATGCCGGCCGGCAGGCGTGAGACGAGCGCCCAGGCTCGCGATTGGGTTCGTCGGCCGCGGTCGATCAGCTCGAGTGACCGGGGTTGGCTCGGTTGCACATGGACGATGATGCGTCCGCCGCCGGCGGGGTAGAAGCCGTGCTTCTCAAGTTGGGCAGTGACGTTCGCGCCAGCCCGATTCAGAAGCTGGAGCAGGGTGCGCTCGAAGTACTCGAAGGGCGGCGCATTGGAATTGTGCGTGCCGCCCTCGACGATGACCGTCGAAGGCTCGTTCGCGAGAAGCAGGCTTGGAAGGATCGCCTGCAACACCATTGTGCAGCTGCCTGCCGTGCCGATCGCAAATTGATAGTTGCCGGGTCGGATTGGACCGGGGGTGAACGTGACATCCTGTGAACCGAGGGTGTCTCCAGACACGTCGGCGTCGCAGATTCGAGCGGCGGCTTGCACGCAGGTCAGGTGCTGGCGCATGAGACCGGGCTTGGGGCGTCCGGCGCGGATCTTGAACATCCGGAATGGCCGCCCCGTCGCCATCGAGAACGCGAGCGAGGAGCGGAGCATCTGACCGCCGCCCTCTCCCTGCGATCCGTCAATCGTGATGATGTTCGTTGGTTCAGTCATCGGCCTTGTCTCCGTCCTTGATCACGAACCGAGCCTTGAGGCGAGCGACTTCGCTCGCGAGGCCGGCGATCTTGACGCTGTCGAGGACCGCCTCGAAGTCCTTGTATGCCCGCGGAGCCTCGTCGCGCGGGTAGTTGCGACAGTTGGTGAGGATGTCCTTCTCGTCGAAGCTTGCGTCGATCGACTGCTGATCAAGCGTCTTGTTGGCGGCGGTGCGGCTCATGCGTCGTCCGGCGCCGTGATTGACGCTGTAGCACGAGAGTTCGGCGCCCGGCTCGGCGACCATGATGCTCGAGCCGTCCTGCGGGTTGCCGGGCAGCAGGATCGGGTGGCCCGTCTCAAAGAAGGGAGTGTCCTTGAGGGCGTGGTGCCGCGCGGGGAACGCACGCGTCGCGCCCTTGCGGTGCACCCAGGCGGGCTGGTTGCGCACGATCTCCTTGCGGGCGATGTTGTGGCTGATGAAGTACACGAGCGTCCCCTTCGTGCCGGGGATGATCTCCTGAAACGCCTCGAGCACCAGAGCGTTGATGAGCATGTGGTTCACGGTCGCGAAGTTCGCGCCCAGGGCCATGTCGTCGAGGTATGCGTCGGCCTCGGGCGTGCCGAGCGGCGCGTAGACCAGCTCGCGGTCGTTGCCGGGCAGAGGGATATCCCACTGCTTGAACTTCTGCTGCAGCGACTTGAACTGGTGGTCGGCGAGCAGCGCGCCCCAGCCGCGGCTGCCGCAGTGCGACAGGAACGCGACGTGGCGATCGCGCAGCCCAAAGACCTCGGCGGCCTCGCGGGCGCGACCGGTGTTCTCGACGTGCACGATCTCGCACTCACCGAAGTGGTTGCCGCCACCGTAGGAGCCGAGCTGGTTGATCTTGCCCGTGAAGACAGTGTGACCCCGCTGGTCGTAGATATGGGCGTGCTCCAGCCGCTCGCGGAGTGCGTCGGCGGTGTCGTCGTGGCCGTGGTGGAAGGCGTCCTCGCAGCGTTGGGCCCACTCGGTGGGCACGCCCAGCTCGCGGAGCACGCCGATCGTGGCTCCTTCGGTGACGACGCGCTTGCCGAGCTCGACGCCCACCGCACGCCCCTTGGGCGCGTGGCGCAGCCCGCGGCCGGCACCGGTCGGCGTGCGCTCCAGGATCGCTTCGATGAGGGCCCGGCGCGTGCGCTTGTCCTTGACGGCGTCCTCGGGAAGGTCGAGTTGCAGCAGGCTCATGCTGCACTTGATGTCCACGCCAACCGGACCGGGGTAGATATGGTCGGGCGAGACGAGCACGCAGCCGACGGGCGCGCCATAGCCGGCGTGAGCGTCGGGGTTCAGGACGATGTCGGTCACGCCCGGGGCGCAGCGCGAGTTAATCGCCTGGCGGATGCAGAAGTCATCGAAGGTTGAGCGGATCGCGTCGGTTCCGATCACCGTGATCGGGCTGAGCTTGCCGTTCTGCACCGGGATGAACCCGGTTGCCTCGCCGGTGGCGACGACGGCACGGTTGAGCGGGGCGGCGGGTTCATTCGTGGGAGATGGGGTGTTCATAAGGGACTCGATGAGGGAAGAAGGGTACCGGAAACTGCCCCGGCAGGGCTCGAACCTGCGACCTCCGCGTTCGTAGCGCGGCGCTCTGATCCAACTGGGCTACGGGGCATTGAGCGGACCGGCGACGCACCGGGATTGGCCGTTGCCGCGAAGCGATCCGTGTCGACGAGAGTGATGAGACGTTTTTTCCTGCTCTACCACTGAGCTACGGCCCCGGGAGTCGCCTCGAGTAGGAGGCGGAAGCGGAGCCGACGGGATTCGAACCCGCGACCTGGAGCATTACAAGCTGTAGTCCCATCGGCATTCGACACGGATCGCGACGCGGCAGCGGCGTCGGGATGCGTTGAGGGCTGGAGGGCCGCGTGCCCGGCGACAACCGATGACGAGAGTCCGCCGCTTGCGCGACGACGGGATTCGAACCCGCTGAACCATGTACTCCCGTCTGCATTCGCCGGGCACTCGCCCGCCGATCACATCACTCGTGAGCGGGACGCGGATCGACCAGGTTTCGCCGAAAGGGTTCCATTCGAAAGTGGACTCCCGGCAAGCATTCGATATCCGCGTCCCGCCCCCCTCGCACACCCGCGAGGGACGGGATGACCGCTGCTAGATCGACTCCTTCTCGATCACGCTTACCCAGTGGTCGGGGGCGAGCGTGCCGTTGTGAAACTCCGCGATGATGGTGAACACCGCGTCGGAGAAACCTCCGATGTTGAGAACGTCGCTGCGATCGGGCGCCTGCGTCGTCGTGTTGGGCTGCAGGTCGAGGCAGACCAGCTTCGCACGCGGGTTGCGTGCACGCAGCTGCTGCCACTCCTGCATCGTGGCCGTTCCACGAGCGACGGTCCGGTCCATCCACGACTCGTTGTCGGAGACGAAGATGACCAGGTCCGCCGCGGCACGCCGCCGGTTCAGCTCCGCAAGCGGAGCCGAGCAGTTGGTGCCGCCCGAGGGAAGAGACGCCAGCTTCTGCGCGTTCGTCATGATGCTGTCGCGAGCGTTGATGTCCACGCTCACGACCGCATCGGAGAACGGCAGGACTCCGGCGTCGGGGTTCTTGCGGAGGATGGCCGCCGCCACCAGGGCCGCGACGTCGACGCACCGCATCGCGGTCGTCGATCCGGCGCGATGACCGGTGATCGGCGCGTGCATGGAGCCGGAAACGTCGGGCAGAACCCAGACCTTTCCCGCGACCGTGGGCACGTTGGCAACCGCGATCTCCATCGCGTCCTGCAGGGCGTCTCGGAGCGCGGGCGGGACGGAGCCCGCCGTGTTCGAGTACGCCGCGAGGAGCTGATAGGGAAGGACCCGAGCCTTGGCGATCTCGCCCGGATCACGCAGCCGACGAACGCAATCCGCGACCACCGCACCATCCTCGAACGCCCCGTGGCGTGCGAAGGTGTTGAGGTTCATGCGCAGCGACTGCCAGGACGCCTTGCGGGCCAACGCCTTCCAGTGCCGCTTGTCCAGCGGCAGGCTGGTCAGCATGTCCATCGGGACGTCCGGGATCTCCGATCCGCTGTAGCGCTGCGGGTCCGCCTTGAACGCCTCGAACGCACGCACGATGCTCGGCAGCGCCTCGGCGTCGTACGGCCGACCCAACAAGTAGGCGTACAGCGCCGCACGCGACGCCGTCGCGGGCTTGGGGTGGACCATCTTCACGATGTCCGCCAGCGACGGCGCGGAGCCGATCGACGCGCGGAACACCTGCTCGTCGGTCCGGTTCTCCAGCCACTGCAGCACCAGACGCTTGGGCAGCGTTCCCAGGCTCTTGCGGCCGAACTGCCCCGATCGCATGATCTGCACGAAGTTGCGGAGCATCTTCGGCGAATCGATCACGCGATCGAAGACCTCGGCCATCAGGCCCGGCGAGAGCACGCTCAGCAACGCCACCAACAGCGCCGGCGTGTCCTTCATGTTGCCGCGGCTGCGGGCATGCAGGGCAACCTTCGCGACGAACTCCGGCTCCACCTGCGAGGCGAGCTCGATCAGGGTCTGGAGCTGGGTCTGCGCATCGGCGTAGAACGTCGAGTTGAGGCAGCCGGTCGCCGCGTACTGCGCGAGCGCCTGCTTGGGCGTCAGCGCGTAGGCCTTGCCTCCCGCGGCGTTGACGGTCTCGGCCGAGGGAGCGAGCAGGCCGAGGAGCGAGCTGAAGAGCGACTTGTTGGCCATGGGGCACCTCCGAACAGGAACCCGTTTCGACGGGTGCCGCGGCAAACGTCCGCGACGAACCCACTAATGCACGAGCCGTGCCAGACGAAAAGTGCCCCGCATTCGCAGCGGTGCAGGGTGCTCCCCAAAACGGCTGATCTGCTCATATACAAATGGATAAGAAACGATACAATGAGCGAGCCACGAAGAAGCGTCGTGTCATTCTGGGCCTACTGGGCACCACCCTCGATGTCGGGCGCGGGCCGCAGCGTTGGGAGCGGTGGCGACCGACCGTGTCGCTCTTCCAACAAGAGGACTTCGTCGCCGATCGGCTCGAACTGCTCCACCCACGCCAGGGGATCAACCTCGCCAAGCAGATCGCCGAGGACGTGCGTCAGGTCTCGCCCGGCACCGAGGTGCGGCTCTCGCTGCTGGATCCCAAGGACCCGTGGGATTTCGAGGAGGTCTATACAACCCTGCACGACTTCGCACGCGGCTACAGCTTCGACACCGACCGCGAGGACTACTACGTCCACATCACCACCGGCACGCACGTCGCTCAGATCTGTTTGTTCCTGCTCGCCGAGACTCGGGTCTTTCCGGCCAAGCTTGTGCAGTCGAGCCCTAGGTTTCGGACCGGCGACCCGGCGGGCGAGCTTCGCGTCATTGACCTGGATCTCTCAAAGTACGACGCGATCGCGGCCCGCTTCAAGGCGCAGTACTCCAGCAACATCGAGGGGCTGAAGTCTGGTATCGCGACGCAGAACACCCGATTCAACCGGCTCATCGAAGAGATCGAGCAGGTCGCGGCGAACTCCACCGACCCGATTCTCCTGACCGGGCCGACCGGGGCCGGCAAGAGTCACCTTGCGAAGCAGATCTACGACTTGAAGCGGCGACTTCGGCAGGTTGAGGGGCCGTTTGTGGAGGTCAACTGTGCAACTCTTCGCGGCGACGGCGCGATGTCGACGCTGTTTGGCCATCGCAAGGGCGCGTTCACGGGTGCGGTGGCGGATCGCCCCGGTCTTCTGCTGGCCGCGGATGGGGGCGTGCTCTTCCTCGACGAGATCGGAGAGCTGGGCTTGGACGAGCAGGCGATGCTGCTGCGGGCGATCGAAGAGAAGCGGTTTCTTCCGCTCGGGGCGGATCAGGAGCAGAAGAGCAACTTCATCCTGCTGACGGGAACCAATCGGGACCTCGCGGCGGGCGTTCGTGACGGCAGCTTCCGTGAAGATCTCTTGGCGCGCGTCAATCTGTGGACCTTTCGGCTTCCCGCTCTTCGGGATCGACTGGAGGACATCGAGCCAAACTTGGACTTCGAGCTCGAACGCGTCGCTGCCCGCACAGGTCGTGCCGTGCGACTCAGCGCCGAGGCCAGAGCAGCGTTCGTGGAGTTTGCCACCTCACGTGACGCGGCGTGGTCGGGCAACTTCCGCGATCTCGGTGCCTCTGTCACGCGAATGAGCACTCTGTGCCCGGCCGGCCGGATCACGCCCGAGGTTGTCGCTGCCGAGATCGTGCGTCTGCGACACGCGTGGTCGGCTGGAAAGCCGCCGGAGTCCGACGTGCTTCAGGGCGGCGCCGAGGCGGTGATTGGGCCAGATCGGTTGGCGGCGCTCGATCGGTTTGATCGTGTGCAGCTGTGCGACGTCGTCGCCGTGTGCCTCGCGGCAAAGTCGTTGTCCGATGCTGGTCGCGTTCTATTTGCTCGATCACGGGAACTGCGGTCGAGCGTGAACGACGCCGATCGATTGCGGAAGTACCTTGCTCGCTTTGGGCTGACCTGGCAGCAGATCGAGGCCTTCCAGCCTTCCGGCTCCTGAGCGTCTGTGCCGACGTTGGCGGTTCAAGGACGGATGGCTTCGACGATCAGTTGCACGTCCTGCAGCCACGTGCCGCCGGTTTCGCCGCCGTTGTGGTGGTCGATGCCGTCGAGCGGCGTGTGTCGGCTGCTGCCGAACTTCTCGCGGGTGATCGATCGGAAGCCCGCGGCTTCCAACTGCTGTTGGAGGGTTTCGAAGTCGTAGATGAACTGGTGGCCATCGAGGCGGGCGCCAAAGTTGAACAGCATCGCCGGCGTGAGAAACCGCCGACTTTCCGATGCGTGGCGATCGCCGAGCCAGCGGCGTTTATGGCGCAGGAAGGTTTCGCGATCGGCTGGCAGTTGCTGGCCGAGGTAGATGCGAGCTTCCTGGGCGAGATCGGGGGTGGCGAGTCGGACAACGCCGCCGGGCTTGAGGATGCGGGCCCATTCGCACGCCATGTGGAAGCCGTCGTCGAGCGTGAAGTGCTCGTAGAAGTGCTCGGAGCACACATAGTCGCATGACGCATCGGGAATCGCGGCGAGCGCATCGAAGACGTCCAGCGGGATGACGGCGGCGTCCTGGGGTGCGTCGAACCACTGCCCATCGCCGCCGTCGATGTTGGTCCAACCGGGCAGGGGGTGCGAGCCGCAGCCGAGGTTGATCCTGCCGTTGCACTCTTCTGCGAGGCGGGCGAGTGCGGCTTCGCGCCGAGCGGACTTCGTCGCAACGTCTTGCCGCAGCAGTGGCACATAGACGCGAAGTATGGTCGCGTCGCCTGCCCATGACTGAGCCTGTGACGCGAGCGATGCCTCGGCGCTATCGGAGGAGATCAAGATCGCGTCGAGGTCGGTTGCGTTGCGAGTTGTCTGAATGCTCAAGCCCAGCATCTGTCCGTGCCTGGAATCGTCCAGCACGGCCACGAGTTCGACGCCGCAGTCGGTGAAGATCTGACGACTGAGCCGTGCGGTGTGGCGGCCGGCGGGGAAGACGCCGATGCGGTGCAGACCGCGCTGCGCCGCGTCTCGGAGTGTCCGTTCGATCATCGCACGCTGCACCGGGTGCGGGAGCGTTGCAGGGGCGACAAGGTAATGGCTCGGATCGTCGATCGCCGTCGGTGGCGCGTTGGGGCGTGGTGCGGCGGTCGTCTGCATCGTCAGGGAGCGTGTCATGCGGACTTCTCCAGCACTGCGTCGCCGCAAACGAGGGCGTCGATGTTCGTGCCGCGGAAGCAACGGACTGCGTCTTCCACGGTCTCGACGATCGGTTCGCCGTTGTCGTTGAAGCTGGTGTTGAGCAGTACGCCGACGCCGTCGCGGCGGCGGATCTCGGCGAGGAGTGTGTGCAGAAGCGGCGTGTCGTCCCTGCTCACGGTCTGCAGGCGACCGCTGCCGTCGGCATGGGTGATTGCCGGGAGCTTCGCGCGAACGCTTTCCCGCACCGAGGTGTTGAAGAGCATGTACGGCACCGGGAAGTCGGCATCGAAGCACTCGGCGGCGTGTTCCTGCATTGCGATCGGAGCGAACGGGCGGAAGGCCTCCCGGTGTTTCACGCGGGCGTTGAGATGGTCCTTCATCCAATCGGGGCGCGGCCAGCAGAGGATGCTGCGAGCACCGAGGGCGCGGGGACCGTTCTCGCTGCGGCCCTGGAACCAGCCGACGATCTTGCCGGCGAGCAGCAGATCGGCCGTGCGTGCGATGACATCGCCCCGGCGTCCGCCTTCTGAGGCGAGTTGGTCCGCGGCGTTTCGCGACGATGCCTCCGGCCCGAGGTAGACCTGATTCTTCTGGAACGGCAGGGCCCGCTTGAGGATCTCGTAGTAGCCGAAGAGAGCCGACCCGAGTGCGAGGCCTGTGTCGCTCGCCGCGGGCTGGACGAACATGTCGTTGAGGAGTCCTTCGTGCATCAAGTCGTCGCGCACGGCGCGATTGGCGACGACGTTGAGGGCCACGCCGCCGGAATAGCCGAGTCGCTTGGCTCCGGCCTTGTTCATCGCGTGTCGAGCGAGGTGGACAACTGCGCGGGTCATCTCACGCTGGGCCCATGCGGCGGCGTCGGCGAAGTAAGTGTCGGTTGGCGGCTCTTTGTCGCGCTGGGTGAACTGCATGCCCCCGTCGAAATGCTCGCGGATGTAGTCGGTGAGGTCGGTGTCGATGCCGCTCAGGACTTCGTCCGGGATCCGAGGGAATCGCGAGGTGTTCGGATCGCCGTACGCGGCGAGACCCATGGACTTGCCCGCGTGCATGTGACCGAACCCGAGGATGCTCTGCGTCACCCACGCGTAGAAGAAGCCGATGCCGCTGCGGAGCGAGACATCGATGCGGCGGATGCTGCGGCCCTTGGCGACGAACACGCTTTGAGTCTCGGCGCGGTGATCGACCGTCTGGAGACGCCGAGCGTCGCCGGTGTGGGTGCCGTTGTAGTTGTCGTCGTTGCGTTGGAAGGTGTGAAGCGGGCCGCCGGGGCCGGTCTTGCCGTCGGCCCATGTGCTGCCGCGGCCGTCGATGACGAGCAGGCCGGCGGGCTTGCCGTCGAGCGGCCAATGGGTGTTGTGCCACGTTGTCGCGGCGTGGGCGAGATGATGATTGATGTAGTAGCAGGGGACCGATCCGAGCGAGCGGAAGAAGTCGCGCTCGTCGTCATC
>JBILLU010000100.1:0-11955 GCA_044375915.1 Phycisphaerales bacterium
CATTCCAAGGCCGGCGAATGTCATTCCGACCACAACAAGCACGGACGAGCCGAGGTACACAGTGAGGAGCACCCACCCCCTCCGATCCGCTCCAAACTCCGCCGCCTCCCGCACCGCCTCCCGATCCGGCGGCGGCGCCAGATCCTCCACAACCTCCGCAATCAACTGACGCTTGAAGATCACTCCCATCGCCCCACTCTAACACACGGTGCCATCAGCCCGCCGGCCCTGCGGCGCGACTGATGCCGCCCGGATCAACGACCTCACAACCACCTCCCCTCCCACCTCGCCGCGCGAATCGCCCGCCCTCTCCCCACCGAACCCATCCCCGTGCCCGCGCTCCCCACCAAACCCTGCACCCTCTGCGGCCGCATCATTACCTGGCGCAAGAAATGGGAACGCGACTGGGACACCGTGAAGTTCTGCTCCGACGCCTGCCGCCGCGCCTCCAAATCCAACGACCAGCAAACCGTGGCCCGCGCCCTCGAGCAATCCATCCTCGCCCTCCTCGCCGAGCGCCCCAAATCCGCCACCATCTGCCCCAGCGAAGCCGCCCGCCGCGTCCGCCCCGACGACTGGCGCGACTGGATGGAGCCCGCGCGTCAAGCCGCCCGCCGCCTCGTCGAGCAAGGCCGCGTTGAGATCACCCAGTCCGGCCGCGTCGTGGACCCCAGCACCGCGAAAGGCCCGATCCGGCTCCGCTTGTCGCGTTGAATCCGCCCTTGGCACCGCCCGCAAACCTCCGCAAAATCCCGGAGATTCCGCCCATTTGCCGCCGATTCCAGACGCGCATATCGTGTCATCCGGTCGGCCTGATTCCCTGCATGAGGAATCGACCCATCGGCGTCGGCGGCGTTTCCGTCGAATCCTTCGCGGCGCTCGGCATTCGCCCGCGTCCGCCACAAGGAGGCCCCGCCGTGGCCACCACAACTTCCCCCGCCGTCACCCCGTCCAAGAGCTACCTCAGCAAGCTCGATCTCTCCGCGCACCGCACCCTCTTCAACCTCTCCCCCGCTGAACTCGTCCAGCGCGCCGTCGCCGCCGGTGAAGGCACCCTCGCCGCCAACGGCGCCTTGGTCTGCATGACCGGCGACCGCACCGGCCGCAGCCCCAACGACAAGTACCTCGAAGACACTCCCGCCATCCACAACAACATCTGGTGGGGCAAGGTCAACAAGCCCATCACCCCCGAGAAGTTCGACGCCGCGCTGAAGATCGCCGTCGACCACCTCAACACCCGCCCCCAGAACTTCGTCTTCGAAGGCTTCGTCGGCGCCGACCCCAAGTACCGCCTCGGCGTCCGCGTCGTCACCGAGCAGGCCTGGCACAGCCTCTTCTGCTCCACCCTCTTCATCCGCCAGGGCAGCAAGGGCGCGGGCCCCCTGACAGGCAACCCCACCAAGCCCTTCGCCCACGACTGGACCATCATCAACGCCGGCCGCCGCCGCCTCACCAAAGAAGAAATGGCCTTCTTCGGCGTCACCAGCCCGGTGCTCATCTTGCAGTCCCTCGAACGCAAGACCGTCGTCATCCTCGGCACCGAATACGCCGGCGAAATGAAGAAGTCGTTGTTCTACGCCATGAACTACGACATGCCCGACGTCAACGTCTTCCCCATGCACTGCTCCTGCAACACCGACATGCAGGGCCAGAACGCCGCACTCTTCTTCGGCCTCAGCGGCACCGGCAAGACCACGTTGTCCGCGGACCCGCACCGCAAACTCATCGGCGACGACGAGCACGGCTGGTCCGACCACGGCGCCTTCAACTTCGAGGGCGGCTGCTACGCCAAGTGCATCAAGCTCTCCAAAGAGGGCGAGCCCGAGATCTGGAACGCCATCAAGTTCGGCTCCGTCCTCGAGAACACCGTCATCGATCCCGTCACCCGCATCCCCGACTACGACTCCGCCAAACTCACCGAGAACACCCGCGTCACCTACCCCGTCGACTACATCGACAACGCCCTCATCCCCAGCGTCTGCGGCCACCCCAAAAACGTCATCTTCCTCACCGCCGATGCCTACGGCGTCATGCCGCCTGTCTCCAAGCTCACCCCCGAGCAGGCCATGTACTACTTCATCAACGGCTACACCAGCAAGCTCGCCGGCACCGAGGCCGGCGTCACCGAGCCCCAACCCAACTTCAGCCCCTGCTTCGGCGGCGTCTTCCTCCCCCGGCAGCCCGTGAGCTACGCCAAGCAGCTCGCCGAGAACATCAAGAAGCACGGCACCAACGTCTGGCTCCTCAACACCGGCTGGACCGGCGGCCCCTACGGCACCGGCCACCGCTTCAAACTCGCCTACACCCGCGCGTTCGTGACCGCCATCCTCGACGGCTCACTCGCCAAAGCCGAATACGCCACCGACCCCGCCTTCGGCCTCCACATCCCCAAAGCCGTGCACGACGTGCCGAGCGACGTCCTCATGCCGCGCAACACCTGGAAAGACCCCAACGCCTACGACGCCCAAGCCGCGAAGCTCGCCAAGGGCTTCCGCGAGAACGACAAGCAGTTCGAAATGCCCGAAGCCGTCCGAGCGGCGGGGCCGAAGGTGTGAACTGATTCGAACGAGATCAACATCAAGTGACTGAACCACCGGCCCCGCGAAAGCGGGGCCGGTTGTGTCTGTGGCCCGATCGCGCTGACGCTGTAGAGCCTGCTTGACCATCTCACTCGCCGGTTCCCCGCCCGGAGGGCGCACGATCGTTGCCGGCGGTTTCAACCGCCGGTCAAGGCCACCCTTCCATTCTCTCTTTTTCTTTGTGATCGCCGCCCCCGAGGGGCGGACGGAGCGTCGATCGCAAGCCGTCCGCCCCTCCGGGCGGGAAGACAGAAAGCAGCAAGCAAGATTGGGAGTGCCCGCACCGGCAAATGAATCTGCCGGCAACAGTCGTGCGCCCTCGGACGCGGCTGCTCTGGCAGAGCACCCGTTTGGGCTTTCTATAACGACTATGCCGCCTGATCCGCCACCCGCTGGCCATGATGGGCACGATTCCGCACTTGACTGGCACGGCACGCGGGGCGAAGACAGAATTGACACAGTGCAAGCGGGTGGGAGGTGTGCGATGGATCGCAGAGTTTCAATAGCAATCGCAGTCGCCGTGGCGGTGCCGGGCATCGCCCGTGCCGAGGTCATCATCAAGGACCCCATGCGCGACGACCAGGGCTGGACCGCCTGGGACGCCAAATTCGCATTCAGCGAAATGGGCATGAGCGCGTATGGCGTCGTGACCCGCGACTTCAAGGAGTTCCCGACCCAGTTCGACGCCGTCGTCACCATCGACGCGTCCAAGTCCACCATCTGGGGCTTCGGTGCCGCGGGCAGCTACTCGCCCGAGACCGGCTACAGCGGCATCGGATTCACCGCCAACGCCGATCCCGAGATCGGAGTCATGTTCGCCATCTGGGACCACGACAAGATCATCGACATGGTGCGCATCGATGCCGACGTTGACGCGATGCTCAACAAGATCCACCGCGTTCAGATCAGCGTGCGCGACGATGTCGCCTTCGCCGCGATCGACGGCCGCGTCGTCGCCAAGATCGGCTATAACGGCAAGATCGGCTACAACGCCAAGATCGGCGGGTCGCAAGTCGTTATCGCTTCCTTCACGGACAGCGAGACCTACTTCCGCGACTTGACGATCACGGCACAAGTTCCCGCTCCCGGCGCGTGGTTGATCGCGGCGGCAGCGGGAGCGATGGCCGGGTTCCGTCGTCGTCGCGCTTGAGCGTGCCTGAATGAGAAAGCACTCGAGCACGCCGCCGCCGCTGTGAGCGCCCGCGGCACGCACCGACGTGCCGCCGGCGTGATTCCGTCCCGATACCGTTCCCCATGCCCGGACTCTTCGATGGCACACCCCTCCAGCGCCCCGTGACGTGCGAACGCTGCAACAAGCCGCACGGCACGTGCACCTGCCCGCGCGATCGTGCCACCGGGCGCGTCGTCGATCCCAAAGACCAACCACTCCGCATCCGCCGCGAGCAGCGCCGCGGCAAGTTCGTCACCGTCATCACCGGCTTCGCACCGCGGTCCGCCAACAGCAACGACCTGCCCGATCTGCTCAAGCAACTCAAGTCCAAACTCGCCACCGGCGGCACGATCGACGACGCCGCGCCTTCCATCGAACTACAAGGCGACCACCGCGACCGCCTCGTCGAGCACTTCAAGAAGCTCGGGTACCCAGCGAAGCCATCCGGCGGGTGAGGCACGCGGGTCGCGTTACGGGCACAGAAGCGATTCGTACGCGGCGGCGAAGAGGACAAAGTCGGAGTCGTCGACGAAGCCGTCGTGGTTGAGGTCGCTCGGGCAGCCGGGCGGCATCGCGGGGTCGGCGCAGTCGAGGATCGAGTACGCGGCGGCAAAGAGCGCGAAGTCGTCGTCATCGACGAAGCCATCGCCGCTCAGGTCGCCGTCGCAGAGGCGTTGGTAGAGAGCGAGCCGGAAGAACGGTGTGCTGCCGACCGGCGTGCGTCCGAACATCGCGGATACGTCGCCGCCGTGGGTCATCTGGATGGCGAAGCGCACGGACAATCGGAGCGGTACTCCCATCACGAGATCGCCGCTGCGGGTGCCCAGTTGCTGGGCTTCGGGTTGCCACAGGAAGCACGGTCCGGTGTAGGTGTGCTGGTTGCGGTAGTGGATCACACCCAGTCCGACCATCTGGGAGAGGTCGATGGTCGAGGAGGCGAGCATGAAGGTGGGCGATCCTTCCTGCACGATGTCGAGGTAGCCGTCGAGGTTGTACGAGAGGTTGGGCACCGTGGGCGTGAAGTCGAGATCGATGTTGATCTGGGCGACGGAGGTCGTGAAGCTGGGCGAGTAGCCGGTGCGGAAGTCGGCGATGTGCATGGTGAGGCCCGAGGGCAGGACCGAGATGTTGGTGACGCTTGCGGCGGTGATCCAGCCCGAGCCGGTGCCCATGCCGAAGGACGCACCCAGGCTGAGTGGCGCGAAGCCGATGCCGAGCGAGTTGAGGCCGAGGTAGCTGGTGGATGAGTCGACGGTGAAAGGGGCGGCAGAGGCGCCGGCAACGGACAGTGCTCCAACGGCGACGGCGGCGACGCGAGCGATCATGGGGACCTTTCCGCGGAGGGGGAGGACGCGGCCGCGGGCGAGCGGCGTAGAGGGAGTTCGCGGCTGGAGAGTGAACCTTGCAGCGGAAATCTCGCCATCCGGCGAGCGTCGGCTCGAGCGGGTTGGGGGCGATCGAGTTGCGATTCGATGTGGTCGGACATCAACCCCCAAGAGTTCGTCACCGAGATGGTACAGTTTGAACATGACCGTTTCGCACTGGCGACGCTCGTTCCGAAGTCCCACGCCCATCGATGTCGGGGTGTGTGTCATCGGTGCCGGCATCTGCGGCGTGTCGGCGGCGCTCGCGGCCCAGCGCCGCGGCGAGTCCTTCGTGATTCTCGAACGCCACACGCTCGCCAGCGGCGCCTCCTCTCGCAACGCCGGCTTCTTGATGCGCGGCGCGGCGTGCCACTACGCCGAGGCCGTCGAGCTGTACGGGCGCACCCGAGCCCGCGACCTTTGGCGCTTCACTGAATCCAACCTCGAAGGCCTCCGCCGCGAAGGCTGCGAGTCGCTCGCGTCCTACCGGCGGGTGCCATCGATGCTGTTGGCATTGCACTCCCCCTCCCAGAGGGAGGGGGCTGGGGGGTGGGTTGCTTCGCCCTGGCTCCCGACCCCCGAGTACGCCGCGTCCAACCGCGCCGGCCTTGAGCGCTCGGTCACGCTCATGCACGAAGACGGCCTCGACGCGGAGTGGATCGACGCGGGATCCAAGCACCCCGACGACGCCGCGTGGCGTAGCGGGCTTGTCTCGTGCGCGCTCGTAAACCCGCACGACGCGAGCGTGAACTCGTTTGAACTGATGTCGATGCTGGCATCCAAGCTCACGACGCACGCAGCGCTCGCGACGAAGGTCGCCTCGCCGCTGCTTGAGAACCAGGAAGTCTTCGCGATCGAGCCGCAGGCGCATGGGTTCGTGGTGCGTGCCTCAGACTTCAGCGTGCGAGCACGGCACGTGCTGGTGTGCACGAACGCGTACGCGTCGCTGCTCTTGCCCGGGTTCGACGAACTGGTCAAGCCCCGGCGCGGGCAGATGCTCGCGCTCGACGCTCAGGGCCGCACGCTCGCCGCTTCGTACTACTGCAACGACGGGAGCGAGTACTTTCGCCAGGCCGCCGACGGCACGATCGTGGTGGGGGGGTGCCGCACGTACTTCGCGGACGAGGAAGTCGGTTTCGAAGATCGCACCACCCACAACGTGCAGGGCGCTCTCGAGTCGTTCGCCCGCGCCATGCTCGTGTACGCCGACGGCCCGCTCCCGATCACGGCCCGCTGGGCCGGCACGATGGGCTTCTCCCCCGACGGCCTGCCGCTGATCGGGCCCGCTGGCGGGGCTTCATCCCCGTGGTTCTGCGGCGGGTTCACCGGTCACGGCATGTCGATGGGATATCAGGCGGCGCACGAGGCGGTCGACGCGATGCTCGACGGGCGTGAGCCCATGTTCTCTGTGGCTCGCGTGAGGTTGTAAAGGCAATTCACCACAGAGACACAGAGGCGCTGAGAGAGACATTGGGTCAAGGCGATGTGATGCCTCGGGTTTTCGGCTCTTCTCTGTGCCTCTGTGGTAGTTGGGCTTACGCCTTGAGTTCGCCAGCGCGGAGGCTCATGGCGATGCCGACTTCCTGGAGGCGGATGCTGGAGCGGTCGAGGTCTTCTTTGGCTTTGTGGAAGGCGTTGGGGTCGACGGCCTTCCAGTCGGCCTCGGCCTGGCGGACGAGGTCGCGGAGAGTTTCAATCTTGCGGAGGAGGTCGACGCGGTAGTCGGCTTCGAGGATGTCCTTGAAGCGGTCGAAGCGTTCGCCGATCCACTTGAGGTCGAGCTTGGAGTTGGCGATGAGGTCGACGACGCGGTGGCGGGACATGTCCTCGCGGGCGTGGGCGAAGCTCTCGGCTTCCATGCGATCGACTTCGTCGCGGGTGAGGCCGTGGTTGGGGATGACCTGGAGGGCGGCGCGTTTGCCGCTGCGGCGTTCGTGGGCCGAGACGTTCAAGACGCCGCTGGAATCGACCAGGAATTGCACCTCCACCTGCGGCACACCGGCCGGCATCGGCGGGATGCCGCGCAGGAAGAACTCGCCCAACTTGCGGCAGTCCGCCGCCATCTCGCGCTCGCCCTGATACACCGTGAAACGCACCGCCGTCTGACCGTCGACGCTGGTCGAGAAGAACTCCTTGGCCTTCGCCGGCACCGTGGTGTTGCGGACGACCAGTTTCGCGACCGCGCCGCCGACGGTTTCGAGCCCCAGTGAAAGCGGGATCACGTCGAGCAGCAACGCGCCCTTGGTCGTGCCGTCGAGAATCGACGCCTGCACGGCGGCACCCAGCGCGACTGCCTGATCGGGGTCGACCGCGGAGTAGGGCTCAAGGTTGAAGAACTCCTTCACCCGCCGCCGCACCAGCGGAACCCGCGTCGAGCCGCCGACAAGGATCACCCGCTCGATCACGGCCGGGCCACGCAAGGCTCGCTCCGCGTCCGCGAGCACCTGCTTCGAACGCTCGATCGTCCGCTCCACCAGCGGCGTGATCAGGCTTTCAAACTCTGCTCGCGTCACCAGCCGCTTGACCCGTCGGCCACCCGAGAGTTCGACAGAAGCTTCTGCACGTTCGAAGTCGCTCAGTTTCCACTTGAGCGCCTCGGCCTCGCGCTTCAGCACGCGGCGATCGGCGCTGGTCAGGCTTGCATCGTCGAGCCCGGTGCTCATCAGCCGCACCAGTTCGTGGTCCGCGTCATCGCCGCCCAGATGCGTGTCGCCCGCGGTGGCGATGACTTCGAAGAAACTCGTGTCGCTGGCCGCGGCCTCGCTCATATCGGCGGGCGTGAGCCGCAGGATCGAGATGTCGAACGTTCCGCCGCCGAGGTCGTAGACCGCGACGATGCGTTCGCCCTCGATCTTCTTCTCTTGCTCACCCGTCGTGCGTCCGGCGCCGATGCCGTAGGCCAGCGCCGCCGCCGTGGGCTCGTTGACGATGCGGACGACGTCGAGGCCCGCCAAGCGTCCCGCGTCGCGGGTGGCTTGCCGCTGGGCGTCATCGAAGTACGCCGGAACGGTGACGACCGCACGCCGCACCTCGACGCCCAGTGCCGCGCTCGCGATCGCCTTCAGTCGCTTCAGAATCTCCGCCGACACTTCCTCAGGTGAAACGACCCGCGCGGCTCCACTGCCCGCAATCCGCACCCGCGCCGTGTCGTGCTCGCCCGCGACGACTTCGTATGGCAGGTACGCCAGATCCGCCGCGGCGTCCTGCATGGACCGTCCCATCAGCCGCTTCACGCTTGAGATCGTTTCGCGCGGGAACTCACTCGCACGCTCCCGCGCATCGTGTCCGACGACCACGCCCGCGGCTTCGTAGCGCACGACGCTGGGGACCATGGCTCGTCCGCCGTCATCCGTCAGCACCCGCGGCCCGCGCGCATCGCACACCGCGACCAGGCTGTTGGTCGTCCCTAGGTCAATCCCGACGATGGGCGCTCGTTCGCTCACGCGGGACGGTATGAACTTCCGACCCGCCACGCATCGGCCGAGAAAACAGGCGGCCACACGGCTCGGCGTCGCGATCGCACGCCGTGCGTCGGTCCCCAGGTCCTAGAAGAACACCACCGCTGACCGGGTGCCCCGTTCCATCCGTTGCATCCCGCACCCCCGACGTTCCATCGCTTTCACCTCGCCGCGAATGTGTGTCGCAGCCCTGTTCCCGTGGCATGTTTGACGTGTCGAGCAACCGCTCGCGAAAAGCCCGGTCAAGGAACGACCGGCCCGCCCGTTGAATCAACCGGCGGCCTCAAGGAATGGGAGAAAGACATGACCAAGAACAGCCTGATCGCCTTTGTGGGTATCGCCGCCGTCGCCGCTGTCGCCTCGGCCGCCCCGACCGTGGACGTCAAGTTTCTGGGCGTCGGCCAAGGCCAGAACCTGAGCATCAACTTCAACGGCAACAACCAGAACGTCTTCGTCGGCCAGCTCCGCCACCTGCTGAGCAATGCCTCGACGGGATACTCATGGCTCAACGGTGAGCACCGCACGTACTGCACCGACCTGTACCAATACGTCACCAGCACCACGAGGTCCTACACGATCGAGCAGGTCGAGAACATGCCGGGCTCAACCCCGATGGGTCAGGCGAAGGCCGACGCCATCCGCGCCATGTTCGCCATTGCGAACGCCAACGTCAACACCATCAGCGCCTCCAACGAATACGCCACCGGCTTCCAGCTCGCCATCTGGGAAATCGTCACCGACTACTCCGGCTCGTTCGCCATGAACGCCAACAGCTTCTCCAGCGGCAACTTCAAGGCCAAGCAGACCAACGGCTCGGCCCTCAACTCCAACGTCGTGAGTGTGGCCTCGTCCGCCTACAACGCCGCTCTGAACTACCTGCAGACCAACGGCCAGAGCACGACGCTTCTTGGTATCGCGAGTGGCACCAGCCAAGATCAGCTGCTCCGCGTGCCCACCCCCGGCGTCCTGACGCTGGCCGGTCTGGGTGGTCTTCTGTGCACCCGTCGCCGCCGCGGCAACTAAGACGCTGCTTCCGACGCCCATTCATCACCCTTCCCTGGGACTTCCGCCCGCAGGACGCTCCTCTCGCTCACGCGTAGGAGCGTCTTGTTTTTTGGCGATGGGACCGCAGCGGGGGCGGGGCCTTCCTGGCCCCGTGCCTTCACGAGCCCCGAGTGTCAGCGAGTGGGTCTGTTGGAGCACGAAGCAAACCCACTCGCTCACGCTCGGGGATCGTCCAATCAGGCGGCTAACTCATTACCATCGCGCAGTAGTCCGGTCGATCCGCCGCGTCCCGATGACGGAACGCTGCGGCCACTCGCCCGGCTCGAATCACAAACGCTCCTGGCATCTGCAATCCGTCGCCCTTGAGCCCGCCGACAAAGTGCCCGCCCAGCACGCCCGCGACAACGCCCCGCAGCCACACCCGCGGCCCGAAGAGCTGCCCGATCGTGCCGCGGCTCAGTTGCAGTGCGCGATACACCGCCCGATCCGGATCGCTCACCACATCGACATCACCAAGCCCATAGCCCGTCAGAAACGCCCGCACCTCCGCCGCCGGGCTCATTGTCACAACCACGATGGTCGCTGACATTTCGATGGTCGCACGCCGATCCCGCAGGTCCGCCGCCGCCTCGCGGCAGAAGGTGCATCCCAGGTGTCGAAGGAACACCAGCAGCACCGGCCGTCGCTCGCTGAGCGCTGCAATCGACGTCCCGCGTGCCGGGCCATCCGCGATCAACGACGTGCGAAGCGCCGCGATGTCCGTGTCAGTGCGCTCAAACCGCCGCGATCGGTCACGCTCGTGCGAGCGATACGCAAAGACCAGCATCGCCCCGAACGGCACCCACCAGATCAGGTCGTTGGTGATCAATGTCGAACCAAACCGCAGCGGCACCGTGCCGTCGATGAAGTGCGCCTGCACGAACCCGATTGGGCCGAAGATCTTGCCCAGAAATCCCACCAGCACGATCGGCCAGTGCCGGGCCACGTCGCCCGCGGCGAACCAATACCCGATGCCGTAGACCCCGACGATCATGCCGATGCACTGCCACAGAAACAGATACTCCGGCGCTGGCATGCCTACCAGCGACCAGAAGTGCTTGGGCAGCAGCACCGCCCACGCGCCCCAAGCCAAGTTGTACAACGCCGCGGCACGCAGGCACAGGGTCATCCAACGGGGCTGAAGAATGGCATCTTGCATCGAGAGAGCTTCGCTCGCACCGACGATTTGGACGCAGCCCCCACCCAGCCCCCACCCAGACTTGCCCAGGCCCACGAGCCCCGAGCGTAAGCGAGTGGGTCTTCTTCGTGCGGAAACACCCCCGCTCGCTCACGCTCGGGGCTCGTCAAGACACTGTGCTCACACTCCCCGCTTCCCCGCCTTGGTCCACCCGTGTCGAGCGATCAAGAACAGCGGCACGATCCATATGAAGTCGGTGAAGACCGCCGACGCCGCGAACGCCGGCGGCATGATCTTCATCACGTACACATTGTGCAGCACACCCAGGAACCCCAGTACCTTTGTGCCAAGCCCCACATACACCAACCCGCGGTGGGTCACCGGATCGGTCGATGCGATCGCGTAGCCGATCCCAAGAAATCCGATAAAGAAACCGAGCCCCGGCCAGAGGAACTCGTAATTGGGCCGTGCCAACCCCAGCCAGTCCCACCACGCGTGCGGGAGCGCCGACATGAACACGGCCCAACCCAGATTGTGCAGGGCGGCGATCCGCAGGGTCCAGGTCATCCACGCGGGCGTTTGATCGCTGAATCGCATTGCCAATCTTTGCCGCTCTTCCGCCCGGCGCGAACCCGCCTGCGGCCGCCGGCGCTCCATCCCTGCACCCGCCGGGAAGTCCGGACCGTCGCGGCGAAAACCGCCGCCGGGACAGGCTCGGGGGTGATAATCTCAGGGTCACGGCGGAGCCGAAGCGTCGCCGGCGCCATCGCGCCGAGGACGCCGCAGGCACGGAGTGCGCCACGAATGAGCCGACAGCCCGATCAGCATCTGCACACACGCCGCGTTCTGCCCATCGCGCTCCTGCTCGTCTGTGGCTCCACGCTCGCCGCAGCGCAAGCGCCGCAGCAAGCCCAACCCACGCAGCCTCAGCCCATCCAGCCCCCGCCCGGCACGCCCGACCGCCCCGAGCAGGCCGACACGCCCACCCATTCCGACGCGCCTGCGACCGAGAAAGTCATTCCCAAGTGGAAGGGCCAGCAGCCCGCCACGCCCGGGCAAGGTGAAGGCACCCGACTCCCGCCCCGCGGCACGACGCCCGGCGTGCCCGCGACTCCGGCCAAGCCCGTCCCCGGTGCCAACGCGCCGGCGATGCAGGGCGCCTTCGGCGAGAATCCTGCCGCGAATCCCGGCGGCAACCCCG
>JBILLU010000101.1:0-11954 GCA_044375915.1 Phycisphaerales bacterium
GTCGCTGAGGGTGCTGGGAATCGGCGATGGGAGGCCCGCCTCGCTTGCCTTGGTGATGAGAGCCTCGAGCGCCGTCGCTTTCGCGTCGAGGGCGGCCACACGGGCCGGATCGCCCGCATGCGCGGCCTTCGCATCCCGCACCCGCTTGCGCAGCTCATCCGCCACGCTGGAAGGAACGGGGCCGCGCGCGATCAGACGCTCCGCTGCCGCGTCGTACCGCAGCCGACCGGCGTACGCACCGGGGATGATCACCTCACGAGGCCACGATTCCAGCGGCACGCTGCTGACCAGCGGACGCGTGGTCGTGTAGTTCATCAGCTCCGGCCGGGTCACGAGCTGGGACTCGGCACGCAGTTTGTCGATCGCTCCGGTCCACGCCGGGTCGGCGGAGAGGGCCCGAAGCTCCGCGTGACGCGCATCGGTCATCTCGCCGCGGTACAGCAGTTGGTAGCGGCTCTCGCGGTACTCGACGTCGCCCGAGGCCGGCAGATCGAGACCCGCGGGCAGCGCGATCAGCGTTTCCGTCGCAGTCAGTCTCGCGCGACCACTATCGGCCAGCCACGGCCCGAGCACACCCCACGCAAGGACGGCCCCGACCAAAAGCGAGGCACCAGCTCGGAAGCCAATGAGGCCACCGACCCCGACCATGAGCAGGCTGGGATCGAGCGTCCACGTCAGCGATTGTGCACTGTGCCCCTTGATCGTCAGGCCGAACCACTGGGCCTTGAGCAGCTGGAGGATGACGAGCACCTGCACCGTGCCTCCCACCACCGCCGCGACGCCCATCATCGCGACGCGCTTCAGCGCTTCGGTGCCCGCGCTGTAGATCTCCTTGAGCAACTCGGCGCAGGCGCGACCGCTGGGGAACGCGAGGGCGTCGACCACGATCATCTGGCGGCGCAACCCGCTCGCGACGGTCATGCCGACGAGGCAGACGACGAAGATCCACGAGGTGAGCATGAACCAGGTGAACTGCGTCCCGTCGAGCATCGTGAGCGCCGGCATCGCGCTCACGAGCCCCGCACTGCTGACGGCCGCCGCGGCGGAACACGACGCCTGGTTGATGTTGTTCTCGAGCAAGGTCAACGGCCGGACCCGACCGCGGCTCACGCGGCGATGGCGTGCCAGAACGCAAAGGCCAGCAGGATGCCGGTGATCGACATGCCCAGGCCCCAGCCGATCTTTAAGCCCACGTATACGTTGCAGATGGAGAGCGTGCCGCCAAGAAGCATGCCGGTCAGCACGGCACGCAGCGTGAGCTGCGGCGACGAGAAGTCCACGGCGCGAGGCTCCATCGATGCCGCGTTGGTCGAGTTCGTTTCAGCCATGACGATCTCCCTGCCAACAAACCCAATCGCAAAAGGCAGAAGGTTCTACCAGAACGTGCACGATCCGTTCGATCAAGAGACAGCCGGATCCAAATACAGCCCGCGGGCTCGACCTCGTTCTGCACACGGACTCGCTTGGTTCGCTGGCACGAGACAACGCACCACCGAAGTCACACCATCGAGGGCTTCCGACTGGCATTTCTCCCCGCGGCGGCGCCGTGATCCGCGCCGCCGTAGGCTTCGATCTTCATTCCGGGGATCAACATGCGAGTATCCGTAATCATCGGGACCTACGAACGTCCCCACTATCTCGTGCGAACTTTGGCGAGCATGGCCGGTCAGGATCTGCCGCCGCACGAGGTGATCGTGGGCGACGACGGCTCGGGAGATTCCACTCGCGATGTGATCCGCGCGTTCCGCAAGACGGTGCCGTTCCCCGTCATCCATGTCCGGCAAGAACACGACGGCTGGCGCAAGTGCGCGATCATGAACAAGTGCCTCACCGAATCGAGCGGGGACTATCTGGTCTTCACCGACGGCGACTGCATCCACCGCTGGGATTGGCTGCGCAACCACGCGCGGTACGCCCGGCCCGGGAGGTTTCTGGGCGGCGGCGATTTACGCTTGAACACCGAGGTGTCGGAGAAGATCACCGCGGAGGATGTGCTGGCAAGGAGGCCGTTCTCGGCGAAGTGGCTGAGCGAGAGCGGGATGAAGTGGCGGCGGTCGATGGTGAAGGTGTACCTGCCGCGGGCCTTGGCGGGGCCGATGGACCTGGTGAACTTCACGCCGGCACGTTTCAGCGCCCCCAACGCGTCCTGCTGGAAGAGCGACGCGGAAAAGATCAACGGCTTCGACGAACGGTTCGGTTGGGGCAAGGAGGACGTCGAATTCGGCGAACGCCTGCGCCACGCCGGCCTGGGCACGATGCACGTGCGGTACGTGGCGACGTGTCTGCACCTCGACCACCCTCGCGACGGCACGATCACGCGGGAGAAGATCGAGCACAACTTCCGGCTTCTCGAAGAGGTGAAACGCGAGAAGCGGGTAAGGGCTGAGCGGGGTCTAGCGGAGATGACGAGCGATTACACGGTGGAGAGGTGAGCGAGCCGCAGGAATCGCCACCAGCCATCGGAGACACCCGACATCCGACATCCAAAAAAGAAAAGAGCCCCTCAAGGTTTACCTCAAGGGGCTCAAAGTCGGCGATGACCTACTTTCCCGCAGTGCAGTATCATCGGCGGCATTGGCTTAACTGCTGTGTTCGAGATGGGAACAGGTGTCTCCCAATGCCTGTGGTCACCGACAAACCGGACGTGCGATCTGTCGATCGCGGTCCAGAGTGAACAAGTGAAGACGGAAGAAGAACGACGGTAGAACGAAGCGTTGTAATCTGCGTCGCGACCGGCGGTGAGGCCGATCGGGGCGCACGAAATCGACTCTTGAAGCACGCCGAGGTGGTTTACGACTTGCGTCGCAACCGATGCCGCGGCGGCTGGTTGGTGATCAGACATTCGACCGTTCGTACCGCTCTGCTAAAGGCATTTCTGCCCGTACACACGCGGCCGATCAACCTGGTGGTCTTCCAGGGGTCTTTCGTCTTTCGACAAGCAAACCTCATCTCCGGGGGGGCTTCACGCTTAGATGCTTTCAGCGTTTATCCCTGCCGTACGTAGCTACCCAGCGGTGCACTTGGCAGTGCAACTGGATCACCAGGGGTACGTCCAACCCAATCCTCTCGTACTAAGGTTGATTCCCGTCAAGTTTGCGACGCCCACAACAGATAGGGACCGACCTGGCTCACGCCGGTCTGAACCCAGCTCGCGTACCACTTTAATCGGCGAACAGCCGAACCCTTGGGGCCGCCTTCAGTCCCAGGATGTGATGGGCCGACATCGAGGTGCCAAACCGCTCCGCCGCTATGGACGCTCGGGAGCGATCAGCCTGTTATCCCCGGGGTACCTTTTATCCGATGAGCTACGACCCTTCCACACGGGATCGCAGGATCACTAGAACCTACTTTCGTAACTGCTCGACCCGTCGGTCTCGCAGTAAATCCGGCTTGTGCTCTTACACTCGTCACACGGTTTCCATCCGTGCTGAGCCGAACTTTGTGCTCCTCCGTTACTCTTTAGGAGGAGACCGCCCCAGTCAAACTACCCGACACCAACTGTCCCTCGCCCGGATTCACGGGAAACGAGGTTAGACCACAAACTTACTCAGGGTGGTATTTCACCTATGGCTCTTCCTGGGCCGGAACCCAGGCTTCAAAGCCTCCCACCTATGCTACGCAGAATATGCTCGTGGTCAGTAGGAGCCTATAGTAAAGGTCCACGGGGTCTTTCCGTCTTGCTGCGGGTAGGCGGTATCTTCACCGCCACTACTATTTCACCGAGTCGGTCGTGGAGACAGTGATCCAGTGATTACGCTATTCATGCGCGTCGGAACTTACCCGACAAGGAACTTCGCTACCTTAGGACCGTCATAGTTACGGCCGCCATTCGCCGGTGCTTCGGTCGCGATCTTCGCTTACGCTGAACCGCTTCCTTGACATTCCGGCATCGGGCAAGCGTCACTCTGTATACTGCGGCTTACGCCTTTGCACAGAGCTGTGTTTTTGATAAACAGTTCCCAGATCCTCTTCTCTGCGCCCTGCCTTGCGGCGAGGGCCCCCTTATCGCTAACTTACGGGGTTATGTTGCCTAGTTCCTTCACGACCGTTCTCTCGAGCGCCTTAGGCTATTCGCCTCACCCACCTGTGTCAGTTTTGGTACGGGACGTGTTTCGCCACCGCTGCTTTTCTAGGAACCCCCTTTGCTCACATCGGCCACAAGGGCCTGCCCATCCAACAGGGCCGTGAACTCCGGGAATCCGCACAACGGATTGATCTACGCACGTGCGCAGGAATATTGACCTGCCTTCCATCGACTACGCCTTTCGGCCTCGCCTTAGGTCCCGGCTAACCCTGGGCGGATTTACCTGCCCCAGGAAACCTTGGGTATATGGCGAACGGGATTCTCACCCGTTTAATCGTTACTCAAGCCGACATATGCACTTCTTGGCGCTCCACGTATCCTTACGGAACGGCTTCGCAGCACCAAGAACGCTCTCCTACCACGCTTTCGCGTCCACAGCTTCGGTTTACTGCTTATTCCCGATCATTATCGGCGCCGGATTCCTCGTCCAGTGAGCTGTTACGCACTCTTTAAATGATGGCTGCTTCTAAGCCAACATCCTGGATGTCACTGCAACCCGACTTCCTTTGACTGAGCAGTAATTGGGGACCTTAGCTGGTGGTCTGGATTTTTCTCCTTTTGACGACGGATATTGTCACTCGCCGTCTATCTCCCAGCACTTCATTCATGGCATTCGGAGTTTGGTTGGTCCGGCTAGCCGGGTAGGCCGCTCAGACCATCCAGTCGCTCTACCTCCATGAATTGCTTGCTGAGGCTAACCCTAGAGTTATTTCGGAGAGAACGAGCTATCTCCCAGTTTGATTGGACTTTGACCCCTCCCGTCAGCTCATCGCAGAACTTTTCAACGTTCACGCGTTCGACCCTCCAGGCGGTTTTACCCGCCCTTCAGTCTGGCCAACGGTAGATCACAAGGTTTCGCGTCTATCCCATGAGACTAATCGCCAGTTTCAGACTCGCTTTCGCTCCGCCTCCGGTCCGGTAGACCTTAGGCTCGCCTCATAGGATAACTCGTCGGCTCATTATGCAAAAAGCACGCCGTCACCCCGAAGGGCTCCGACCGCTTGTAAGCGCACGGTTTCAGCTTCTCTTTCACCCCGCTCGTAGCGGTAGTTTTCATCGTTCAGTCGCCTTACTGGTTCGCTATCGGTCGTCGAGGAGTATTCAGCCTTGGAGGGTGGACCCCCCATGTTCAACCCGGGTTTCACGAGCCCGAGTTTACTCGAGGGCATTCCCAGCGTGCGGTTACAGGGCTGTCACCTTCTGGAGCGTGTCTTTCCAGACACTTCACTCGCACTACTGGTTCATCCGCGTTCGCTCGCCGCTACTTACGGAATCGCTGTTGCTTTCTTTTCCTGTGGGTACTGAGATGTTTCACTTCTCCACGTTCGCTCTTTGCACCTATGCATTCAGTACAAAGTACCCTTGCGGGTGGGTTGCCCCATTCGGAGATCCCGAGATCAGTGCCTTATTACCGGCTCCCTCGGGCATATCGCAGGTTTACGCGTCCTTCATCGCCTCTCGACGCCAAGACATCCGCCGTGCGCCCTTCTTGTCTGATCACCAACCGGACGCCGAGACTTGCGTCTCCTCGTCAAATTGGCCCCTGACGCATTCGCACCCGATTTAAGTGCTACGTTCGCCAGAGATGCCGCTCGCTTGTTGTTGCCAACTCACTCACGGCACATCAACCTGATTTGCGCTTCAAGAGTGATTGCAACTCCTTGCCCTGCTTCCTCTCGCGGTTGCCCGCTCGAATCCACCTGGCTCGGAGCCCAATCTCTTACTCGATTTCTTGCTTACATTGCTTGCATTTCTTTCCGTGCGTTCCGAGTGTTCGGAACGCACGTCGTCGTGAACCATGCCAACCGTCAAACCGACCCGGCACGCTTTCGCATCCGGAACCGGCCCGCCGTCGCATGGCTCAATTCTTCTTCACGTCTTAGCTTGTCAGAGAGGCCCGTTCCGTCGCCTACGCGGCGGTCTGGGTGCCGCGGTTGCTTTCGCATCCCGGCATGCCGCCCGGTGAAGGGCGGAGAGAACTTTAGGTCTTCCCCCGCGTCGGTCAAGCAAAGGGGGGCTCAAAAACCCCATCCACTGCACAAATCTTCCTGAAATCTCGACTTGCGCCCCTTCGCGATTCCTTCACTCGACCCGCCACCGGTCTCCTTTAGTACCGATCAAAACCCAACTTCGAGGCTCAAGGGGCCTTACTGTTTCGCCGTGGCGGCTGCTTCGCCGGCTTTGACCGACAGGTCGAGCCGCTTGTACAGGGCCGAATCCCGCTCGTTTTCAGCGGACTTGACCTGTATTTTGCCGTTGGAGTCGCGGAGGATGGCCGCGAACACGGGCGAACCCGAGCTTCCCGGCACCTGGGCCACGTCGAGCAGCAGCACGCTCGTGGCGACGCGGATGCGATCAGGGACCGGGAAATCGATCGCAGGAGCCACGACAGGCTCTGGCACCGCTGGGACCGGATTGGCACCAGGCGGGTTCTCGCGGCCCGGTGGCGGGGGCACCGGAGGCGCCGCGGGAGCTGCTGCGGCGGGAGCAGCAACGTTTCCTGCCGCGGCCAAAGCCTTGGGCAGCGGGATGTCGCCGACCAGCGGGTCACCGATGTTCATGCCCGCGGTCTGCTTGCGGTAGTAGCCCAGGTAGAACTTGAACAGCTCCACCGATGCACGAGCCTCGCCCAATTCGTTCGCCGGGGTCACCGACGTGACGAAGTAGTACTCCGAGCGGTCGACCTCGACCGGCGAGCTCCACTCCGACCACGGTCCCTTGATGACCGACGCGTCGGCGGCCTTCTTCTGCTCTTCCTTCAGCAGCGATCCACGCCCAAAGAGCGGGTTGTTGACGCCGACGCGAAGGCGGTAGCGGTACTTCTCGCCAGGCTGCGCCGTCGCATCGTGCACCCAGAACCGGATGCTCTCGCTCGACAGCACGCTGTCGCTCGTCGCCGCGACGGCTGCGTCGCCGCCCTGCAACGCCGTCAGCCGCGTCACGTCGGCCTCGAGGCGGCCAATTTCCTGCTCGATCGCCTTGATCTCGTTGTTGAGCCGGTTGCGCTGCGGAGCGGAGGTATCGCGCGGCTGCTGCGGCTGCGCGGGCTGGGGCTGACTGGGCCGCTCGCCCGGCCGACCGGGCTGTGCCGGTTCACGCGGCGCCGGCTGCTCGCGCGTCGGGGCTGCGGGCAACTTTGCCAGTTCCGCTTTCTTGTCTTCGAGCTTCTTCTTCTCGGTCTCGAGCTTGGCTTGCTTCTGAGCCAGCTCGTTCACGTCGATCTTCGCCGCCGTCAGCGCGGCCATCTTCGACGGCGGTTCCCACGCGCGGGAGGCCACCGTCTTGTAGAACCCGGGACGCAGGATCTCGGTCGAACGTTCCTTGGCTTGCACCGTGAACGTCTGCATGTCGCCGGTCGTCTTGACTGAATCGCTCCACGAAGTGATGAACAGCGGGCGGCCGAGCATCGGCGGCACCATCTGGCCGTCGGTCCACGTGCCGTCGCTGCCCGCCTGCGAGCGTTCCACCTCCACCGTCACCACTTCCAGCCCCTCACGCCACCAGCCCTGAGGCATGGGCTCGATGGGGCCGGCACCGTCAGGGTCGCTCATCAGAGACTCGATCAGCGTCTTGGCGCTGAACGACGACTCGACGCTCACAAACGCGTGGTCGTAGGGCTGTTCCTTGGGCATGATCGCGGCCAGCACCGGCGCGTTCTTCACCTCTTCGGACGCGATCGTCGCCCAGTACGACGCGGCAATGGCGGGCGCGGGCGCGGGAAGCGAGAGCTCCGCGTAGATCGCGTCGCTGGCCTTGATCGTGCCACCGCCCAGAGCGATCGCCGGACCGAAGCCGCCGATCGACTTGCGGGGGGCAACGCCGCCGGAGACGAGCGTGTCGAACTGCTTCTTCAGATCCGAACCCGCGGCGTCGAAGCCCTGGGCAAGCTCGGGGCTCGACGACTCCATACGTCCCTTGAGCGTGTCGGCGGCTTGCTTCACCGGCTCGAAGGCTCGCTCGGGGGGCAGCGTGGCGTTGCCGACCGTGACCTGATTGGGCTGCGTCAGAAACTGCTGCGCGATCACGCCGAGGAACACCAAGCCGGTCACGCCGACGACGGCCTTCTCCAGGTGCTGCTCGATCGGGTTGATGCCTTTGAGCTTCATGCGAACTCCAAGTGTCGAGAATCGAGGGCCGAGCGGATCAGAGGCGGATCAAGGAACTCGGGCCCCAAGATGTCTTCTGTGAAAGGGAAATGGCGCACGCGACCGCGAGCGAAGCGATCAACCGCCGCCGGGGGGCGGGGTCTGGCCCTCGGCCGGTTGACCCTCGGCGGGCTTGGCGTTGGGATCCGGAAGATCAGGCAGGCCCAAGGCGGCGCGCAAGGCCCTGGGGAAGTACTGCTCGGTCCAGCTGCGGAGCCAGATCGTCTCGATATCAACCAGTACACGGACGACATTCTCGTCGCCGTAGTAGTAGCCGTTCGCAAGGTCGGCCCAGCTGTCGACCTTCTCCATCGCAATCCCGGTGACGCTCATGAAGTTGGTACGAGCAACGGCATCGAAGAACTGCGGCAGCTTGGCGCTCGAAACCACCAGCGTGAGCTTGGCACGACGAATGTCATAGGTGTTCGCATCCGCAGTGTCGCTGAAGCCCGAGATCGACTCAGCGGCTGGGGTCGCGGCGGCAGTGTTGGGATCGACCGGCGCACCGCCGGGAGCGGCGGCACCGGCCGTCACGGCGGCGGTCTGCACGCGCCACGGCAGCAACTCGATCTTGTCGATGCGCTTGACGACCGCATCTCGCACCGGCAGCGTCCGGCCGCCGGGACCGGCGTTGGCATTGCGAACGATCGCGAACAGATCCTTGAGGAACCAGAGATCCGTCTGATAGACGAACGCCTGGTTCACGCTCAAAGGCGTGGACGGCGCGGAGAGCAGGATTCCGCCCATCGTCGTTGCGGTGCCGGCACCGAACCCACCGGGGCCCGACACGGGAGCGGTCGAACCACCCGGGAATGCGCTCATGTCGGCGTAGACGCGGACCTCGCCAGCCTTTCGGACGTACTCGCCCTTGCGCGACTCGATGAGCGTCTTCTGCAACGATTCCTTTTCCGTCGCGGTGAGCTCACGGGTGGGTGACGAGCCGCGGATCTTCTCGGTCTCACGCTTCTCGATGTCCTTCAACTGCGCCTCGAGCGCCGTGGCGCTCACCGGGCTACCGGCGCCGATGTCGTTCAGCAGCTGGACATACGCGGATGGCTGGCCGCGTTCGGCATTGCCGACAAGACGCGTGACAAAGTCCAGCGGCTTGCTGAGCTGCTCGTTGGCCTTGGGCTCGGGGAACAGCCCATCGACGAGCGGAGTCTTTCCGGCGACGTTGAACGCCTCCGCGGCCTTCACCACCGCCTCGCCGCTGGAGAGCAGTGCCTTCTTCCGCTCGGTGTACTTCTGGGTGAGCACCGAGTTGGGCTCGGATTTCTGCTCGACGGCCTGACCGGTTCCGATCGTCGGCAGCGCGTACGTGACCTTGAGGTTGTTCACCTGACCCAAAAGGTCATTGGCGGCCTTTTCTGACTCGGACTTGATCTGGCTGTTCCAGCTGCTGCTGAACCACCAAGTCGCGCCGAGAATGCCGACGGTGACGATGCTCAGGGTGGGGATGGCCCAGTTCTTCTTGACGCCCTGAAGGAGTTGCTTGAAATCGAACTTCACTGAGCGCCCTCCGGCTTGGCTTGCTGCTTGGGCAGCTTGGAAGCGGTGAATGTGATGGTGAACAGCGTGGGTTGCCCCTCGTTCGTCGAGCCGCGGAGGGCCGAGAGCGGGGCGATCGTTTCAAGGCTGCCGCTGCCGATGTTCCCGCCACCCGGTCCGCCGGTGCCGCCCGGACCACCCGGACCGCCAGTGCCGGGACTCGGCGCCGTCTGAGACGGCGTCGTCAAGCCACCGGTACTCGCGTCCTGACGCCACGGCGTCGGAGCGACATGGATCTCGTACGGCACGTTGGGACGCGTCGGATGCCCGCGCAGCCACTTGTCGAGCGTGGCGAGAATGAACTTCTGCGGCTCGGGCTGATGGGTCGAGACCTGCATTTCCACGACAACTTGCGCGCGGTCGGCTGGACCGAGCGGGCGGGTCGGAGCCGCTTCGGCGCCCGTGGGCTGCTGCTGCTGCTGAGACGGGTCCGCGCCCGCCGCACCGGCGGGATAGAACATCGTCCGCATCTTCTCGAGGCGGAATCCCTCGGTCGCGGTGCTCGCGGAGCCGACCGATTTCGCCCAACCGGCCGCCTGCTGCTGCGCGTCCTCGAGCATCAAGCCGATGTCGTTCACGATGTGGGCGTAGAAGTCACGCTCGGTGACAAGGCTGATCAACTTGGTCGGACGCTCGTCGGGTGCCGCCCCGCCGACGACTCCCGCGGCTTCGGCTTCCTGCTTCAACCGATTGCCCTCGCTCACGACGGCGCGGATCTGCGGCAGATCGGGGGATGCCGACGCTCGCTGCACCGCGGCCTGATCGAGGAACGGACGCACGAACATCGCGGCGCCGGCGACTGCAGCGATGCCCGCCGCCGCACCGAACCACTTGACCTTCCCCTTCCACATCGCCTCGCGGATGATGTTGACGGGCATCAGGTTGGCGTTGATCGTGCCGGCACCAAGGCCCTGGATCGCCAATCCGTACGCGGTGGTGAGCTCGAGGCAGCGGGCCTTGAACTTGCCGGCCCGCTCGCCGCCCTCTTGCCCGCCGTCGAGCGTGTTGAGGTTGGCCTTCTTGAACTCCTCGACGCGGTACACCTCGATACCCAGCTGCTGCTTGAGGTACTTGCGCAGGCCGGGGAGGTTCGATGTCGCGCCGATAAGGATGACGCGCTGCAGGTTCGCGTCCTTGTGCAGCGACTGGTAGTAACCGATGGAACGCTGGATGTCCTGACCAAGATCCGTGAAGACCGGACGCATCGCCTGGAAGACCTGGCGGGCGTGCTTGGAATCCTCGGCGTCCTGTTTCAGCTTCTCGGCCTTGGGGTACCCGATCTGGAACGCGGAGACGAGCGAGTCGGTGAACTGATGCCCGCCCAGCGGGAACGTGCGCACCCACATGCGGCCCGCTTCGGAGATGACCAGATCCGTCGACGTCGTGCCGATGTCGACGATGATCGTGCCCGGCGTCTTCTCGTCGAACTCCAGGTCGTACGCAAGTGCGTTGAAGACGGAGATCGGCCCGAGAGTCACAAAGCCCGGCGTGAGGCCCACGTCCTGAAGCATCGTGAGACGCTCCATGATGCGCTCGCGCGTGATCGCGAAGATGCCCACTTCGATCTCGGGCGAGTCGGGGCTGAGGAATGTCTGATAGTCCCACTCCACCTGCTCGAGCGGGAAGGGGATCTGCTGCATCGCCTCGAACTTCACGATGTCGGGAACCTTCTTGGGCTCGACCGGCGGCAGCTTGGCGAAGCGTGCGAAACTCGAATGGCCCGGCACGCTCACCGCAATCTGTGCGTTGCTCAGGTCGTACTGGCTCACCAGTGTGCCCAGCGAGACGCGGAGCACGTCGGCGGGATCGACACCCGGCGTCGAGAGCGTCTTGGGGTGATCGATGATCGCCATGTCCAGGACATTGACGCGATCGCCGGCGTTCTCAAGCTTGACGGCCTTGATGGCCGCCGCCCCGATCTCGATGCCCCAGCAGATAGTCGAACTCGGCATGCGGAATCCTTGCTAGTGTCGCGCCCGAATAGGGCGGACGCGTCGTCCGGCGTGCAAATCAACCAACGCCTCGCGGCGTCGGCCCCCTGCCCGTTTCCCCCACCTGCCCCTACCAGCCCCACCACCAGCCCTCACATCCAGCCTCCACCAACGAGCGGCGTTTGACGCCGCCCGCCAACCCACCGTCAAGAACCCGAAAGCAGACAAGCCGCACGCGCCCGTGCG
>JBILLU010000313.1:0-2884 GCA_044375915.1 Phycisphaerales bacterium
TACGCGGAGAACGCAGAGAAAGGCAATTTACCACGGAGAGCACGGAGATCACGGAGTTGATGCTTGGATGAGGCAATCGAATCACTGCATTGCCTTGAGCCCATCTCTCCTCTTTGTCTTGCTCCGTGTTCTCCGTGATCTCCGTGGTAAGTGCTTCCCGTCTCGCTCCGCGTTCTCCGCGTCCTCTGCGGTGAAATGCCTTCACACCTTCGGCCCGCTCGTCCCCAGCTTCGCGATCGCATCCTTGTACTGCTCCCGCAGCGGCTCCACCACTTCCTTGATGAACCGCTCGGTCTGCTCGACGCTGCGGCCCACATACTTCATCGGGTCCATCACGCCGTCCCAGTTCAGCTCCGCCGACAGCGGCCCGCCGCGTTTCGTGCTCCAGAAGTTCTTGTCGCTCTTCAGGCGATCGAGCAGGTCGTTGTCGAGCCCTTCCTGCTTCACCCGCAACCCCGCGGCCTGGGCGTGCTGACGGATCACCTCGTGGTAGTGCTGGCGATCGCCGCCCAACTTCACGCACTCCATCAGGATGTTCTCGGTCGCCATGAACGGCAGCTCGGCCATCAGGTTCTTCTTCACCATCGCCTCGTGCACGATCAACCCCGACGCCACGTTGTGCATCAGGTCGAGCGCCCCATCGAGGGCCAAAAACGCCTCGGGCAGCGACAGCCGCCGGTTCGACGAATCGTCGAGCGTCCGCTCCAACCACTGCGTGGCGGCGGTGTCGTACGCGTTGCCGACAAGGTTCATCACGAAGCGGGCCAGGCCACAGATCCGCTCGCACCGCATCGGATTCCGCTTGTACGGCATCGCCGACGACCCAATCTGCTTGTCCTCGAACGGCTCGTCAATCTCCTTGCGGTTGCAGAGGAGCCGGATGTCGGTGGCGATCTTGTGCAAGACGGCGGCGCAGAGTCCTAGCTGCGAGAGGATCCGTGCATCTTCAACACGCGAGTACGTCTGCGAAGTAAGCCAATAGGCATGCCAACCGTGACCGTCTTCCCATTCAGGGGATCCCATCTTTTTCAAGAACAGGTCTTCAAGCTTATTGGCGAGATACGGATTGTCGAATAGCGCGGCAAACGAAGCCTGTGTGCCGGTGGCCCCACGAAGGCCGCGAAGCTGCGCTCCACCGTACCAACGCTTCAGCAGTGAACGAACATCCGCTTGATGAAGGTCGTGAGCCCATTGCGCCGCGCGACGACCGACGGTTACAGGCTGCGCTGGCTGATAGTGAGTGAACCCGAGAGTGGGAAGCTTGGCGAACTGCATCGCTTGCTCACCCAACGAGAGCGTGAGCCGTGTCGTCTTGACGTCAAGGATGTGTAGCGCGGCATGCAGGATTATCAAATCCGCATTGCACACCACATCCTGACTCGTCATCCCCAAATGGATGATCCCCTTGGCCTTCGGGCACGAATCTCCGAGCGCGTGCACATGGGCCATCACGTCGTGCCGCAGCTCGCGTTCGTACTTCTCGGCGGCGCGGATCTCGTCATCCGCGATCCCGCCGGGCCGGTTCACGACCGCCCGCAGCTCCTCGACCTGCTCCTTGGTGACCGGCAGCCCCATCTCGTGCTGGGCCTCGGCCACCGCGAGCCAGATGCGGCGCCAGGTGTTGAACTTGTGCCGCGCCGACCACAGCCGCAGCATCTCCTCGCTCGCGTTGCGAGTGGCGAGGGGGCTGGTGTAGGTGTCGTAGGGGGAACTGGCGGCATGGCTCATGGGCTTGGCTCCGGCGGATCGTACAGCGGAGCAAATCGCGACCAGACTCGCTCAGCGTTCGCAAGCAGAATCGGGAGTCTGTTCTGGATGACCTCCCAGACCGTGGCGTGGTCGATCTTGAAGTACCCGTGAACGAGCACGTTGCGGAAGGCGACAATCGGGCCGACATCACCGAGCTCGCTCGCCATGTCGGGGTCTGCGGATGACAGCCGATTCATCGCTTCACCGATGGTGATGAGCAAGCGTTCGGCCGCGAGCCGCCGCACCTTGTCCTGAAGATACTGATCCTGGGTCATGCCCGCAAACATGCTCGTCAGCGATCGGCTCGCGTCGAGAACATCCCACAAATAGGCGCTCGGTTCACGCCGCGGCATACAGCGGGACTTTCGTCCGCTCCATCGAAGCTCGCACCACCGGATTCTCGACACAGTGGCGTTCGACGAGATCAACCTTCCGTCCGAACAGATTCTCCAGATCCGTCAACAGAAGAAAGTACACATCGGCGAAGCCCTTGCGCTCGTGCGGCTGAAACTCGACCAGAAAATCAAGGTCGCTCCGCGTCGGGTCGAACGTGTCGTCGACGGCGGACCCAATGAGAAACAACCGCGCAACACGGTGCGTGCGGCAAATTTCCGCGAGTTCGGCCTGCTTGTGCTCAACGAGCGGGATCACGCATGAAGTATACGACGATCGCTCAGAATGATCCTCGCCCACACCGAGGTACGCGACAGCGGCTCGCGCCATCGCTTCGCGACTCATCCCATGACGCGACCTTCACCCGGGTCTCACGCCCCGAGCTTGGGACGGCCACCGCTTCGCGGTTCCGGTTCACGCCCCATGCGAATCGCCTTCATCATGCCGACGCCCACCGCCAACGTCCCCACTCACGCCGCCCGGCGATCCCGATCGATCTTCTCCCGCTCGTGCCAACGCTGCGGCCGCACGTTCGACGGCGTGTCCGCCATCTCCATCCAATCCTCCGCGTTGCGCAGGTGCATCTCGGCCTTGCAGGTCTTGCGATAGCCCAAGAGCCGCACCACTTCGAGCACGTCGGTCCAGGTCGGGAACGTCTTGCCGTTGGCTTTCTTGAACGCGTCGATGGCCGACAGGAACAGGAACTGTTCCTTGGTCATTTCGCCTTCTTCGGCGCTTCTGG
>JBILLU010000314.1:0-2865 GCA_044375915.1 Phycisphaerales bacterium
AAGGCGCTGCTGCTGGCGACGTGCGCGAAGTGGCTGAACAGCAGCGGCGCCCGCGCGGCCGCGGCCTGACCAGCACATCCACGCAGCGCACCCTCGCACGCCACAATCGCACACGTCGTCGTGGCTTCACGCACCGGCGGGTTCCATACTGTTGCCCATGGCGTCGAAACCGCTTGTTCTCCAGACCGAGGAACTCGATGATGTTCCCGCCGCATGGTTGGCGGAGCGGGCGCGGCTGGTGCGCGCCGGCGAGGGCGACGCGAACGGCGCCGCCCTGCTCGCCGAGGCCGAGGCGCTCGTTGTCCGCACCTACACGCAGGTCAACGACGGGCTGCTGTCCCGCGCCCCGCGGGTGAAGGTCGTCGGCCGCGCTGGTGTGGGTCTCGACAACATTGATCTCGAGGCCTGCCGCCACCGCGGCGTTCGGGTGGTGCACACACCCGACGCGAACTCTCAGGCTGTCGTCGAGTTCGTCTGGTCGCTGGTTTTCGACGCTCTGCGTCCGCGGCTGTTCCTGACCGAAGCCCTCGACAAGAAGCGCTGGGGCGAGACCCGCAAGGAACTGCGGGCCCGCCGCCAGGTCTGCGACTGCGTGCTCGGCGTCTTCGGCATGGGCCGCATCGGCCGTCGCGTGGCTCGTGTGGGGGCATCGCTCGGCATGCGGGTGCTGTACCACGATCTGCTCGACGTGCCCGCGGGCGAGCGCTCCGGCGCGACGCCGGTCTCGCGCGACGAATTGCTCCGAGAGAGCGACATCCTGACCATCCACGTCGACGACCGGCCGAGCAACCGCGGCATCGTGAACGCTCAGGCGTTCGCGTTGCTCAAGCCCGATGTGGTCTTCGTCAACGCGGCCCGCGGCTTGCTCGTCGACGCCGCCGCGTGCGCCGAGTTCTTCATCAAGCACCCCGCAGCGACGGCCATGCTGGACGTCCACGAGCCCGAGCCTTTCGGCCCCACGTACCCGCTGCTTGACATCCAGAATGTCCACCTTTCGCCCCACATCGCGGCGGCGACGGACGCGGCACAGGTGAATATGTCGTGGGTCGTCCGCGACGTGTGGAGGGTTCTGAACAACGAAGAGCCGCAGTTCGCGGCGGTGTGATGATGCTCAGGCCCCGTCGTCCGTCGATGCTCAAAGGCAAAGGCGTTCACCACAGAGAGCACGGAGATCACAGAGGAAAAGACGTTGTAGAGAGAGAGAGAGAGAGAGAGAGAGGAAACTGTTCGACCACGCCTTGTCCGCTCCGTGATCTCGGTGCTCTCCGTGGTGAAAGCCCTTTCTCTGTTGCGCCCCCGCAGGGCGCTGGCTTGTCTACACCCGCAACCGCGCCTCAAGACCCGCTTTCACGGCAGCCCAGTCGGAAGCGATGATGCTGAACTGCGATGTGTCGCGCAGGTGCCCGTCGTGCACGTAGAGGTGGCTGCGGATGATGCCTTCGTGCTTCGCGCCAAGTTTGGCGATGGCGGCGGCGCTGCGGGCGTTGCGGGCGTCGCACTTGAGCTGTACGCGGACACATCCGAGCGTCTCGAAAGCGTGGCGGAGCAGCAGGAGTTTGGATTCGGGGTTGACCTTGGTGCCGCGGCATCGCGGGGCGTACCAGGTGTATCCGATCTCAACGCCGCGGTCGCGTTCGCGGATGTCGCAGTAGGACGAACTGCCGACGCAGCGTCCAGTGGATCGCTCGATGACGGCGAAGGGGAGTCGAGCGGGCGTGGCGATGGCGGCGCGGATGAAGTCCTTCCAGCCGTCGAGCGTCCAGACGGGGGGCGGGTCGCGGAAGAAGCGGAAGGTGTCGCGGGCGGTTTCCTCGAGCAGATCGGATGCGTGCTGCTCTCCCAGCGGCTCAAGCCGCACGAACGCACCGTCAAGGGTCACGGGCTGCACGCGGATCGGGGCGGGCACGCCGGACGATGGTGTTGTGGATGGGTTGGAGTTCATCAACGCACCTGCGCTGACGCCGCGGGTTCGGGCTGCCGAGTCGCGTCCGTCACTTCCTTCTTCTCTTGTTCCACTGCTTTCTCGATTGTCAGCACCGGCTCCTCGAAGTCAGCGAGTTGCGTGCGCCAGTTGGCGGGATCTCGTCCCATGCGATGCCCGATGTCCGCGAGCGCGTTCATCGTTTCCTTCTTGAACGCTCCTTCGACCGGCGGCACGAAGTCGTTTGGCACGGCGATGAATCGAACCTCGATGTCCACGTTCTCCGCGCGGCGCAACAGCTCCGCCTGCGCCAGGAACGCCCGCAGGCTCGATTTCGTTGACGAGCGGCTCAGAGTCGTCAGGCTCTTGCTCATGATGTCGGGCCATGATGGATCGACGATACTCGGGCTGTCTCCCAGCGTGTTGTTCACGATCGCCCAGAACCGCAGCTTCGGCGGCGTGCGCCCCGGAAAGGTGCGCCGCCACGCGCCGAGCACGGACTGCTCGCTCCGCAGGTTCGCCCCCAGCAGGACGTTCGCGGTCGTCCCGCCGTCCACATGCAAGGTATCGTCGATGACCACCGGAGGGAAGATGCCGGGGATGGCGGCCGAGGCCATGAGGATGTCGTGCACACGCTTCTCGCCGCCGCGCTCGTTCATGTGCTCGGTCTCTCTGCCGAGGGCCCACGCCCGCGGCAGGCCAAGATCGAGATTCGTCGTGCCGATGATCAACGCCCGATCCTGCTTGCTTTCCTCCGCGATCCGCGCAATTCGTTCCGACGTCATGTTCTCTTCGACTTCGCGGCGCAGGCCGGTGGTGTCGGTAAAGCTTTCACGCCAGGGCAAGAAGACGAACCAGTCCTTCAGGACGATCCAGTCGCTCTTGGGTGAGCGGTAGAGATCATCGACGACCGCGAGCGAGGCGTCGTCGCCGAGGAACGCGAA
>JBILLU010000315.1:0-2851 GCA_044375915.1 Phycisphaerales bacterium
CGTCGTCGCAGAATCGCAGAACGAGCGCGAGGTCGTGAAGGACGCAGACAACGCCGATGCCGCGGGCAACGAGGGCGCGCAGGAGCGTGAGTGACCGCACGGCGTGGCGCGGGTCCATGGCGCTGACAGGTTCATCGGCGAGCAGATAGCGCGGCTCGGTGTTCGCGGCGTTACAAGCGTCGATCTGCACCAAGGCCCGGGCAAGGGTGGCGCGTTGCTGCTGGCCGGCGCTGAGATTCACGAAGGGCGTGTCGGCGCGGTCCGTGAGATCAAGTTCGGCGAGGGCGCGATCGACCGAAGAAGGAGACTCGCCGCCGCCGCGAAGGCCCCGCCCCCGCGGCTGAGCGTCGCCGCGAACATGGCCGAGCGATACGATCTCGCGGGTGGTGAAGGCAAAGGCGACATCAGAATGCTGCGGCACGAAGACGATGCGGCGGGCACGCTGCGCGTCGGAGAGGTCCCCCACTGCTTCATCCGTTGATGCGCCCGAATTAGCGCCGCCGCTGAAGTGAACCCGACCTTCGTCGGGCCTTCGCAGTCCCGCGAGGAGGCGCAGGAGCGTGGTCTTGCCGCCGGCGTTCGGGCCGATGATGGCGGTGAGGCGTCCGGCTGCGAGGGCCACCGACACGCCGCGGATCACCGGGTGACCGGGGGTGTAGGCGAACGTGCAGTTGGAGCAGGACAGCGCCATTCCGAAGAGTAGAGGACACGGATCGCGACGCGAAAGCCAGCCCCCATCCCTATCGGCGCCTTGCCTTGGTAAGGCGATTGGTGACGATCAGGCCGTGCACGATCGAAGCCGTAAGGCATATTCCAAGGACCGACAGATTGACTCCCGCGGCGGTTCCGGGATCGCTCACGAGCACGTAGAGGATGACGCTGGAGAGAAACAGGACAGCGCCCGTGACAAAGAGCCACAAACCACTGAGCCGGTTCACCGGGTACCAGACGGCTGGATCGTCGAGCGTGGCCTGAACGCGGAAGCCGTAGAGCGCATTGGGCGGTACCTTGCCGCGAAAGAGCGGAACACCCAGCAGCGTCAGGAGAATCGCGCTCGCCAGGAAGACGCAGATCAGAGTCTCCATCGCAATCGACTCCTTGCGGCAGGCCCAGACCCGGTGTACCGGCCCCCTTTCCACAGGTTGCGGCACGTGTGACACGTTCTCTCCGGTCGGAAACATCGAGGCACAATCAGCGAGCGAACCGGCCCGCGTCGTCCGCTCCGCGTGCCCCTCCGACCGCGGCCTCGGCTTGAGTTCGGCAATCGGGCCGCAACGAGGTGAGGCGTGGCACCGTGCAGCGCGGCGAAACAGCCGATTGTCGCGATCCGTGTCCGCAATCGCGAGTGGTTGACCCGCTCGACTCGGATCGAACAGCGGCCTTGAGTTGCCTCCTGCCGCGTGACGATGCGGCACAGATCGCGCTCGGCACTCTGGCCTTGTGACGCATTGAAGACGCCGCTTTCCATCCCTGTCGTACTCGCACTCGGCGGCTTGATGTCGCCGCTGTCCTTGGCGAACCCGATCGTCGTACCCAACGAAAAGCTCCCCGAGCCCGAGACGCCACCGCCGCGGGCGTTGCCACCGACAGGCGTGCGCCCGACACTGCGGGCCGTGCAGGCGGAACAGGTGCCGGTGATCGACGGCGTGCTCAACGACGAGGCTTGGTCGCTCGCAGAGCCGACCGAGACCTTCCGTCAGGTGCAGCCCCTGGAGGGTGCGACGCCGACCGAGCGGACCGAGATGCGGCTGCTCTTTGACTCCGGGCATTTGTACATCGCGCTTCGGTGCTTTGACTCGGATCCCGCAGCGATCGTGGCGCGGCAGATGCTCCGTGAGGGCGATATCAACGGCGATGACATCGTCGAGATCGCGGTCGAGCCCTTCGGCGATCAGCGCAACGGCTACTACTTTGCGCTCTCCGCCGCGGGAGCGAAGGTGGACGGCCTGATCGAGACGCAGACGCGCTCGATCCGCACCGACTGGGACGAATTGTGGATCGGCAAGGTCACGATCGACGACGCTGGTTGGAGCGCGGAGTTCGCGATCCCGCTCACATCGATCTCGCTCAACCCGAGCATCGATCGCTGGGGCTTCAACGCTCAGCGGACCATCCGACGCAAGCAGGAGATCGTCCGCTGGTCGGGGGCCTCGCCCAACATCCGGCTCGCAGACCTGAACCAGGCGGGCACGGTCACCGACCTGCGCCGCCTCGATCAAGGCCGCGGCATCACCTTCAAGCCCTTCGTCTCGGCGCGAATCGATACCGACCGTGGCGGGCTGGAGCTGCGCCCCGGGTTTGACCTGTTCTACAAGATCACGCCCTCGACCACCGGCGTGCTCACCGTCAACACCGACTTCGCCGAGGCAGAGGTCGACGACCGACGCGTGAACCTGACCCGCTTCCCGATCTTCTTCCCCGAAAAGCGGGCGTTCTTCCTGCAGGATTCCTCGGTCTTCGGCTTCGGCGGCATCTTCAACAGCCCCACGCCCTTCTATTCGCGCCGCATCGGCCTGGTGCGCGGCCAGGTGAAGGACATCCTCGCGGGCGTGAAGGTGACCGGCCGTGAGAGCAATCTGAACTTCGGACTCCTCAGCGTCGAGATGTACGACGATGCGGACCTGGGGCCCAAGAACCTGTCGGTGGCGCGGCTGTCCGCCAACGTCTTCGACGAGTCGACCGTGGGCCTGATCGCAACCAACGGCGACCCCGCGACGACGGGGCAGAACACGCTGATCGGCGGCGATGTGAACTTCCGCAACTCCGAGTTCCTGGGCGACAAGGTGCTCGAGGCCCACGCATGGGCGATGGGGACGTTCTCGAGCGCCGGCGCGGTGCGCACGCCGCGGGA
>JBILLU010000316.1:0-2835 GCA_044375915.1 Phycisphaerales bacterium
GCAGCAGATCGAGTTCGCCAAGTTCCGCCCGACCTACACCGTCCTCAGCAAGCGCAACCTGCTGAAGATGGTCGAGGACAAACTCGTCAGCGGCTGGGACGACCCCCGCATGCCGACGATCAGCGCCCTCCGCCGCCGCGGCTTCCCCGCCCTCGCGATCAAGAACGCCTGCACCGAAGTCGGCGTCACCAAGGTCGAGAGCTTCATCGACGTCGGGCGCGTCGAGAACGCCGTGCGCGACGTGCTCAACAAGACCGCCCCGCGTGCCATGGCCGTGCTGCGTCCGCTCAAGGTCACCATCGAGAACTGGCCCGAAGGCAAGGTCGATGAGCTCGACTACGTCACCAACCCCGAAGACCCCGCCGCCGGCAAGCGCAAGGTGCCGTTCTCAAAGGTGATCTACATCGAGCGCGAGGACTTCATGGAAGTCCCCGCGAAGAAGTACTTCCGCCTCGCCCCCGGCGCCGAGGTCCGCCTCCGCTGGGCCTACTTCATCACCTGCACCGGCGTGAAGAAGGACGCCGCCGGAAACGTCGTCGAGGTCCTCGCCACCTACGACCCCGCCACCCGCGGCGGCGACGCCCCCCTCGGCCCCGACGGCCTGCCCACCAAAAAGGTCAAAGGCACCATCCACTGGGTCAGCGCCGACCACGCCGTCCCCGCCGAGGTCCGCCTCTTCGACCGCCTCTTCAGCGCCGAACACCCCGGCGACCGCACCGGCAATTGGCAGGACGACCTCAACCCCAACTCGCTCGAAACCGTGCAGGCACTGGTCGAGCCGTGGATCGCGCAGAACGCCAAGTACTTCGCCGAAGGCTCACCCGAATCACTGGACACTCTGAGGGGTGGTGGTGGGGGAGCCGGATTCGGCGCCCGCTTCCAGTTCGAACGCCTTGGCTACTTCTGCGTCGATCGCGAGTCCTCGGCGTCGAAGCTCGTCTTCAACCGCACGGTCACGCTGAAGGACAGTTGGGCGAAGGTGGGCAAGGACGGCTAACCGAATCGGTTTGACCATCGGCAGGAGGTGAGGGGATGGCGAAAGCGGCGCGGTCCAATCGCACGTTCGTCGCGGGGGAAGTCTTTGAGATTCCGGTGAAGTCCCATGGCTTTGTCGCGCTGATCGTTGTGCGACCGCCTGATGCTGCCGATCCGATGCAAGCTTGCGTCTGCTATTGCACGTTGCGGCCACAAGCCGACGCGGTCCGCGCCGATTCCATCCAATCTCCGGCAACGTGGGGCAACGGCTGGGTCGGGCTCGTCGAGTGCAAGGCACTGCGATCCGGGTTTTGGCGTCACGCCGGATCGATTCGCTCGTTCGACCCCCGTCAGTGGCCGGTCCCGCCGCTACGCAGCTCTGACGAACCACCCTTTGCTCTCGAGCATCACAACCCGACCCGCTGCATGCAGGTGCTTGCCTGCGAGTCGTGCGAGCCGGACGTGGGGTATCGCTTTCCGGAGTACGACGTGGTTTCCGGCGTCCGCAAGTTCGAGCGCGGCATCAAGGACTGCATCGAGAATGAGCCGCCCGGCTTCTTCGGCCATCGCGTAGCCGCCGTCGCGATGAACCCGGAGGCAATCGACCTCTGGGCGCGAGCCCGGCCGCGCCAGAATCCAGCCGGCCGCGCCGGTCTTCCCCACACGCCAGAACGCCCCAAGTCATCGCCGAACGTGATGCCCGGAGATGTTGTCGCTGTCCCGCTCCCAAGCGGCGGCTTCGGCGTGCTTGTCGCCGCCCGTCGCGAACCAAAGCACCCTCGCAACGGATGGACAATCTGGTTTGGGCTGCAGGCCCGTTTCGATCATCCACCCGAGCTCCGCGAGATCGGTGATCTCGTGGTTACGCGAGCCATCACGATCGATCGAGCTCTCGATTTCTCGCTGGCGCCGTGTCGTTGGCAGCGAATCGGTTCGATCGCTGACTTTTCAAGCGATGCGTGGCCCGTCCTGCCGGTGGCTTTTCCGCTCGGACTTCGATCCGATCCGATTCCCAGTTTCGAAGTCGAGGACTTCAAGGATTGGACAAAGGTGAATCGAGAGAGCCGATCACCTCGATTCGCGGAGCTAGCCGCGGAGAGTCAGCAGCTCCGGAGCTACGCATCCCCCTTGTCGGTCGAGCACAGCTTGGACAACAGATTGTGCGGTCGCAACGATCGACTTCGAGACATCGAGGCAGACTGGTCGATGACCCCCGAACGCGCAAACCTATGGCGTGACATTCAACGCGAGTGGAGAACATGGAAGTGAACCGCAAATCGAACGTCTCCACCCGCGGCGAATCCTCCTTCCCCTGCAAGGCATACGCCGCGCGCCCGGCCCAGTCCTTCCCCGTCATCCACCAGAGCAACTGGACCATCAAGCCCTACTCCATCCTCGGCCGCGACTCCGCCGCCGACCTCTTCGACCCTCACGCCCTCGCCGTGATCGAGGCCACGCTCCCCGAGCCCGCCCGCACCAAGTCCCGCCCCGGCGTCGCGTTCGTGATCCATCACATCGCCACGCCGCTCGACTACCTCGTCGTCTGCTGGTGGGACAACGAGAACGAACTGCTCACCCGCGTCCTCACCCGGAACGCCGCGGCCGCCACCCGCGACCCCGCCACACCCTTCCGCCTCTCCGAACGCGAGTCCTTCTGCGTCTGGGACATGGACATCATGCAGCACGAGCGCGCCGCCTATGTCCGCCACGTCCTCGCCGGGCTTCGCGGTGGGGGTGGGTCCGGAGATCTCGACGCCTACACCGCCGACCGCTTCGACAAGCCGCTCGCGGGCTGATCTGGCTCTGGAAAACCCGAGCAAAGCCGCCCGCAAAACGCCGCCATTCGGTCGCGTGGCGCGG
>JBILLU010000103.1:0-11731 GCA_044375915.1 Phycisphaerales bacterium
GCGCTCTTGAGCGCCAGAACGATCGAATGAGACTGGGAATCAGGCTTGTCTTCGTTCGTGGGTCAGACACCCCACGGACCTACCCGCGCCAGGCCATCGCTTCCGTAAGCGATGATCTCTTCAGCGGTTCCGGCCGGACACGCGACCGATCGTCATCGCGCCTCGCGATGTGATCATCCGGGCGCGTCCGAGGGCGTTTGTGCTCCGTACGCCTAGGCCTTCGGCGGCACGCCAATATCCTCGTTCCACAGCTCCGGCCGCGCCGTGATGAACTCTTCCATCAGCGAGATGCAGCGCAGGTCATTCATCAGGACCAGCTCGATGTTCTCGGCCTTCAGCCAGTCCTCGCGGCCTTGGAACGTGTGATGCTCGCCGATCACGATCCGCGGGATGCGGTGCAAGACCGCCGTGCCGCTGCACATCGCGCACGGCGACAGCGTGGTCGCCATCGTCAGGAAATGCCAGTCGCGCCGCCGCCCAGCGTTGCGGATGCACACCGTCTCGGCGTGGGCCGTCGGATCGCCGCTCTGCACCCGCAGGTTGTGCCCCAACGCGACGATCGTGCCCGCCGGGTTCACCAGTGCGGCGCCGATGGGAATGCCGCCCTCCGACAGGCTCTTGCGGGCCTGCTCGTACGCGGCGTCCAGTGCAAGACGATCGATGTCGGCGCGGTTCATCACCCCAGCGTATCGGCTGGATGAACCGGATGCCAAGACTCCGACCGCGATGCTCACTCCGGATTGCACAGCAACTGGTCGTATGCCTGCGCGAACTGCACGAAGTCGGTGTCGTCCACCACGCCCTCGTTGGTGAGGTCGGCGGGGCAGCGGTCGGGCATCGCCACGTCGCCGCAGAGCAGGATGTTGTACGCCTGGGCGAAGAGGACGAAGTCCTCGTCGTCGACGAGCGTGTCCTCGTTGATGTCCGCCGGGCAGGGGCCGCGGGTGTTGAAGTAGAAGAACACATTTCGCGAGAACGAGTTGGTGTGGCTGCCGCCGTTGATGCCGGCGCCGGCGTCAAAGAACGACACGGTGTAGAACATGACGCCGAAGTACGCACGCCCGGGCTCGATCGAACCGGTGGGAATCGTGAACGAGATCGCGGTGGGGGGCAGGTTGTTGGACCAGTAGACGCGGCCCTGGGTGTCGTAGACGACGAAGCTGATGGCGCTGCTGTTGGCGCCGGGCTGATCGGCAAAGCCGCTCATCTGCCCGATGAAGTCGAGCGACATGTCGTCCTTGTACGACTGCAGCCGCGAGTACGTGTCGCTGAGCAGCTCGGGAGTCTCGACGCAGAACGCCGAGGGCAGAAGCGTGAAGACGTGCGACCCGCCGGGCAGGGCGTTGCCGGTGAAATCAAACGTGTAGTCGCCCGGGGGGATCTCGGCGTCGAGCGACGCGAGGTCGGGGTTCAGGTTCGAGTAGCCGTACCACTGCTGCCCGAACATCACATCGTTGCCGACGATTCCCATCGTGATGGGTGAGAGCGGCCCGGCGTAGGAGATCGAGCAATCGCTGAACGCGTCGAACGTGTCGCCGGCGATCGACAGCACGCACGACCAGTCGTTGTACGGCGTGACCGCGCCGTCGCCCGTTTGCAGGTAGTTCTCCGCCTTGCTCGACGAGAACGACACCGCCTGCGCACAAGCGAGGCTACCCACCGCCGACACCAACGCCGCCGCCGCACACATACCGATCTTCATGAGTCTCTCTCCCTCCGCGGACCATTCCGCGAGCCGCAGGCTATCAGACGTGGCAACGCGAATCGCCTCTGCAGGGTAAAGGGCCCGAAAATCTTGTGAAGATCGCTATGGATATGCCCAGGAAGGCTTGTTATCGGACGCATTAGTCCAAGACCGTCCGTTGGAGGTTCCCGTGATGCGGAACCCTGCTCCGGGCGAAACCTGTCGCCGATGAATGCGTACGATTGATCCGCGAGCCCGTGGAACCCCACAGCAGTGGGAGTGACGGCCGGGCCGCCGGTCCTGGCGGGAAGTCTCGCTCTCGTGAACCGCGTCATCGGTTTACAAGAGAGCAGGCGATCCGCAGTCGGCAGGTTCCCGTGTGTTGGGAACCGAGGTCGAGCAGGCAACCGCACGCACGCCGTCTTGTGAGGCTTTGGCCCCGCAAGTCAGCTCGAAAGCTCACGCCCGACGTGTTTCGTCGGGCATGCACGACGCACCTTCCAGAACAACCGGAACCCGGCACCCGTGGCTATTGCTGCGCGCCGGGCTTCAGAAGCGAGCCGCGGAGCGGTTCGTGGTTGTGGCAGAGGCGACGGGACCTGCGACGGTCGATGCCAACCATGTTTTTCACGTCCGGAACCCCGAGCGACGAAGCGACATCCCAAGCCCCTGCGACCCCGGCCCAGACGCCCGGTCCCTCCGACCCCGCCCCGACCGCCACCGGCACCACCGCCGCTGGCACGACCACGGGCAAGGTCTTCGAGAACCTGTCGAACTCTCTGAACGAATCGATCGCGCAGCCCGCGGTCCGCGTCGGCAAAGAGATCAAGAGCATGCTGCTCGATCCTCCGCCCGCCAAGGCGGTGGTCCAGCCGACGGTGCGCCCCAGCATCCGACCCGGCGACAAGCCGCGGCTCATGGGCGGACTCACCGTCCTCATCCCCGCGTACAACGAAGGCAAGTTCGTCGCCGACACGATCAAGAGCGTGCAGGCCCAGTCGGTGCACGTCGACCACATCATCGTGATCGACGACTGCTCCACCGACAACACCGGCGACGTCGCCCGCGCCTGCGGCCCCGACATCGTCGTCATCCGCCCGCCCAAGAACTGCGGCAGCAAGGCCACGGCCCTGAACTTCGGCATGGAGTACGTCTCCACCGAATACACCATGGCCATCGATGCCGACACCACGCTCGCGCCGGATGCCATCGAGAAGTTGATGCCGCACTTCGACAAGCCCAACACGGCGGTCGTCTGCGGCATGGTGATCCCGCGCTACGTGAACACCATCTGGGAACGCGGGCGCTACATCGAGTATCTCTACGCGTTCCTCTTCTACAAGCCGATCCAGGATTTCTACGAGCGTCCGCTCATCGCCAGCGGCTGCTTCAGCGCGTACCGCACCGACGTGCTCCGCCAGATCGGCTGCTGGAACACCCGCACCGTCGGCGAAGACATGGACCTGACCTGGTGCGTGTACAAGCTGGGTATGGCGGTGCGATTCAGCCCCGAAGCGGTCTGCTATCCCGTCGAGCCGCACAATTTCCATTTCCTCAGCAAGCAGCTCCAGCGCTGGTGCGCGGGCTTCGCCCAGTGCATCCAGGTGCACTGGAAGACGGTGGTCGAGACTCCGGTGCTCCGCTCCATGATCGCCACTGCGATGTGGGACGTGGTGATCAGCGCGTTCGCGTACTTCCTTCTGCTGCCGTTGCTGGCGATCTTCGTGCACCCTGCGTTCCTGCTCGGCTACGTGCTCGACATGCCGACGATCGTGGTGCCGGTCCTGATCTACGCCTGGAAGCGCGGCGAGTTCTGGAAGGCCCTGTCCAGCATTCCCGCCTTCTGGGTCGTTCGCTTCGTGAACACCTTCTTTGTCACCCGCGCGTTCTGGAATGAGTTCATCGGGAAGCGCCGGATTCATGTGTTCGAGAAGGGACACTAGAAGGCACTGGGCACTGGGCACTGGGCAGTGGGCACTAGGCACTGGGCACTAGAACAAAGATCAGCGAGCCGGGGCGTCCTCGCCCCGGCGCAGAAGGCAGCAGCTCTCGAAGTTCACACAGCAACCAACGCGACACGCGTCGCGAGAAAGAGTCAGCAATGTTCGCGGGTATTCCGGCAACTGGCATCGGCGGCATCTTCTATCTCGCTCTTGTTCTCTTCATGCCCTTCAAGGAACTGTGGAGGGCGATGAAGGGCGAGAGCAGCGCGGAGCGATGGCTGTTCATCGCCTCGCGATGGGGCCTGTTCGCGATCGTCATCGCGATGATGTGGCTGCAGGCCGCCATCATGAAGTGGGTGATGGGCACGGACATGACCAAGTTCATGAGCGCCGGTGCATCGACCCTGACGGGTCAGAAGACCACGTCGATCGTCGGTGCGACCCTGTACCTGGGCATCCTGTGCTTCATCAGCGTGATCGCGCTGATGCATGGCGTGCGTCTCGTGCTTGCCGTGCGGCGTATCTTCGCGGTCCGCTGAGCGGCCCGGTCCGTGCACGGCGCCGAGCGGTTGCAGTTCGGCTGTGCAGAAGCGGTGGACCGACGGTGGAAAAGTGCGTCGGATTCGATGAAGTCTTCGTGAACAGGCCGGCCCGAGTGGGCCGGCCTTCTTGTTTGGGTCTTTGCGCAATCAAAACGATCTTCATAATCGCTCCGGCGGCGATTGTGAAGACGCAACTGCCTGTCATTTCAGATCCAGACGAGACGTCGCGGTCGCGTCCGGCGGTTCTCTGAACGCAAGCTGCGTCCCATCTGAACAAAGTTCTTCACAGGACTTTGCCGGACACTTCAACGCGTGCGTGCGGGAAATCGCTGCGCCTGCTTCTAGTCTCTCTCGCGTCGCACGAGTCGCAGGGTTGCGGCTTGCTCGGCGACGCATGACTTCAGACAGGGGACTTCGCATGACCGCACGACTTGTTCGGGACCGCCGTGGGAGATTCGACACCCGCGCCTTTACGCTCATTGAGCTGCTCGTCGTGATCGCGATCATCGCGCTCTTGATCGGCATTTTGCTTCCCTCGCTGGGCAAAGCCCGGGCCGAAGGCCGCGCCGTCGTCTGCGCCAGCAACATCCGCTCGATCGGCGTCGCGGTGCAGGGCTACACGATCGCCAACCGCACTTATCCGGCGTCGTACCTGTACGCGTCGGAGAAGTCCGGTTTCCGCTGGAAGCTCGATCAGCAGTTCGGCACCGATCCGGAGAACGGATACATCCACTGGTCGTACATGCTGCTCAACGACGGCGGCGTGCCCGAGAATGCCTTCACGTGCCCCTCGGTGCCTGGCAAGGGTGCGCCCCGCACGAACTTCGACAAGGATCGCATCGAGGACTTCGAAGCCGATCAGCAGCGGCCGTCGACGACGCTGCCGGATGTCGTGGACCGTCAGGCCCGTCGCGTCGCCTTCGGCGGCAACGACGCGATCTTCCCGCGCAATAAGTTCTGGCCGGAGCCCCAGGCCGGAAAGCCGCAGCGCCGCAACCGCTTCGTGAATCCGTCGGAGATCGATGGCTCGCCCGGCGGCGGGTCCAAGACGATTCTCGCCACCGAGTTCGCGTACTCCAATCGCTGGGGCTGGCGCACCATCGGCACAACGCCGGACAACGAGGACACGTCCGCGGGCGAGACCGGACCTTGGAATTCCAAGGCGCACCGTCCCATCACGCCGTTCGTCGCGATCTCCGGCAGCGATATCTATAACCAGCCCAACCTGGGCACGGGCCGTCCGCGGTATCGCTACCAGTCTACCGACGTGAAGTCGGAGTGGGGCACCAACGAGATGGTCGCCACCGAGAAGCTCTACCCGGGCGTGATCACCAGCAAGGGCAACAGCGGCGGCGTGAACGCCGTCGGCCGTCAGCACGGCGGTGACCCGCAGTACGGCAGCGCCAACTTCCTCTTCGTCGACGGGCACGTCGAGCGCCTGAGCTACATCGACACCATCGAGAAGCGCATGTGGGGCGACCGCTTCTACAGCATGAGCGGCGACAACCGCGTGTACAACCCCGACATCGACAAGAAGTGACATCTCCCTCATGGTCCGTCGCCTGATCGCGGCGGATCGTTTTCACCGGACGACGCTCGACGCGCACGACGCGCGGTTGATCCGCAGGCAAGACCGCTTGCGGGTGCAAAGCCTCGACATTCTGAGCTTCGACATCCTGCGACTCGACATCTTGCTCCTCGACATCTTGTGACTCGACTTGTGCCTCGACATCGCAACGTTCGTTTCAGTGCGTGGAGAGATCGGCGGCGGGCGCGTGCCCGACGTCGCGGGTGTGTGCTTGTCTGTGCTTGCCGGCCCTCGTGCGGGGCTGGCCCTTCCCTGGAGAGATCGATCATGCAAACGGTGAATCGCAAGGCTCTGTTGGTCGCGGCGTGCGGCGCTGCGGTCTGTGCTTCGGCCCTCGCCGGTCCGAAGGTCATCAACATCAGCGGCGCCACGCTCCTCGAGAGCTTTGTCGCTGCCCCGGCTTCGACGAACGACTTCATCGATGTCGACGGCAACCTCGTCGCTGGCAAGTTTTCGTCCTTCCCGCCCCAGAATCTCACCCCGGTTCCCGGCGTGAACCAGGTCTCGCCCTTCCCGGGCAATCAGGTCTGGGCCACCACGTACCGCGTCTCCGGTTCGGTCAACGGCGTGACGGAACTGGCCCGCTTCGGTAACGTCTTCGTGACCAACAGCGCGACCGGCTCGGAACTTACGTTCAGCGGCGCTTCGCGTTCGTACTACAACGGCGCGTTCCTCTATCACAACGGCAGCAACCTCGCCGCCCAGCCCGTGACGTTCAACAGCGCGAACCCCGGCGGCATGCCGATCCGCTCCGACACCACCACCCTTGACGCCACCTATTCGGTTCCCGGCGTGGCCTCCGCCGGCGGCGTTCGCATCGACATCGCTCCCTGCGACGTCCCGGGTCTCTGGGTTCCCCGCATCGCTGGTTCGACCAACGCCAGCAAGAAGCCCGGTCAGGCTGGCTACGGCGCCTTCAGCCGTCGCGCCACCGCTGCGGACGGCACCGGCTCCGGTATCGACAGCCGTCTTCCCGATCTCTCGGCTCTCGGTCTGCAGTTTGCCGACCCGAACAACCTCCCGCCGCCGAGCGCCACTGGCTTCCTCTTCAACAACTCCTTCGCTTTCGCTCCGATCGCCGCAACCGTCAACTTCGGCGTCGGCCGCCAGCAGATCAAGCAGTCGGAACTGCGTCACCTCTTCGTGACCGGCCGCATGCCCGACGGCGAGAACCTCGTCGCCGTCACCCGCGACATCGGCTCGGGCACCCGCAACGCGTTCATGAACTCGATCGCGGCCGATCCGTCCTTCGGCGCTGGTGACAACATCTCCAGCGGCACCGGCACCTCGGCCAACACGGTCCAGAACCGCCCCGGTCTCGCCTTCGTTCCCAACAACAAGGGCGGCAACGACCGCGTCGAAGAGACCGTCTACAGCACCCGTCTGGCCATCGGCTACGTCGGACCCGAGCGCGGCGCCGCGTCGGCCAGCGTCGGCACCACCGGCAACTGGCTCGCCAACGGCCGCATGGAAGTCCTCGCCATCCAGAACGACCTCCAGGGCGGCACCGCCTTCGCCCGCCCGAACATCGACTCGATGACCGAGGGCGATGTCAACAACTACACCATCGGCGGCCCCGCCCAGCTCATCACGCTCGGCTCCCCCCTTGCCGAGCCGATCGCTGCGGGCGGCCTGGGCCTGAACACCGTCAAGATGTTCAACCCGAATGCCGCCGCGTACATGAACAACGTCCGTCAGTCGATTGAGAACTTCCTCGCGATTCCCTTCGGCTCGCAGTCGGAGTTCATGCCCGGCGAGATCGCGGCTCTGCAGTTCGTGCTCACCTCCGCCATCGAAGAGATCCACGACAACGTCGATCCCATGCTCCGCGTCAACAACACTTCCTTCAACAGCAGCCTGCGCGCCCAGACCCGCGCCACCAACGCTCTGTCCGAGTCGATCTTCTACTCCTTCAACACCACCAGCAACGGCATCGTCCCCGCTCGTATCGTCGCCGCCAACACCTACAGCGACCAGGGCCTCGTCCCCAGCGGCGCGAACTACATCAGCCAGGGCGGCGCCGCCGTCGCCTACAGCTCCTCGCTCACCACCCGCAACAAGATCGCCGGCGACTTCGACGGCAACGGCTCCCGCGGCCTCGGCGACATCGCCGAGATGCTCAAGGCCTTCCGCCAGCGCAACGGCGGCCCGGTCTGGACCGCTCCGGGCGTCAACGGCAGCAACGCCGTCATCGAGATCCTCGGCGACTTCGACAACAACGGCTCCTTCAACCGTCTCGACGTCCGCTACTTCGCCGACGGCCTGCTGCTCGTCGGCGGCGTGCTCCGCCGCGACACGGCCTTCACCGAGGTCGACAGCCAGTGGAACACCCTGACCGGTTCGGACAACTTCTTCAGCACCACCCTCGCCACCGCCGGCGCGGGCGCGACCTACACCAGCGGCGCCTCCCGCGCTGACATCAAGGGTGCGGCCGGCATCGCTCGCGGCTGGGCCCCCGTCGGCGCCAACGGCGTGATCGACGCCACCGACATCGACTACATCTACGCCCAGTTCAAGTCCAACGCCGCCGTCACCGGCGACGCCGACTGGAGCAACATCGACGAGGCCGGCACCTTCGACCTCTCCGCCGACATGGACGGCAACCTCAAGGTCAATCAGGCCGACGTGGACTACGTGGTCCTCACCGCCCTGCAGACCTCCTACGGCGACCTGAACTTCGACCGCAAGGTCACCGGCGCCGACTTCGCCATCTGGCAGGCCAACTACAACACCGCCGGCGGCTGGGTCAAGGGCGACGTGAGCGGCAACGGCCTGGTCTTCGATGAGGACTTCAACACCCTCATGGCCAACCGTTCCTGCGCCGCCGACGTCAACGACGACACCTTCGTCGACGACACCGACTTCGTGGTCTTCGCCGCCGCCTACAACGACCTGCTCTGCCCGGCCCTGCCCGGTCTGTGCCCGGCCGACCTCAACAACGACACCTTCGTCGACGATACCGACTTCGTGATCTTCGCCGAAGGCTACAACGCCCTCCTCTGCCCGTAACGCAACCCCCGCGCAGTTGGATGGCTTTCCGTTTGCACGCCCCCGTCGAAAGTCGGGGGCGTGTTTTCTTTTGAAGCCGCGATCACTCTTTCGTGCCGCGCGATCAGACCTTGCTGGCGATCATCTCAAAGACCGGCGGCAGGAGCACGAATGCCGTCTCGTCGTCGCTGATCGAGGCCAGTTCCTTCAGCGCCGCATCGCACTCTTCGCGTGACAGTTGTCCCATCTCGACCAGCTTGGGCAGGAATGCGTTGAAGAACGTCCAGGGCCAGTGCCACATGCTGGTGTTGGGCCGGCCGATGCGCTGCTGCACGTCGAGGTGATCGATCTCGAAGCCGTGGTGCTTGGCGACCCGCGGAAGTTCGCCCATGACGTCGGGGTTCCCGCCGCGGGCTCGCCAGGAGCGGGCGACGGCCGCAACGGCCTTTGTGAAGGCTTCCTTCTTGGGCGCGATCGTCATGCCCTGTTCGTAGTTGAAGTAGTCCTGCACGACGATCTTGCCGCCGGGGCGAAGGACCCGACGCAGCCCCTTCACCACCTCGCCGGGGCTGCTGACGAAGCAGAAGACCCAGCGGACGTAGACAAGATCGAAGTAGTCGTCGGTCGCGGGCGAGGGCAGGCAGTGATCCAAGTGCTGGGCATCGCCGAGCACGCGATCGATATTGGAGAGCTTGCGGGCCTCGGCTTCCTGGCCGAGCTGCTTGAGGAACCCGGCGGATTCATCGACGCCGACGACGCGCCCGGTGGGGCCGACGATCTGGGCGAGGTCGAGCGTGGCGTGACCGGGGCCGCAGCCAAGGTCGAGCACCCGCATGCCCGGCTGCACGCCGGCACGGATCCAAAGCGAGAACGAGGCGTTGCTCCACAGCCGGTGTTGCAGGCCGAGACGAAACGACTCGTCGGAACCGGTGCCCAGGACGTACGGCTGCTCGGACTTGGCGGTCGCGGTGCTCGAGGGGCTCATGAGCGGATGGTAGGTGCCGGGCCGGTTTTGCCGTCGGCTACGATCGGTCGATAGGTGTTGGAACGGGAGTGTTCGTTGTCCGGGTGTCACGGCTTGGCGGCGCTGAGCCAGACCGTGCGGCGACCGCGAGACGCACGCCCCCGCACGGGTTGACGGAGGACCGTTTACCTGAGGCACCCCAGACCGCAGACACGGACGTCCATGGCCCTCGTGCCGCCCTTTCTTCCTTCTCGCTTCCCGCTCATGTCGCGGCGTTCGTACGCGCTCGAACTGGCGACGACGTTCTGTTTCGCGACCGCATTGGCGGTGGTCGAGGGCGGCGTCCTGGGCAACATCGCCAAGCGGCGCTTCGAGGACGAGGTCTCGCCGCTGACGCTGAACTTCTTCGTCGCCGTCATCGCCGCGGCCCCGGACCTGGCCAACATCTTTTCGTTCATCTGGTCGAGCGTGAGCCACGGGCGGGCCAAGGTGCCGATCGTGAATCTGCTGCAGCTCGCGGTGGTGCTGCTGATCGCGCTCATGGCGTTCACGCCCGAATCGCTGACGGGGCTGGTGGGGCTCACCGTGCTGGCGATGCTCGCACGCACCTGCTGGTCGGGCATCATCACGCTGCGCCCGACGATCTGGCGGAGCAACTACCCGCGGGAGATGCGGGCCACCGTGGTCGGCAACCTGTACACCGTGCAGGTGCTCGTCGTGGCGCTCGTGGGCATCGTGGTCGGGATGATCATGAACGTGCGGCCCGACGCGCTCCCGATGATCGTGATCGCTGTCGCCGGTGTTGGTCTGGGTGCCTTTGTCGCGACACGCAAGCAGCGGGTGCGGCGCGAGGGCTCCATGCTCAAGGGCGAACGCGACGCCGTCGCGGTATTGAAGCCCTGGCAAGGCCCGGCGGTGGTGCTGCAAGTGCTTCGCCGAGACAAGATGTGGGCCAAGTTCATGCTCTGGATGTTCGTCCTGGGCCTGGGCAACATGCTCATGGGCCCGGTGCTGACCATCGTCCTGAAGGACCAGTTCAACCTCGGCTACCTCGAAAGCATCTTGATCACCAGCTCCATCACCGCACTGGTGATGCCGATCTCGATCCCGCTCTGGGCCAAGTACCTCGATCGTTCACACGTGGTGAAGTTCCGGGCGCGGCAGACCTGGGTCTTTGTTGTTTCGGCAAGCACTGCGTGCATCGGGGTGCTCACACACCGCGTGGAGTGGATGTATGTGACGGCCGTGTTGCAGGGCATCGCCTACGGCGGCGGCTCGCTGGCATGGAACCTCGGGCACGTCGATTTCGCGCCGCCCTCGCAGACCAGCCAGTACATGGCCAGCCACGTCACCCTCAACGGCATCCGCGGCCTGCTCGCGCCGTTCATCGCGGTGGGGCTCTACAACCTGGTCGTCGCCAGTGGATGGGACGCGCTGGGCATGGACCTGCCTTCGCAGGCCGCGGCGGTCGTCTTCGCACTCAGCGCCGTCATGAGCGCCGTCGGCGCTGCTGGCTTCGGGATGCTGCTCCGCGAGATGCAGGCCGGCGGCCGCATCGGTCCTCGCACGCGGTGAGGATTCACCACAGAGACACAGAGACACAGAGAAAGGAGCTTGGCCAAAGGCAACAAGGCCGAGCTGCCTTGAACCCTGTTTCACTCTCTGTGCCTCTGTGTCTCTGTGGTGAAAACACTGTGAGAACGAAGAACCCCCCGTCGCCCCGAATTGGAGCAGCGAGGGGTTGCATGAACATCACCCATCCCGGGTCAAGTTGTCGCTTCGGAAACCTCGTCCGAAGCCCGCCCCGGAGGTGCAGGGGCGGCGGCATCGCCCGCTACTTGATCGCGATCTTGCGAGCCAGTGCCGCGGGAGCCTTGGGCAGAGTCACCGTCAATACGCCGTCTTTCAGGTCTGCAGTGACCTTGTCCTCGAGCACACCCTCTGGCAGCGAGATGCTGCGGGTGACGCTCTCGATGCGGCGTTCACGCCGGTGATACTTCGGCCCGTCGGCGCTCTCCTCCT
>JBILLU010000317.1:0-2806 GCA_044375915.1 Phycisphaerales bacterium
CCTCGACTGCGCCGACCTCACCATGCCCGCCGGCTGCCCCAGCGACCTCAACAACGACGGCTTCGTCGACGACGCCGACTTCGTCCTCTTTGCCGATGCGTACAACAACCTGATCTGCCCGTAATCGCACCCGTCAATCTCGCTGCCCTCGACGCCCGCCCACAGGCGGGCGTTTTCTTTCGGCTCCACTAGAGGCAGCCAACCCCACACAACCACTGGTAGTGCCAACGCCGCCGAGGCTGCGGCACCACAGCAATTACCAATCTCCGCTTTTTTCGGACACATCTCCTCGACGAGTGCCGGTTCATGATTATACTGATAATGATAATTCATTATCATTATGAAACCCCTCTCCTTCATCGCACTGGCCGTCCTCGCCCCCGCACTGCTCGCCGTGGCCCCCGCGGCAGCTGCGCACATCGACATGCTGCTCTTCCGTCAGGGCAACAACCTGCGGCTCGCTGGGTATGACTTCGGCGGCAACCCGCCAGTCCTCGCCGACTACCGCGTCTTCGCGGGCTCCCTCGAACGCATCGAGGCCGCACCCGGCGTGGTCTTTGGCGACACGCCCGGCTGGAATGCGCTCAGCCTCGCCAACCAACTACCCAGCGGTGCCTCCACCCTGCCCGGCCGAAGCGTCGTCTCCGTGCGAGGCCGCGTGCTGCCCAGCGTATTCGGAGGGGTGAACCTGGCTCACTGGTCCGGTGTCGGCCCGATCCGCTTCACCGCTCCCGCCGACGGCGAAGTCATGGAACACGCCTACGGCCCCGGTGTCGTTGTGCACGACGCCAGCGCCTCGGCAACCGGCTGGCTCAGCCTCGGCAGCACCAGCAGCGCGGGGGGCATGCACCGCCATCCCTCGTTCGAGATCTACGGGAACACCGCCCGCGACCCGCTCGGCGCTGACCGCCCCGCCGACGGCGTCTACCTCTTCGCGCTCTCGGCCTCGATGGCCGGCCTTGAAGAATCGAACGTCGCCTTCGTGGTGCTGGGAGTCGGCGTGGACGCCGCGACCCTCGAACAAGCCCGTCGTCATGTGGAGTTGATCGTGCCGGGAGCCCCGTCGCTCTCGGTGCTGTTTGCGATCACCGCGTTGTCCGCTCCGCGTCGCCGGCGGGCCTGAAGGAGTTCTCGATGCGATCTGTTGTGCTCTGTATGTCTTTGTGTTCCCTTGTCGCTGTGAGCCAAGCCGCCACCCGACCCGTGGGCTTCTACCCCATCGGGAACGTCGCCCCCTCACACACCTACTCCTACGGCACCGCGGTCTCGTCCGACGGCAACGTCATCGCCGGCGAGAGTGGTCTCAGCCCCTTCGGTCCCGCCGACACCGCTGCGGGATTGTGGTTCGGACCCGTATGGTCTCTCACCTCGTCCGTCCCCGCGACCAACACCATCGAGCCCTACGCCCTGCTCTGGGATCTCAACGCCGATGGCACCGTCGGTGTCGGTCTCACCGCGATCGCGACCAGCGACCCGCTGGATCCTACCGTTTCCGTCCCCGGCCGTTGGACCAGTGCGTCGGGCTTCGTTCCCTTGAGCACCCTCAGCGGACAGGCACACGCGCTCAACGCTACGGGCGATGTCGTGGTCGGCCATCTCACCGGCTCCACCACCATTCTCGCGGCGTTCCGTTGGACCGCTGCCACCGGGGTGATTGAACTCCCGACCGCCGGCGGATCCGCCAGCAACACGCTCCACATCGCCTACGGCGTCAGCGCCGACGGCGACGTCGTCGTCGGCCGCAGCCGCAACGCCTCGGGCCAGAACGTCGCATTCGCCTGGACTGCCGCGCTCGGGACCGTGGAACTGCTCCAACTCCCGTCCGCAACCGGCGCTTCGCGCGGCCAGGCTCGCGGCATTAACGCCGCCGGCAACATCATCGTCGGCTGGGCACGCGACAGCGGCGGTGCACCCAACGCCGCACGATGGACCTTCGACCGAGCCACCGGCGCTTCGTCTGTCGAGTCACTCGGTGATATCCCCGGCGGCACCGGTGCCGCGCTTCCCGATGGCACCGCCTTCGGTGTCTCCGACGACGGCAACGTGATCGTCGGACAGAGCGACGGCCCCAACGGTGACGAAGCCTTCGTCTGGATCAAGGGCCGCGGCATGTTCGCGCTGCGTCAGCTCCTCATCGACGAGTACGGCGCGTTCGAACTCGTGGACTGGTCTCTCGATTCCGCGGAAGATGTCAGCGCCGATGGCTCCGTCATCACTGGTTACGGCACACTCGACGGCGAGACCCAGGCCTTCGTCGCCGTGATCCGAGTCCCATGCAAGGGCGACCTGAACGCCGACACCTTTGTCGACGACACCGACTTCGTCCTCTTCGCCAACGCCTACAACATCCTCGACTGCGCCGACCCCACCATGCCCGCCGGCTGCCCCAGCGACCTCAACAACGACGGCTTCGTCGACGACGCCGACTTCGTCCTCTTTGCCGATGCGTACAACAACCTGATCTGCCCCTGAGACGCCGTTATCGTGCCGCGCCGTCCGCAGGCGGACGCTCGTTCAACACTCCCGCTCCACTTCCGCCACCCGACCATCCGTCGGGTGGCTTTTTTTCTTGCATTGAACCCCTCCCGCGAGTAGCCTGAAGCCGCCCTTCCACCGCCCTCAGAAAGGCGTCCCGTGCCCATCATCCGCACCCGATTCGCCGCCTCGCGCGCCAGTGCGGTCGTCGCACTCGCCCTGTTCGCCCCCGCCGCGCTCGCTCAGCCCACCATCTTCGAGTCCTTCCACACCGGCGTCAACGGCTGGACGCTCTACTCCGACGGCGAGCAACTCGCCTGGAGCGCATTCG
>JBILLU010000318.1:0-2792 GCA_044375915.1 Phycisphaerales bacterium
CCCTCGCGGGTGAGAGTTCTTGAAAGTCCTATAACTGTTCGACCGCGGGGGAAAGTCGGGGTATCGTTGATCGAAGCCGCGGCGTGGTTGGTGCTTACGAAAGGCACCGCCACGACGGATCTCCGCGGCGTCGGGCGCCCTGGCGACGGGACGACGACAAAGACCACCGGGCCGGAGGCCCTCGGAACCTCCTTGTGCTCATCCAACCGAAGATTCGCAGCAACACCGACGTCCAGCGCCTTTCGGCGGCTGGAGTTCTCGGATGGCGCATCGCCGCCCGCTACGCGACGATCGCGGGCGCGGCCACGGCTCTTGTCGGCCTGACAGTTGCCTCGGCGATCCTCGCCAAGGAAGCACGCTCGGCCCAGCCCCTGGCCTCCATCGAGATGATCCCCATGGGGCCGGGCAACGAATCTTCTGAAGAAGCGGAATCTCTCACCGCCACCCTGCAGGATCGTGCGACGGATGGGACCCTGACGGCTGGCGAATCCTTCCAGATTGCGCCGGTCTCGGGCCCCGCTCCGGCCGCAACGGTCCCGGCGACCGAGTCCGGTGCCGCCACCGGCAAGAAGGTCTACCCGGCGGGCACCAAGTTCTTCGACGGCCGCCCGGTCCGGGTCGCTCGGACGATCGAAATGCTCGTCACCGCCTACAGCCCCGATGCCCGCTCCTGCGCTGGCAGCGACGACGACCTGACCGCCACCCTGCACCACGTCACGACCAACGGCTTCAAGCTGGTCGCCGCCGACCCCCGCGTGCTCGGCTACGGCTCGATGCTCAGCATCCCCGGCTACGACCAGGGCCGCATCGTGCCGGTCCTCGACTGCGGCGGCAAGATCAAGGGCAACCGCCTCGACGTGCTCTTCCCCACCCATGAGGAAGCCGTGAAGTGGGGCGTCCGGAAGATCAAGGTCAACGTCTACGAGTACGCGGACGGCAAGCCGAAGACGAACCCCCGCAAGGTGCGGTAAGCCAACATCCTGAATCGACCTCGAACCGGGACCGACATGTCCCGGTTTTTCGTTTGGAGTTTGCACCGCAGAGGACGCCGAGAACGCGGAGAAGATGCGGGGACTTCAAGGCAATTTACCACGGAGATCACGGAGATCACGGAGACAAGACAGGAGAGATTGGACTTGGCAGAGACGGTGAACCGGCGCGCGAGCGACGAGTCGGGCGCCTTTCCCAAAGGCCTCTCTCCGTGTTCTCAGTGCTCTCTGTGGTGAAATGCCTTCCTCTCCACGTGCACGTCGTTGACGGCGGCAAACGTGCTGGCGAGTTCCACCGCCCGGGGCGGGGACGCCCCGGCTCGCTTTTCCGGGAGCACCGCGTTACCGCAGCATGCCGCCCCGGCGCAGGGAATCGACCAACAGGCGATCGATCGGGGTGTCGGTCGGCACCAAGAAGTGGGCCACGCCGCGGCTGCGGCAGGTCTCGCGGGCATCGTCGACGAACGCGGCGAGGCGCTGGCGGTAGCGGGCGATCGAGGCGGGAGTGATGGTCATCTCGACGCCCAAGAGTGATTCGACGTCGGTCAGCCGCAGGTCGCCGACGAGTCCCTGCGTGCGGCTCGGGTCGATCTCGCTGGGGGCGAGCGTGTGCAGGATGTAGGCATCGAGGGCCGCACCACCGCCGCCGCCGCCGCCGAGCGCGAGGCTGCGGGCCGTCGCGTCGATCTCGCTTGGGGGGGCGAGCAGATCGGAGACGAACACGATGATGCCGCGGCCGGAGAGTCTTCGCACCACGTCGCGCACGCTCTCGCCCAGCGGCACGCCCGAGCGTGTGCCGACGCCAGCGACGGACTCGACGAGGAAATTCGAGACGCGGCGGAGGCTGGTGCGCCCGCGCACCGGCAGCAGGCGACGCACACCCGCGTTGCCCGTGCCGCCCACGCTGGCAACCGAGACGCGGTTGTTGCGAACGAGGCCGATGTAGGCCAGGGCCATCGCGAGCTGGTGTGCGTAGACGGCCTTGCTGGGGATGACGCCGGACGAACCGCCCGAAGGAAAGGCCTCCCGCGACTGCTCCTCTCCCGCGGCCATCGAGGGCGAGGCGTCGACGATCACGTGGACGCCCATGTCCTCCTCTTCGCGGAAGAGTTTCACCACCAGGCGATCGAAGCGGGCGTAGATGTTCCAGTCGATGTGGCGCAGGTCGTCGCCCATCGCGTAATTGCGGAAGTCGTCGAACTCGACGCTGCGCCCGCGGCGCTTGCTGCGGCGTTCGCCGGGGAGCTTGCCCGCAAAGACCTTGCGGCTGAAGACGTCGAGACGATCGATCTTCGCCGCCAGAGCGGGCGGGAGCAGCTCGTCGAGCGAGCGGGGCGGCTTGGAGATCGGCGAGACGAGCACGGGGGAGGGTACGGGCGGAAGGGGAGCAGGGGTGTAGGGGAGGAGGGGAGAAGGGCGCGATGCAGAGCACCGATCGCGAATCGGTTCTCTCTGCATCCCTGCTCCCCTGCTCCTCTGCTCCCCTGCCCCACAATGATTCCCCGTGACTGCTCGTCCTGTTCTGCTCACCGGCGCCGCCGGGTTCATCGGTTCGCACACCGCCGAGGCGCTGCTCCGCGCCGGGCGGCGGGTCGTTGGCATCGACAACTTCGATCCTTTCTACAGCGATGCACTCAAACGTGCCAATATCGCGGCGATCGAAGCCACGGCGCGGCGCTGCATCGACGGGCGCTTCGAGTTCATCGATACCGACATCACCGATCGCGCCTCGATGAAGGCGCTCTTCGAGCGCGTCAAGCCGGAAGGCATGATCCACCTCGCCGCCAAGGCGGGCGTGCGCCC
>JBILLU010000319.1:0-2777 GCA_044375915.1 Phycisphaerales bacterium
TCGCCGCGACCTTGAACGTGCTGCTCGCGTTTGCGTTCTGGGCCGGCGTGCCGTTCATTGTGATGATGACCATCATGATCGTCACGATGGGCCAGGGACCGGGCAGCGCGTGGGAGCCGATCCTCGCGACGCCGCTCATCGCCCACCCCGGACCGATGTACATCACCGCTCTGAGCGCCACCAGCGCCCAGTTCCGCGGCAACCGGGCCTATCACACCTTTGTCGAGTTCACGCCCGAGCTGTTCATGCTCGCCTGCGTGGCCAGCACGGTGCTTTACGCCGTGATCGCGTGGGGCTTCCTCCAACTCGCCGCCATGGCCCTGGCCGGACGGACCAACCGCCGGGCCTGAACCTTCCAGCCGCCAAACGCCGATACACAACCTGGGCGCGGACGGTGCGCGCCGGCTGATCGATGCACTCTTCACGGCTTGCCATCTCCCGCACCATGCCCGCCGCGCTCGCTGTCGCGCTCGTCGCCGGCATCGCTCTCGGGCAGCAAGTCGTCGAGATCCCCGACCGACCGACGCCCGTCCCGGTTCCCGAGCCGATGCCCAAGCCCGAGCGCCCCGCCGCCAGCGGGCGGCTGGTGCGGATCTACAACTTCGAGGAACGCGATACCAACCCATCGCCGGTTCCCATGCACTGGACCCGCTTGCAGGATCAGGACGAGCGTCCACGACCCGGCTTTCCCCGCTACAACATCTCCGAACTCGTGGATCTCAGCGACCAGCCGGCGGCCAGCCGCGGCTGTGTCCGTCTGGAGACCCGCGGCGGATCGACCTCACTGCAGCTCGACCCCGGCGTGCTACCGGTCTTCGCCGATGCCGACTACCTCGTCGGAGGCCGCATCCGCACCGAAGGCCTGCGCGCCGCCCGCGCAATGCTCGCTTGCCGCTTCCTGAACGAAGCGCTCGAGCCCGTCGTCGAGAGCGAGCGTGTGTCTCAGCTCGTGCTCTGCGAGGGTCGCTATGTCACCGTTTCGATCAACATGCCCGGCGAGTTTCCGGCAGCCCGATACCTGCAGATGGAGCTGCTGCTGCTGCAACCCGACACGCAGCCGACGCGGGGACGCGGCGCACCGGCCAAGCCGCCGGCCGGCCAGCTCTACATCCCCGATGTCTCGGGCGCGGCGTACTTCGACGACATCAGCATCGTCCAGCTGCCGCGGCTCGAGCTCTCTACCCAGAACGCCAGCAACGTCTTCGTGGCTCCCGAGAAGCCCTCGATGCAGTTGCTTGTCCGCGATCTCACCGGCGAGGAGTTGACGGGGTCGCTCACGATCCTCGATGCCACGGGGCGCACCGTGGACACCCGCCCGCTGCGACTCGGAGAAGGGCGCAGCACAACCGCGTGGTCGCCGCGTCTGACCGGCTTCGGCTGGTATCGCGCCGTGCTTGAGATGTCGAACCAGGCGATCCGCGTCGGGGCGACGGCGGTGGACTTCGTCTGGCTCCCGCCCCGCGACGATGTGAACTCGCCCGACGAGTCGCGCTTCTGGATCTATTCCGGTGATCTCGCCCCGCCGGTTTTTCCGCATCTGGCCAAGGCGGTGCGTGCGCTGCGCAGCAGCGGCCTCAGCACGCCGATCTGGGCCGCGGACCTGACGCCGCAAGGTGTCTCGAAGCACGCCGACGAGCTGCGGCCGCTCGTGGATGCGTTCCGCTCCGAGCGGCTTGAGCTCGGCATGTCGCTGACGCGACTTCCCGGTGCGATCTTTGCCGGCAAGCCGACCGACGTGCATGATCCCTGGTCGCTGCTCACACGCCATGCCGACGTCGCGGCACCGATGCTCGACGAGTTCCTTGATCGCTACGGGCAGACGGTCCAGCGTTGGCAGATCGGCGCCTTCGACGGACGCTCGTTGTTCAACCGCGACAACGTCGGGGCCGGAGCGACCGCGATCGAGGCAACACTCGGAAAGCTTGTCGCGGGCCCGATCATCATCGCGCCCGCGACGCTTGAGGACGCCGCCGCCATCGGACCGCTTGGTCGCACCCATCCGTTCCTGGAGCCCGCGCTCTTGGCACCGGCGTCGGCGCACGCCGACTCGGTCGGCATCGCGATCGCGTCGTGGCGCCGCTCGGGCACCGCGGCCGCGACGCGTCGGGCGACGCTCGCGCTCCAGACCGCGGGCAAGGACGAACTGGATGCGATCGACGCCGCTTCGGCGATCTCCAAGAAAGCGGTGCGAGCGTGGGCGGCGGCAGCGAGCGCTGCCGGGCCGTCGCCGGACCTTCTTCGGCTTGCATTGCTGAACCCATGGTCGATCCGCGTCGGCGAGCGGCCGCAGCTGATGCCTCGTCCAGAGGTGGCGGCGTGGCGAGCCGTGATCGATCGCCTGGCCGATCGCGAGTTCACCGGCACGCTCCCGCTTCCAAACGGAGCGGAGGGATACATCTTTGCCAATCGCCGAGCAACCGACCCCAACCGCGGCGGGCTGCTCGTGGTCTGGAACGACGCGACGCTTCCGGAACGCGCCGAGCTGCGGACATATCTGGGCCCGGGCACGCCTTGGATCGCGGACATCTTCGGCAACCGCTCGGAGATGATCGACCCGTCGCGCCGCGCGTTGCCGCTGTCGTCGACACCGATGTTCATCGAGGGCGTGGATGCCGAGCTGCTCCGCTTTGGCGCCACGATCTCGATCGAGCCGCCGCTCTTGTCGATGACGCAGTCAGAGTCCCAGCATCGGCTGCGGCTGACCAACCCCTGGGCGACCAACATCTCCGGGCGGCTGGTGCTGGTCGAGCCGGGCGGCGGGAGCAAGGGCGGGGCGC
>JBILLU010000104.1:0-11540 GCA_044375915.1 Phycisphaerales bacterium
CCAACGGCGCAACCGGCATCGTCGTCGCCGATCGCGGACTCACCGCGACCATCTCCGGCACTGCCACATCGATCACACCCTTCGCCGACACCAACGCCCGTGTCGCACCAAGATTCGCAACGCCGACGCGAACCAACGGCACCGACGAGTTCCCGTCGAGCAACCCCGCATCGTCCACCACCCACGCGCACGCCGCGGGCCGCGAACGAAGCCACTCGTTGGCCACCGCGACCAACCGGCGAGGCTGCGCTCGATGCTGCAATAGACGCGTCAGCAGCGCCGCGGCTTCGTCCGCCGTCGCCCACGCCGGAGCCAATCGCTTCCTTCCGCCAGCCTCGATCTCGACGATCAGCGTCAGCTCGTCAACCACCAGCCTCGCCACGTTTGCATCCGCCGCCGCAAGCGCCGCAAGCCCAACTCGCCAGAACATCGCCGTTTGATCCGAAAGCCGCTCCATGAACTGCCCATCGTCGGGCGACTCGATCAGATCGGGCGTCGGCGCAAATGGAATCGGCGTCGCATTCGTCGGCCGCGGCGTCGGCACGTTCAGCAGCCGAGCCCGCCAGAGAATCCGCGGATCCGCCGCCTCCAGCCGCAGACAGTCGCGCACAAACGGGTCCTCCGCCCGCTTGACCAGATCCCCGGCCGCCCGCGGCAAGGACACCTTCTCCTCACCAAGCCACTCAAGGTTGACCCGCCGGTCACCGATCCACAGCCAGTGGCCAAAAGCGTCCACCGGCAATCGCACTTCAACAAGCTCGATCGACCCCGTCGCCGATTCGCTCCACGCCAGCACGCCTCCCAGCCATCGGATCGCAGTGTTCTCCGCCGGCGTGGTCGGCGCTACCGACGACACTGCCACGCGATGCCGAACCAGCGGCACATCGCGTCCATCATCGAGCCTCGCCCGAACCGTCGTGTTTCCAGTGCCAATCCCAAGCCGCGCCGCCGGAACGATCAGCGTCCGCCCGAACGCCACGAACAGCGGCTCGTCGCGCTCCTCGCTCCGCACGACGTCGACGTCCACGCCAAGATCAGAAAACGGCTTGATCTCAGGCTCGGTCTGCCGCGACGGACGTTGCGCCACCGGATCGCTCGACGCACATCCTGCCGGAACGCTCAGCCCAAGCACGACAAGACCAAAGACGCTGACACCCGCCGCGGCAAATCGCACGGCGGAAGCCATCGACCGACCTGGTGTCCTCGTCCGATCGCGCCGCACCGCGGTTCCTCCGGGCCTTCGCCCGCCCGATCCCACCCCCGCGTCCTCCGTCCCTTCGCCGCCCCTCGCGTCAGGTTCCTTCCAGCGGCAGCGTCTGCACAATGTTGCTCACCACCCCGTCGGGAGTCACACCCTCCGCGCTCGCCTCGAAGTTCATGATCAGACGGTGCCGCAGCGCCGCCAACGCCGCATCCGCGATGTCCTCCGTCGACACGTTCGAGCGTCCCTGACGCAGCGCCCGGCACTTGCCCGCCAGGATCAGCGCCTGCGCCGCCCGCGGCGAAGCCCCCAGCCGCACGTACTTCTCCACCATCGGCGTCGCAAACGACCGCCCCGTCGCTGTCGCCGCAGGCTGCGTCGCCAGCACCAGACGCACCGCGTAATCACGCACGCTCGCCGACACCGGCACCCGCCGGATCAAGCCCCGATGCGCCACGATTTTCGCGGCATCGAGCATCGGCTCCGGCGCCGCCGAGTCGCCTCCGGTGGTCCGCTCCAGAATCTCCGCCAAGTCCTCACGCGACGGCGCCTTCACCAGCAACTTGAAGAAGAACCGATCCAGCTGCGCCTCGGGCAGCGGATACGTGCCCTCCTGCTCCACCGGGTTCTGAGTCGCCATCACCAGGAACGGCTCGGGCAGCTTGTGCGTCTCGCCGCCCACCGTCACGCCCCGCTCCTGCATCGCCTCCAGCAACGCCGACTGCGTCTTGGGCGTCGCGCGGTTGATCTCGTCCGCCAGAACGATCTGTGCAAACAAGGGCCCCGCCCGGAACCGAAAATCACGCGTCGTCCGCCCGTCGCTCTGCCCCTCCACCACCACCGTCGTGCCCGTGATGTCCGCCGGCATCAAGTCCGGCGTGAACTGCACGCGGCTGAACGACAGACTGGTCGCCTGCGCCAGCGTCCGCACCAAAAGCGTCTTGCCGATCCCCGGCACACCTTCCAGCAGCACATGCCCGCCGACGAATAGACACGTCAGCACCGCATCCACGATCTCGGTCTGCCCGACGATCGTCCGTGCAACCTCGGCGCGGGCCTTCTCAAAGTCAGACTGGAACGCCGCGGCCTGAGCAAGCACATCGGCGGTGAAATCGGCTGAAGTCATGGGTCCCCATCGTACGAACCCCACGCTCAATCGTGGGGCCGTCAAGACGAACATCTGCTGAGACCGGACGAACCGGGTCGATTACGAACCCCACCCCGGCCCGGGCTTCGGAGCCGCCTTGGCCGCCGCAATCGGCTTGGGCGCCGCAGGCTTGTACCCCTCCGCCACGATGAAGATCTCCCGAGACAGGTCGCGGCTCGCCTTGGGCTTCAGGCCCTTGGCCTTCGCAAACAGCCGCTGACAGTCGCGCAGCAGATCCGGATACCCACCGCCCTCCAGGACCTTCATCACGCAGGCCCCGCCCGGCGCGAGCAGCGACGGCAGCAGTTCCAGCACGCGGCGGCACAGCCGCACCGACAACGCATCGTCCCCGTGCCCGCTCGTGCTCGGCGCCATATCGCTGATCACCGCGTTAAACTTGGCGTCCGGCTCGGGCAACAGCGCCGCCGCGTCGGTCGTGAAGATGTCCCCGGCGATCGTCCGCACATTCGCCGCCAGGTCCGGACGCACGTCCTGCAAGTCAATGCCGATCACCAGCCCCTTGGGCCCGACGATCTCCGACGCTACCTGCAGCCAACTTCCCGGCGCACACCCAAGGTCCACCACCCGCATCCCCGAGCGCAGAATCCGGTGCCGCTCCTGGATCTCCTTCAACTTGTACGCACTGCGCGCAAGGTACCCCTCGGCCTTGGCCTTCTTGAAGAACTCGTCATGCAGCACGCGCCGTTGCGCCATCGACCAAGTCTAGCGGACGCCGACCCGATGCAGCGCCTCACGCGTCGTCGTCGTCCTTCAGGTCTTCGCGTTCCTCGATCCAGTGCCGCTGGATCTCCTCAAGGATCCGCTCATTCGACGGATGCCCCGGCTCCTCCGCAAACCCCGGAAGCCCAAGGACCAGCCGCCGCAACTCCGGAAACCCGACCCGAACCGGATCGATATCCCCGTGCCGATCCGCGAGTTCCTCGCCGATCCGCTGAACGTTCAACCACCCAAACGTCTTTCCGCTGGCCATACGAGCGTCCTACTTCTTCTCGGGCTTGCCCGCCTGCGCCGCCTCGAGCTTCGATCGCAGCAGCGTCAGGTTCGCGCCCGACTCCTCGATCTCCTTCACCCACTCCAAGTGCACCGGACGCACCTGCTTGAATTCCGCCGCCGCGTTCAGCATCGCGAACTTCGCGTCCGTCTCGTCCTCTAGCGCGATGAACTCCTTCGCCAGTTCCGCCGCCTTCTCATCCTTCCCGGCCGCCAGATACCCCACGTACACCCGCGACCACTTCTGGCGGAACTGCTCCTTCATCGTCGCGATCGCCTGCTCGTTCGCCTCCTCGCCGCGCGCCTCGACCGTCTTCTTGTACGTCTCCGGAAGCGACGCCGACAGCTTCATCGACGCGATCGGATCGCCGTAGATCAGCGGCAAGTCGCTCAGCCGGTTGTTCGCGATCAGCATCGGCTCGATCAAATACGCGATCGGCGCAAACGCTCCCGCCGCCGTCTCCTTCGTCTTCTCCTGATCGAACCACTCCAGCGTCCGCTTCTCGTCGCCCACGACCTTGTTCAAGACGATCCAATCCGTCCGGTACCGAAGCGACGCGTCACGGCCCGCCGCATTCTTCTCCGCTTCGTCCCGCAGAACCGTGAACGCCTCCTTCGCCTTGGGATGCCGCGCCGCCAGCGACGTCATATCCGTCGCCAGGAACGACACCCGCACACCCGCCATCGCCGCATCGACGTTCTCGATGTTCTGCCACAGCCACACAAAGTCCTCGGTCGCCGCGTCAGCCTTGCCCTTGAAGACCAGCTCCCGCGCGACCTGCAACTGCGCCTGCATGTCCTTCGACGCCCGATCGACGCGGGTCACTTCCTCGCCCTTGCCGCTCAGCGACTTCTCCATCCACGCGATCGTCCGCTTCGCGTCCATGTAGCCCAAGGTCCGCCCCACCTCGCCGCCGCCCTTGAGCATCACCATCGTCGGCATCGCCGAGATGTTGAACTGCTCTGCGATCTTCGGCTCCTTGTCCACGTCGATCTCGATCGCCACGCCCTTGGACTTCACCCACTCCACCACCTTGTCGTCACGCCACGTCGTCTTGTCCATCGCCTTGCACGGCCCGCACCACACCGCGGTGAACTTGATGACCACGACCTTGTCCGTTCCTTCCACCTGCTTCGTGGCGGCATCGAGCGTGAGATCGCTGAAAGCCGGTGGGCGATCGGCGAGAGCATGGACCGCCACGACCAGCGATGCGGCGACGGCGAGCGCAGTGATCTTCTTCATGCAGAATCCTACGAACCCCGCCCCCGACGCGTTCGCGCCGCAACAATCCGCCGATGCCAACCTCTACCCCACGCCTCCTCCCCGGCACCCCCCTCTCCCAAGGCTTCACATTTCCAGCTGAGTGGTCACGCCAACAGGCCACATGGTTCTCCTGGCCCCGCCCCGAGGGCATCTCCTTCCCCAGTAAGTACCACACCGTCCCCACCAACATCGCACTCTTCATCCGTGAGATCGCCCCGCGCCAGACCGTCCACATCAACGTCCCCAACGAAAACTACGAGAAGATCGCCCGCGAACAACTCATCGCCGGCGGCGTGCCCAAGCGCTTCTTCGGCCCACAGACCGAGCTCGACGAGTCGCCCAGCCGCACGTCTCGCATTCAGTTCCACTACATGAAGACCAACGAAGCCTGGTGCCGCGACCACGGCCCGGCGTTCCTTACCCGCACCCACCGCGGCGTCCGCGAACTCGCCATCGTCGACTGGGGCTTCAACGCCTGGGGCGGCAAGTACCCGCCATTTGACAGCGACGACGCCGTGCCCACACGCATCGCCGAAGAGCTCGCCGAACGCAAGCAGAAGCTCACATCGCGCCGCTTCGCCGGCATCTTCTACCCCCGCCACCCCCGCACCAACTCCGGCACACCCGTCATCATGGAAGGCGGCGCCGTCGAGTTCAACGGCAAGGGCACCGTCCTCACCACCGAATCCACCCTCCTCAACAAGAACCGCAACCCCAACCTCAATAAGAAGCAGATCGAGTCCTTCCTCAAGGACTACTACGGCCAGACCCACGTCTGCTGGCTCGGCGACGGCATCGTCGGCGACGACACCGATGGCCACATCGATGACCTCGCCCGCTTCCTCGACCCACGCACCATCGTCGTCGCCCTCGAGACCGACCGCCGCGACGCCAACTTCAAGATCCTCCGCGAAAACTACAAGCGCACCCAGGAACTCCGCGACCAGGACGGCAAGCCCTTCAACATCGTCGAGATCCCCACGCCCGGCTTCCTCGAGCACAAGGGCCAACGCCTCCCCGCAACCTACCTCAACTTCCTCTTCATCAACGGCGCCGTCCTCGTCCCCACCTTCCGCCACAAAAACGACCGCCTCGCCCTTGCGATCCTGCAGAAGCACCTGCCCAAGCACAAAGTCATCGGCGTCGACAGCGTCGAACTCATCTGGGGCCTGGGCTCGATCCACTGCCTCTCGCAGCAGCAGCCTTGGTGAGGTTCGCCTCCGAGCCGCGGGCTTCAGCCCGCGCGGAAACGGCACCGGCAAACCGAGTGCGAACAATGACGGTCTGGTCCACCGCGTGACTCGCGCTCGATGCGTTGTCCTTTTTGGAAGCCCATTCCGCGCGGGCTGAAGCCCGCGGCTCTGAATTGCTCCACTCCTCCCCCATGACACTTCGCCGCCAACCCTCGGACTTCCTCGTTGAAGAACGCCTCAGCGCCGACGTGGCCGACCAGATGCGGGCATCGTCCACCGGTCGCTTCGCGATCTACTCCCTCCGGAAGACCTCGCTCACCACGCCCGACGCCGTGAACCGGCTGGCACGCGAGCTGGGCGTGCGCCCGGACACCGTCGGCTACGCCGGCCTTAAAGACAAGCACGCCGAAACGGTGCAGTTCGTGTCGGTGCCCGTGAACACCAAGCGCCCGACGCCCGAGCAAGTCACTCCCACTGCCCGCAGCGAGGCCGCGCCCGACACCCGCTGGTCCGCCACCCTCGCCGGCACACTCGATCACGAGCTCTCCTCCAAGCACATCGACGGCAATCGATTCGTCATCGTCGTCCGCGACCTCGCCCGCGAGACCTGCGACGAGATGATCCGCCGCGCCCGCCTCCTCGGTGTCGAATCGCCCGACGGCACCAAAGCCCTCCGCATCGTCAACTACTTCGGCGCCCAGCGCTTCGGCTCCGCCCGCCACGGCGAGGGCTGGATCGCCAAGGCCCTCATCGCCGGCGACTTCGAGCTCGCCCTCAAGCTCGCCATCGGCACGCCCGCCCGCAAAGACAGCGGCCAGCTCCGCACCCTCACCCGCCTGTGCGCCCAGCACTGGGGCAAATGGGAACGCATCGCCAAGGACGCGCCTCGCATCCCTGAGGCCAAGCCCCTCGCCGTCCTCGCCCGAGGCGGCGACAACCCCAACTTCAAACAAGCCTTCGCCGCCCTGCCCTCGTTCCTGCAAGCCCTCTACCTCGAGGCCTACCAGTCGCACCTCTGGAACCGCATCGCGCACGAGATGGTGCAGTCGCACTCCCCTTCCCAGAGGGAAGGGGCAGGGGGAAGGGCGGATGATGCGTACGAATCTCCGAACGCGCCCTCTGGAACCAACAAACCCAAGCCCCGCGACAAAGCCCCCAAGCTCGCTCGCTCCGCTTCGACCCCCATCCTCAAATCCGACGACGAGTTCGGCGAGATGCTCTTCCCCGAAGCCGCGGCCGTGCCCGTCTGGTGGCTCGATCTCGACGTCCCGCTGCTCGCGAAAAAGAGCGTCCCGGTCCCCCCGTGGGGCGATGCCGCCGAACGCGTCTTGCAGCGTGAAGAGATCACGCTCGCCGATCTCCGCATTCCCGGGCTCGACCGCCCCTTCTTCGGCGAAGCCCCGCGCCGCTTCGCGGTCGACGCCACCAACGCCTCGATCTCGCCCCGCGAGCCCGATGATCTCACGCCCAAACGCTTCAAGTGCGAAGTCCGCTTCGACCTTCCCCGCGGCAGTTACGCGACCGTCGTGCTCCGCGCCCTCGGGCAATAGCGCCAGCGCCGCTACCAAAACGAAAAACCCCGAGGCGTTCGCCCCGGGGCCTGTCTTCAAGAGATCACAGTTTCAAGAGATCTCGCGTTGCGAAACTCAGCGACGACGACGGGTCGCGACCAGGCCGCTCAAGCCCAGGAGGGCCAACGCGCCGGGGGTCGGGATGACCGCGTCCATGCCGATTGAGAACGCAACCTCGAACGCGACGGTGTTGCCGACCGCGCCGACGCTGCTCTGGTTCCACAGGAACCCGGTGGTCAGATCGCCCGCCGCGCCGATCGTGTTGGCCAGCGACGCGCTGCTGCCGTCGAGGTTGGTCGTGCTGCCGACGGTGCTGCGGCTGGCAACAAGCGAGCTCAGTTCGGTGCCGCCCTTGGCCGCGGTGTAGCCCACCACGCCCGAAGAGTCGGTGTACTTGAAGCGACGCTCGCCCGCTCCGCTGACATTGGTCACCGTGTCGCTGGTGCCGCCATTGGAGCCGACATCAAGATCGATCAGCGAGCCGACCTGCAGGTCGTAGTTGCTGGCGTCGTTGAACAGGCCGCCGATGCGGGTGAACTCGAGCTTCGAGTACACGTTCACGCGCCCGTTGCCGCCGGATTCGGAGATGCTCGTGGTGATCTTGACGTTGCCGCGCCAGTTGCCCGTGCCATAGTTGTTGTAGGTGATGACCGAGGTGTTGCCGACGTAGGTCTGGCTGCTGACCGAGCCGAAGGTGCCGGCGCCGACAACGTCACGCGTGCCGCCCGCCGCCGAGTTGCCGCGGATAAACCACTTGAACGCCGACAGCTGGCTCGTCGTCGTCGTTGTACCGAAGTTGCTCTGGTAGTTCGCGGTCGCGCTGTACGGCGACACCACGTCCGTGTAGAGCGCCGCGTCGCCGCCCGTCGGCGAGGCAAACGGCGCCGTCGCCAGCGACGGATTGGCGTTGCCGAGCGTGTAGCTCGACATGCCGAACGCGCCCTGGCCGATGCTCAGAGCGCTGTGGTTGGGGTTCAGACCGTTGGAGCGGATCAGCCCGTTGGCCGAAGCCGAACCAGCGATCACAGCCAGCGCAACAGCGCTGGACGCGACAATAGAAACGCGCATTCGTCTCTCTCCTGCATGTGCTGGTGCTCCGGCGGCGGAAACGCCTCGGCACCACCCCGCGACCGCACCGGAACATCCGGAGCAATCCCGAAGAAACTCCTATGAAATCCAACCATCACCGGGTGTTTCACCGATGCCGTCGGCCGTTCCATGTTAACGGACGGGAATATCCGAGTCGAGCGCAGTTCGCCGAATCGTCGGCAATGCTCCCGATACGGGCGAGATTGAAGTGATCACCTCAGCGCCACGGCACTGCACGGAAAAGCGTTATAGGACTAAGACGGCCTCGATGACGCTACCCGACCGAGGCGCCGGCCGCTTCGTCGTACACCCCGCCCAAGGTGATCGGCTTGATCCAGTCCGCGGCGCCGTAGTCCTTGTACTCGTCCCACGGCCGCTTGATGAACTGCTCGCGCGTCTCCCCAGCCTTCACCGCCGACTGCGCCTTGATCCGCATCGCGATCCAGAACTGTCGCTGCTTCTGCGCGATATCGCGATCACCCACCGCACCGTGCCCCGGCACCACGATCCCCTTCTCGCCCGCGATCTCGATGATCTTCTCCGCGCTCTTCGCCCAGCCCTCACTGCTGAATCCGCCCGGCCGATCGACAAAGGGCCAGACCTTGTGAAAGAGCAGGTCGCCGCCGTGGAGAACGTTCTCGTCCGGCAGATACACAATCAAATCGTTGTCGGTGTGACCGTTCCCGACATGCGTGAGTTCGATCTTCACTCCGGCGATCGTCAACGTCTCGCTCGCCGCGATCGTCTTCGTGGGCTCAAAGTCCGACGCCTTCGGTGCCGAGGCAACATACGCCTCCAGGTCCTTGATCACCGCTTCTTTCCCGCTCTTGGGGTTCTTCGCGACCTGGCCGATCGAGTTGCGTCCGCCATCAACCAGCCGCTTCTCCTGGGCCGCGAATCGCGGCTTCGCGTTGGCGTGCGCGAGCACCACACAGTCCTTGGTGAACGCGCTGTTGCCGCCGACGTGATCGGCATGGTGATGCGTGTTGATCAACGTCCGCACCGGGCCAAGGCCCAACGCCTCCGCCTCGCGTCGCAGCGTGGCGCCAAATCCGGGGTTCTTCGAGTCCACAAGGATCAACTCGCCCTTGCCCACGATCGCGATCGAGTTCCCGCCCTCTCCCGCCGCGACATACACGTTCTGCGTCAGCTTCTTCCACTCAAACCAAGTCGTCCCCGCCGCAGGTTGGCGCGCCCATCCGCGCCCCGGCAACAACACAGTCCCCGCCGCGGCAGCCGCCGCTCCGAGGAATCCGCGGCGAGACAGCGTGGCAAAGTTCGGTTCGGCGAGCATGGAGGTCTCCTGAAAAACGCCCGTGCCACAATGCAGGCCCGGACAGATGCCAAAGTGTTCGCCTGCGATGCCCTGAGCAGACGCAGGTCCGAGGTCGATCATCGAACGCCCGGAGCCTATCATCCGCCCCTTGATTCCGCCGGGTGTCCAACCCGTCTTGATCGAGGATTCACACCGTCCGCCGTCCCGCAACCGCCGGTCCAACGGTAACTTGCGAGGCGAATCGGGCACGGTTTCGGCTCGCGTTCCCGGCGTCGGGTTTCGGGTCGAGTCTGGTCAGCACCGCGGCCCGGCCGCACGGGAAGGCAACGATGAAGGCGAGCGACATGCGTCCGGGGATGGGCTTCAAGATGGACGGCAAGATGTGCGTGGTGGTCGGTGTCGAACACCGCACCCCCGGCAACCTCCGCGCCTTCGTCCAACTCACCTACCGCGAGATCATCGCCGCCAAGACCCTCGACAAGCGCATGCAGCCCTCGGAAGACATCGAGATCCTCGACCTCGACCGCCGCGAGATGGAGTACCTCTACTCCGACAGCCAGGGCGCCACCTTCATGGACACCGAGTCCTTCGAGCAGTACCAGCTCAACGAGCAGCTCCTGGGCAAGACCCTCAAGTACATCCGCGCCAACAGCAAGTGCACCGTCCTGCTCTTCGACGGCAACCCCATCACCATCGAGCTCCCCCCCACCGTCGAACTCACCATCACCGACTGCCCCCCCGAAGTGAAGGGCGCCACCGTCACCAACCAGACCAAGGACGCCGAGTGCGAGACCGGCCTCAAGGTCCGCGTTCCCGCCTTCATCAAGCAGGGCGAGACCATCCGAATCTCGACCGAAGACGGCAGCTACCAGAGCCGCGCCTGAGAAGTACGCAGAGAACACGATCCACGAAAGAGCAGGCGCAAGCCTGCTTTTTTCTTTGGTGACCGGGGTGCTGTTGCGATAGTCTGTAAGGAGGCGGGAGGGGTGAGGACGTAGGACCTAGGGCTTAGGACTTCGGTCTTCACACGCGGCGTGGGGGCGAGCATTGAACCAACCAAAGCACTCCCAGCCGTCGATTGCTACCAGTTTCTCAGTCCCTCAGTCCCAAGACCTGATCCCTCAGTCCTCTCTCTCCCAACCGTGCTCCCCCCACAAACCATCCTCCTCGGCCTCCGCGGCAGCGGCAAGAGCACGCTCGGCAAGCTCCTCGCCGCTCGCCTCGTCACCGATTTCGTCGATCTCGATATCGTCACCGCTGGCCTGCTTCGCGTCGCCTCGGCCGCCGAAGCGATTCAGACCCTCGGCCTCCCCGCCTTCCGCGACGCTGAGGTCCGCGCCCTTCAGATGCCACGCTCCACCGCCGCCGGCGTCCTCGCCCTCGGCGGCGGCACACCCACCGCCCACGGCGCCATACCCGCGCTCGCCACGCTCCGCGCCAAAGGCGCACGCCTCGTCTATCTCCGCGGCACGCCCGACACGCTCCGCGCCAGACTCAGCGCGACAGACCTCGCCACCCGTCCCAGCCTCACCGGCGCATCAGTGCTCGACGAGATCGACCGACTCTTTGCCGAGCGCGATCCGCTCTACCGCTCGCTCGCCAACAACGTCATCGAGATCGACGGCCGCTCGATCGAGCAATCACTCGACGACGTCGCCGCGGCACTCCGCAAGCCGCTCCCAAAGTGACGTCCCGATCACCGCGACGCCGACGTCGACGCACAACCGCGCCGCCGCCGCCGGTCGCTCTCAAGAAGCACGACCGAGCAGGAGCTGAGAATCGCAAGCA
>JBILLU010000105.1:0-11539 GCA_044375915.1 Phycisphaerales bacterium
AGGGAAAGCGTTCGAGGCTTCGCTCGGACGTGCATTCGATCTCTCGGTCGATCTCGCATCGAGAATGCTGCTGCTGACCGAATCATGGGCGTCGTGGCAGGGCGATCTCGAAAGCGGTCAGTCCGCCTCCAGCAAGACGTTCTTTGCTCAAGCCGATATTGGCTTCGACGCGGAGTTCAAATCGAGCCGCTATCGCACCGCGAGTCGGTTCGGAGCGGGCAACGTTCCAAGTCCGTTCGCGTGGCCCGCGCCTGGCAGGGTTCCTCCGGAACTGTCCGAGGCGAAGTCGACGTCTGACATTAAGGGTTACATCCCTTGGTACCGCCATCCGAAGCGGTTCAAGCAGTTCGCAGCGATCAAGGGCTCGGCGCCGATGGGATTTGCCGACGGTCACGTGGCATCATGGCAGCCGGAGCAGTTGTTTGATTCCTCTCAGACTCCGCCCAAGAGCACCTTCCAGGTTCTGTGGTCGCCGCTTGATTTCAAGATGGAAGAGCCCAAGCCGTAGTACATCACGTCGTTGCCGTCAGGGTTGACGGCGACGTTTCCCGCATCGAGGCGAAACCGGTCGATTCCGCACTTTCACACACGGGAGAACAACTGATCGCAACTCGCCCGCAATCCGTATGAACACGCGGGCGACGGAAGACGGGAATCACGCTTCGGCGACACACACTCTCGCGGCGGTTCGCACCGCGGGGAGACGCTCGGAGAGACTGGCCTTCGGGATCGTCACGCGAACACGGGATGTGCACCACCCCTCCCACCTCGGTGCTTCAACTGCTTTGCAGGATTCGTTCTCACGGTACGTTTTCACAAGGAGCTCAGCGATGAATGTTCGTTCTCTTCAACTGTTTGCGGCGGCTTTCGTGGCCGGTGCGGCGCTCTCGGCCCAGGCAGCCGATTTCTCCCCGGGTAAGTCCACCGACCCGTGGCTCGGCTTCATGAACGTGACCGAGCTCCCGTCCAACGGCGGCGGCTACGTGTTCGGCAGCGGCTGGGGCACCATCGACCTCCGCGCCGAGTTCAACGACCCGGCCAGCACGCTCACCCTCTACCCCAACAACATCAACGATCCCAGCCCCTTCTGGTACACCCCCGAGGGTCAGCCCGGCGCCGCTGGTAACAAGAACATGGACGCGGTGCTCTACATCCAGACCGTCGACGGCACCCAGAGCGGCGTCACCGTCACCTTCAAGGGCACGGTGATCTCCAACACGCTCACCTCGGCCCACGTCTCCAAGGCCTTCATCCGCGACTTCGCCCCCGACTACTCCTCGTTCAACGAGGCGTCCGTCGACCTCACCCCGGGCGCGTTCAACATCAGCCTGGGCACTGCTCCGGACCCGGCCCGCCACGTGCAGTACGGCTTCTACACCGTCGGCCCGTGCGTGTGGGTCACCGATGCCGGTCTCTTCGGCAACGTGGTCATCTCCACCGCGACGGCCTCGGTTTGCGTCGGCGACCTCAACGGCGACACCTTCGTCGATGACGCCGACTTCGTGATCTTTGCCAACGCCTACAACATCCTCGACTGCGCCGATCCGGCCATGCCCGCCGGCTGCCCGGCCGACCTGAACGGCGATCTGTTCGTCGACGACACCGACTTCGTCGCGTTCGCCGCCGCCTACAACGAGCTCGTCTGCCCGTAAGGCTTCTCAAGCTCCCCGTGACGCGGTCTGCCTTCGGCAGACCGCGATGAAGTCCGATGACCCCGAACGTCGCGACGGCTTCGCCGCGACGAACCATCGGACACATCGAGGCCGGCGAGCAATCGCCGGCCTCGGTTTTCGGAGTGGACGCGGCAGAGCGGACCGGTTGTGTTACCGGTAGCCGCGCTCCACTCTCGCATTCCCCGCGCCCCGCGCGGATCGAGGTTTCCGTGTCGCGCGCCGACGTGCCAGCGAACGACGGCCTGCTCCCCGCCTGGCTCTCGCCCGGCGCGGCAGTCATCGCGTCGCTCGGCCTGCTCGCCTGCGTCGGCCTCGCGATTGCCCCCACCACCGCCTCCGAAGGCCGCGTGATGTGGACGTTCGCACGCCCCCACTACCTCATGTACGAGTCCCGCGTTGAAGCGTGGAACAAGACGCAGGCGCCGAAGGTCGACCTGAAACTCATCAGCCTGCCGGCGATGGAACGCCGCATGATGTCGGCGTTCCTCGGCGGCGTGCCCTCGGCGGACCTGATCGAGATCGAACGCCGCGCCGTGTCGCGCTCGTTCGCCGGCCCCATCGAGAGCGTGGGCTTCTACGACCTGACCGATCGCCTGAAGCAGGAAGGCCTGCTCGACGCGATCAACGCCCCGAGCTTCAGCCCGTGGACCAGCCGCGGCCGCGTCTTCGGCCTGCCGCACGATGTCCACCCGGTCATGCTGGGCTACCGGGCTGATCTCGTCGAGGCCGCGGGCATTGATGTCTCCAAGATCGAGACCTGGGCCGACTTTGCCCGCGAGTTTTCCAAGCTTCAGGTCGATGCCAACAACGACGGCGAGGTCGATCGTTTCGCCCTCAACATGTGGGAAACCCACAACGACCATCTCGAACTCCTGCTCGCTCAGGCTGGCGGCGGGTTCTTCGATGAGTCCAACCGCCTCACCGTCGATTCCGAAATCAACGCCCACGTGCTCGCGACCATCGTGACGTGGATCGCCGGGCCGTCGCGGATCGCGGCTGACGCGCCCAACTTCTCCGCCGCGGGCAACCGCCTGAAGGCCGACGGCTACGTGGTCGCGAGCTTCTTCCCCGACTGGATGGGCGATATCTGGAAGCACGAGATCCCGAGCCTCTCGGGCAAGATGAAGCTCATGCCGCTGCCGGCGTGGGACAAGGGCGGGCGTCGCACGAGCGTTTGGGGCGGCACGATGCTGGGCATCCCCAAGACCGCCGCCGCCACGCCCGAGCAGTTCGAGGAACTCTGGAAGTTCGCGAAGGAGCTGTACCTCTCGCAGGACTTCACCGAGATCCTGTACCGCCAAGGCGGCATCGTGACGCCGGTGAAGAAGCACTGGTCGAGCCCGCTGTTCGATGAGCCCAGCACGTACTTCACCAACCAGCCGGTGGGCCGGTTGTACATCAATCTCGCGCCGGACGTACCGCACCGCAACAGCTCGCCGTACAACACGCTGGCGATGAACCGCGTGGCCGACTCACTGGTGCGCCTCGCGGAAGAGGCCCGGCGCGACAAGGTCTACGACTACTCGTCGCTCAAGGACCGTGCCCGGGTGCTGCTGAAGAAGGCACATGCGCAGGTCGCAGACCAGATCGCGCGTAACGTGTTCATCGCGGAGCCCGACGCTCAGCCGCAGGCGAGCGCGACCGGAGACGGCGCATGAGTGCGAAGGCTGTTGCCATGCCTGCTTCGTCGGCTCGTAGCCCGTTGGCGCCGTGGCTATTCCTTTCGCCGTTCCTCATCTGCTTCGCCGTGTTCACGGTGTATCCGCTGATCCAGGCGGTGCTGCTCTCGACGCAGACAACGTTTGGCCCCGGGGCGACGCGGTTCGTCGGCGCGAACAACTTCGTCGCTCTCTTCCGCGATCCGCTCTTCTGGAAGGCGTGCTCGAACACGCTGATCTACACGCTCGGCTCGATCTTCATCCAGCTGCCGCTGGCGCTGGGGCTCGCGCTCTTGCTCGAATCCCCCAATCTCCGCGGGCGCTCGTGGCTGCGGCTGGTGCTCTTCTCGCCCTCGATGGTCGGCGTGGTCTTCGCCGCGATGATGTTCGGGCTCATTTTCGAGAAACGCACGGGACTTCTGAATCAACTTCTCCACGGCTCGCTCGGCGTCGTCGGCATCGAGTGGGACCTGGACTTCGGCTGGCTGCAGCAGCACGTGATGCTGGGCCTGATCGTCGCCAGCCTGTGGATGTACGTCGGCTTCAACATGACCTTCTTCGCTGCCGCGCTGCAGAACGTTCGCAAGGACCTGGTCGAGGCCGCGATCGTCGATGGCGCGGGGCCGGTGAGCCGCTTCTGGAATGTCACCGTTCCCGCGATCCGCCCCGTCGCCGGCTTCGTGGTGCTGATGAGCGTGATCGGGAGTTTCCAGCTGTTTGAGCTGCCGTACATCATGTTCAGCAGCTCGGCAGGACCCGACAACCGCGCCCTGACCATCGTGCTCTACCTCTTCCAGAACGGCTTCGAGGTCGGTGACTTGGGCTACGCGACTGCGATCGGCTGGGCGCTGGCCGTCATCCTCGTCGGCTGCACGATGGTGCAGCGGCTGCTCGCCCGCGGCGAGGAGGCGACTTCGTGAACCTCCGCTTCACCCGATTCACCGCCTGGCTCCTTACCCGCTCACTGCTGCTCGTGGCGGTGCTGATCACCTTTATTCCGTTCCTCTGGCTGGTCGCCGCGAGCTTCAAGAGCAACGAGGAGTTCTTCCGCTCCACCTTCCTGCCCACACGTGAAGGTTCGTGGGCGGTGGATTGGAGCCGCCTCACGTTCGACGCCTACCAGCGCCTCTTCGTCGAGGTGGACTTCGGCCGCGGGCTCATCAACTCGATCTTCCTCTCCTCGGTCACCGGCGTTCTGGCGACGCTGTGCTGCGCGATGGGCGGCTACGCCCTGGCCCGTTTCAACTTCAAAGGCCGCGGCTTCTGCACCGCGCTCGTGCTCGCCGCGGTGCTGATCCCCGGTCCCCTGCTGCTCGCGCCCGGATACCAACTGCTCTACAACCTCGGGCTGCTCGACAGCTTCGCCGGGCTGATCCTGCCCGCGATCGCACCCGCCTTCGGCGTTTTCCTGTTTCGCCAGGCCGTGCTCAGCGGCGTGCCCACCGATCTGCTCGAAGCCGCCCGCATCGACGGCGCGGGCGAGTGGCGCACGTTCATGGTCGTGGTGCTGCCGTTGGTGCGCCCGATGATCGGCACGTTCCTGATGATCACGTTCCTTGGTGTGTGGAACAACTTCATCGGGCCGCAGGTCGTGCTGCAGAGCCCCGACAAGTTCCCGCTCTCGGTCGCGGTTGCGGAACTGAAGCGCGGCTACTACAGCGACTACGGTCTGCAGATGGCCGGCACGGTGGTCTCCATCCTGCCGGTGATGATCCTGTTCCTGCTGATGCAGAAGGACTTTGTCTCCGGGCTGGCTGCCGGAGCGGTGAAGGGATAGTTCAAGAACGACTTTCCGCGGTGCTCGCACCGCTCGAAGGAGGACGTATGTTCCGCGAAGGATTCGTGTGGGGAGCCGGTTCGAGCTCCTATCAGATCGAGGGCGCGGCGACCCAAGACGGGCGCCTCGACTCCATCTGGGACGCGCTCTGCCGTCGCCAAGGTGCTATCCACAACGCCGAGACCGGCGCGATCGCCTGCGATCACTACAACCGCTATCGCGAGGACGTGGGCCTCATGAAGCGCATGGGGCTGAAGGCCTACCGCTTCAGCGTCGCCTGGCCGCGGGTCATGCCGACGGGCGTCGGCCCGGTCAACGAGAAGGGGCTTGCCTTTTACGACCGCCTCGTGGACACGCTGCTGGCCTCGGGCATCGAGCCGTGGATCACGCTGTACCACTGGGACATGCCGCAGATGCTCTTCGAGCGCGGCGGCCTTCTCAACCGCGACTTTGCGCAGTGGTTCGCGGACTACTCCGCCGCGGTGGTGGATCGCCTCAGCGACCGCGTCACCCATTGGATCACCATCAACGAGCCGCAGGTCTTCATCTCGCTGGGCTACGGCGATGCCAAGCATGCACCCGCGATCAGGCTCTCGTTCCCCGAGCAACTGCTCGCGGCCCACAACTGCCTGCTGATGCACGGACGTGCGGCCCAGATCATCCGCACGCGGGCCAAGAAGAAGCCGATCATCGGCTGGGCCCCGGTCGGCCGCGTCGATTACCCGATCGACGAAACGCCGGAGAACATCGACGCCGCCCGCACCGCCAGCTTCTCGTTCAACGGCAAGCACTTCTGGAGCAACAACTGGTTCGGTGACCCCGCCATCCTCGGCCATTACCCCGAGGAAGGCCTGCGCCATTTCGCCAGCGACATGCCCAAGTTTGATCCGCGGGACATGGACATCATCAAGCAGCCGCTCGACTTCTACGGGCTCAACATCTATCAGGGCACGCAGATCAAGCGAGGCGCCAACGGCCAGCCGGAGAACGTCCCCTTCCCGCCCGGACATGCGCTGACCACCATGCGCTGGCCCGTGGCCCCCAAGAGCCTCTACTGGGGCCCGCGCTTCCACCACGAACGCTACAAGCTGCCGATCGTCATCACCGAGAACGGCATGGCCGGCACCGACTGGGTCCAGTCCGACGGCCGCGTCCACGACGCTCACCGCATCGACTTCACCCGCCAGTACCTGCTGGAGCTCGCCCGCGCCTCGGCCGACGGCGTGCCGGTGCACGGCTACTTCCACTGGTCCGTCATGGACAACTTCGAGTGGGCCGAGGGGTACAAGGAACGCTTCGGGCTCATCCACGTCGATTACTTGACGCAAAAGCGGACGCTCAAGGACTCGGCCCATTGGTACGCCGAGGTCATCCGCACCAACGGCGACCACCTTTCCGACACCGCGCCCTACCTGACGCTTGACGCGCCGAAGGAGAACGCGGTGGTGATTCCAAACCGGGAAACGACCCGGGAACACGCCTCGGCTGCATCGAACGGCAACGGGCACGCGAAACGCTTCGTGGAATCCAAGGTCGCACCACGGAAGGGAACCGCACTGTGAACTCTCGCAATTCGTCGATCGCCCTGTGCCTCGCCGCGGGCCTGCTTGCTGTGGCCCCGGCGTCGCTCGCTCAGGAACTCCCGGGCTGGAACCTCGTCTGGTCCGATGAGTTCAACAGCCCGACGCTCGACACCACCAAGTGGCGGGCCGAGAACGCCGCGCTCGTCAAGAACAACGAGCAGCAGTACTACAGCCCGGCGTACGTGCAGTTCGCGGGCGGGAACATGCTGATCAAGTCGGATCGCGTCGCGCAGGGCGGAAGGCCCTACACGTCGGGGTTGATCGAGAGCAGGAACAAGTTCTCGCAGACCTTCGGTCGCTTCGAGGCCCGGATGCGATTGCCGGGAACGCAGGGCATCTGGCCGGCGTTCTGGATGCTGCCGCAATCGGGCGCCTGGCCGCCCGAGATCGACATCATGGAGTTGCTCGGACACGACCCGACGCGGATGTACATGAGCAACCACTGGGGCGTGTATCCGAGCACGTGGACGTATCGCACGACCGGTTACACGGGTCCCAACTTCACCACCGGCTACAACACCTTCGCCGTCGAGTGGTACTCGAACCGGCTTGAGTTCTACGTCAACGGGGTCCGCCGCGCCACGCACAATCAGGGCATCCCGCAGGTGCCGTTCTACATCATCTTCAACACCGCGGTGGGCGGCGATTGGCCCGGATTTCCCGATGCGAGCACCGTCTTCCCGCAGTGGATGCGGGTGGACTGGGTCCGCGTCTATCAACCCATCCTCAAGAATGCCAGCATCGAGTCCATGGGGCCCAATGCCAACGCGGGATTGTACGACTGGGGAACCTGGGGCAACTCGTTTTACGACGGCACCGTCGGCCGCACCGGCGCTGCGTCCGCCAAGATCTTCGGCAACTTCAACGGCGGCGCGAACACCAGCGGCATCTTCCAGGACATCAACGCCTCGCCCGGCAAACGCTTCCGTGCGCAGGCGTGGTTTTTCACGCCCAGCGGCGACAAGATCGCCAACCCCAATTTCGCCGCGATCAACATCGAGTGGCGCAACGCCCAGGACCAGTTGATCTCCTACGAAACGTTCCCCAGCATCGATTCCGCGACCGCTGCGAACACTTGGATACAAGGCGAGGTTCGGGGCATCGCCCCCGCCGGAACCACCAAGGCCCGCATCGTCGGCATCTTCGTCCAGAACAACAACGCCAGCGGCTCGATCCGCATCGACGACCTCGACATCCGCGAGGTGCAGTGCCCGGCGGATCTCGTCGCCGACTTCAGCGTGGACGACGCCGACTTCGTGCTCTTCGCAACCGCCTACAACGATCTCATCTGCGGCACGCCCTGCCCGGCCGACTTCAACAGCGACGGCTTCGTCGATGATTCCGACTTCGTGCTTTTCGCCGACGCGTACAACGAACTGACCTGCCCCTGACCCCGGCCCCTCGCCTTCGCCGCAAGACCCCACGCCTCTCGCACGGGGGTTGGAGCCTTGCAACGCTGGGTTCTTTCTCCAACCTGCGAGTCTGCACATGCCACGATTCCCGTCGATCGCTTCGTCGTTCGCTCTGGCGATTTCGCTTTCGGCACTGCTTGGGTCTGCCGCCGGCGCCGCCACGCGGTTCCGCATCGAGCCCGACGACAAGGGCGTCTGGTCCTACATCTCCCCCACCGGCGAGCGCTTCGTTTCGATGGCCGTCAACAACGTCTCGCCCGAGCCCCACATGCCCAAGCAGGGCACCGACTACTACGACGCGGCACGCCAGCAATTCAAGGGCGACGTCGGCGCCTGGGGCGCCTCGGTCGCGAAGCTGCTCACCGATCACGGCTTCAACACCCTCGGCTGCTGGAGCAGCCTGAAGGTCCCCACCGACGCCAAGGCTCCGCTCTACCGCACACACATCCTCTACATCGCCGCCCACGAGCCCGATCGCCCGCTACTCGCGCTCGCGCCGGACTTTGAGAAGACCGTGCTCGAGAACACGAGAAAGGCGATGGAGGGCCTGACCGATCGGGCCAACACCATCGGCGTCTTCCTCGACAACGAGGCCGCGTGGTTCGGCAAGTCCGGCTGGGACAAGATACCGACGTACACACTGCTCGATGTCGCGCTCGAACGCGACACCGCGGGCGTCGCGAAGAAGGCCGTGGTCGATTTCCTCCGCGAGCGGCACAAGACAACCGACGCAATCTCGAAGGCCTACGCCAAGCCCCTGAAGTCGTGGGACGCGCTCAACGCAGACTATCTCCGCGGCGTGTCGGAGCCCGCCGCCCTCGAGGACCGCGCCGCGTTCACCGCGTTTGTCGCCCAGAAGTTCTTCGAGCGGGCAACCCCCGTGGTGCGAAAAGAACTGCCCGACATGCTCATCCTCGGCGTCCGCTTCGCCGGCGATGCGCCCGACAGCGTCATCGAGGCCTGCGGCAAGGCCACCGACGTCATGAGCGTCAATTTCTACGAGCACAAACCCCGCGCCAACGTCGCCCAGCTCGCCAAGTTCTGGATGCTCACCAAGCGACCCATCATGATCACTGAGTGGTCCTTCCGCGCCAAAGAGAACCAGAGCGGCAACCCCAACAGCCGCGGCGCCGGACCAGTGCTCGCCACGCAGGCCGATCGCGCCGCGGCGTACAGCGGCATGGTCGAAGACGCCATGTCGTGGCCGATGGTCGTCGGCATGCACTGGTTCGAGTTCTCCGACCAGTCGCCCCAGGGCCGCTTCGACGGCGAGGACTCGAACTACGGCATTGTCGACATCCACAACAAGCCCTACCCCGAGCTGCTCGGGGCGATGAAGGCCACCAACACCAAGATGCCGTCCCTCCGCGGGGCGATCACCAAGACGGCCCCGACCAAGATCCCCGACCCCGAGAAGGTCGCGTTCTCGCCGGGCCAGTTCCCGAACCGTGCCTCGAGCATGGACCTCCTCGCCAAGCCGATCCGCGAGCCCGAGACGTGGAGCGCGCCCGACGCCGGCGCGGGCTTCTCCCGTCAGGGCGACGCGATCGTGATGGGGTACGACGCGGGCACCCAGTGGGGCGTGGGCATCAACTTCTTCGGCCCCGCCGCCAGCAAGCTCGCCAAAGGCCCCGCCGAGGCGACGGATCTCGATGGCTACAGCACCGCGGTCATCGAACTCACCGCGCCCAAGGGCGTCATGATGAACTTCACCGTGGTCGAGACGGGGGCTGACTTCCCCGGCAAACCGTCCTACGACGTTGGCACCCCCGCCGACGGCGAGGCGTTCAACTCCAAGGCGTTCTACGGCACGGGGCAGCGAGAGACGGTGCGAATCGATCTCAGCGAACTTCACAAGCAGACCGGCTACGGCAACCAGGCGGGCAACAGCCGGGTGGACACCGCGGCCGTGCGGCACGTCGGGCTGCAGGTGCAGGGCACACCCCGCAAGGGCGAGGTGGTGATCCACGCGCTGCGGCTGGAGAAATAGCCCGAAAACCGGCGATTGCGGCCGAATTCGATACCCCTTTCGGTGCTGGGAGAGGGGTTTTTGCGGACGTGTCGGTCATTCCTGTTTCACGACCTGCGTCTGCAGTTTCATCCCCAGAATCGGTGCAAATCGCTAGGAATCACGCGGTTTTCGCGGTAAGGTGAGGGAGTCGATCCGGTGTTTCCGCGCCGCGATCGGTGGGCCGTGCTTGGGAGAGTTCGGCCGGTTTGGATGGAGTGCGAAGCAAGCGAGTGCACCGCACGTGCACGGGAGAGCGGCGTCGTGACGACGCACGTTTCGTAGGAGAGAGCAATGCAAACTCGTTGTGTTCAAATGTTGGCGGTCGCCATGATCGCCGGTGCCGCGGCGTCCTCGCAAGCCGCGACCGTGTACGTCGATCCCTCCAGCGGCGGCTGGAACGGCTTCATGAACGTCTTTGACCTCGGCGGCGGCTACCAGTTCAGCAGCGGCTGGGGCATCGCCGATCTCAACGCCTCGTTCAACGACAGCGCGAACAAGCTCAAGCTGTCGCCCAACACCATCAATGATCCGAATCCGTACTGGTACATCGGCGGCGGCGCCCCCGGCAACCCTGGCAACAAGATCATGGAGGCCAACCTCTACCGCCAGGTCGACGACGGCTCGCTCAGCGGCCAGACCGTGACCTTCCAGGGCACCGTGCTCTCGAATTCGTTCACCTCGGCCCACACCGCCATCATCTTCATCCGCGACTTCGCCCCTGACTTCTCGTCCTTCACCGAAACCACGATCGCGCTGACGGCCGGCGCGTTCAGCTTCAGCCACAACACCGCCGCCGGCGCTGGCCGCCACGTGCAGTGGGGCTTCCAGGTCAAGGGCGTCAACGTCTGGACGACCGACACCGCTCCGTTCGGCTTCGCCGAGATCGCCACGATCCCCGGCCCGGCCACGCTCGCCCTCGGCGCGCTCGGCCTCTTCGCCGGCCGTCGTCGCCGCTGATCATTCCCTTTGGAGGCCCACCGAGGGCCTCTGATCGGTTCGAGCGGAAACTCCGACCGTCTCCGAGCACGCCGCGAAAGCGGCGTGCTCTCTTTTTGGTCAGACCGCCGCCCGGATCGCGGCCAACTGCTTCAGCAGCGCCGGCACGCTCGCCAGCGGCAACATCGTGCTCGCGTCGCTCAACGCCTTCGACGGCTCGGGGTGGCACTCGATGAAGACAGCGTGCACGCCCGCTGCCACCGCGGCTTTGGCCAACAGCGGCGCGCGATCGGGGCGGCCGCCCGTCTGTTCGCCTGCGCCGGGCAACTGCGTGCTGTGGGTGCAGTCGAAGCACACCGGGGGCGGAGCCTCCACACCCTTGCCTTTAAGCTCCATCAGGTCGCCCAGACCGAGGAAATCGTTCACCAGGCGGCCGTAACCGAAGAACGTGCCACGCTCGGTGAGCATCACGTTGTGGCAGTTGGTCTC
>JBILLU010000005.1:0-40480 GCA_044375915.1 Phycisphaerales bacterium
CCCGCGGCCTGCAGCGCGGCGGCCAGGGTCTTGAAGTTGCCCACGCCGACGGCGGTGTCGACGATGTCAAGCTTGGCGGTCTTGTCCTTGTCGCCCTTGTAGGAAGCCTTGGTGATCGTGACATTGCTCTCGCGCGACTTGGACTGATCGGAGCAGGAAGACTGCTTGCCGCAGTCTCCGGCGAGGGCGAGGCCGGCAACCGACGTGACGAGAAGAGCGGGGAACGTGAAGCGTTTCATGCAAGACTCCAAGGCGCAGCGACAGCATGGCGGCGACAGGCCGCGGGCATCCGCCGCGTTGTGCGTGATTCCCCCACACGCCCATCCCGAACGCACGGCGGCGGAGGTGCAGTGAGTCCGACGCGTCCAAAGGTTCAGATTCGGCGCCACGCCGAAATTCATGTGGAATCAATCGGACCGGCCACCGGCGATCAACGACGTCCAGATCAATCGTGCGACGTGCAGGCGAAGTGCATACCGGCCAGAGGCCGGGCCCACCGAGATTCAATCAAGAAAAGAACAAGGCCCGTGTTTCCACGGGCCTTGCAGAGAAATTCAGGATAAGCCGCTGTTGATTCAGCGATCCAGAATGAAGATCTCGACGCGGCGGCTGGCGGCCTTGGTCGACTTGGGATTCGCCGAGCCGCGGCCGACGGCGGAGATGCGAGAAGAGCTCACGCCCTTTGAGGCGAGGTACTTCTCGACCGTGGTGGCACGGGCTTCGGACAGGGCTTCGTTGCTCGCCCACTTGCTCTTGCGGATCGGATCGCTGTCGGTGTAGCCGTCGACGCGGATGCTGTACTGGTTGTAGCGGCTGCTCTTGAGCTCGCTGGCGACCTTATCAAGGGTCTTCTTGGCGCTGTCCTTGAGCGTCGTTTGGCCAGAGGCAAAGAGCACATCGCCGGCGATCGTCAGGCGGGTGCCCTCGCGGGTCTGGTCGACGCCGACGTCGCTGCCGAAGTCGCCAGTGCGGGCGCCGCGCGGCGAGCCGCCCGCAGCGAAATCGTTCGCGGGTGCGGGCTGCACCTGCTGGGTCTGGTTGCGCTGCAGTTCCGCGATCGTCGCGTCGCGTTCACGCAGCGACTGCTCCAGCTGCGCGTTCTTCTGGCGGAGCTCAGCGGACTCCTGCTCGGCGTCGGCCGCGGCTTGCTTGTTGTTGCTGCACCCGCCCATACCCATGCTGAGGGCAAGGCTGGCGGCGAGGAGGCCCGCGGTGAGAACGCGCTTGAACGTGAAGAACCCTTCCATGTCCGATGCTCCGTAAATGAGAAACTGAATCCGTTGGACGCCCGGTTCGGCCGGACGCGAACATTTGTCTGCAAGGTCTCCTCGTGGCGGACTTTGGAAGACGCGGCGAGCGACGTCCATCCCGACACGAAGGGGCGCAACATTATCGGAGGATCGCCGGGATTTCCCGCAGATTCAGCAGCCGATCGGCAGATTCCGCCAGCGGATCCGTAGTCGATGGCCACCCTGTCGGTTCCTGTCGTTTGAGAGGTGCACGGTTTCTCCGGTACAGTCTGAGCATGACCCGAGTCGCCGCCCGCCTGCAGCCCTTTGGTACCACCATCTTCACGGAGATGACCGCACTGGCCAACAAGCACGGTGCGGTGAATCTCGCCCAGGGGTTCCCGGATTTCGACGGTCCGGAAGCTGCCAAGGCCGCCGCGAAGTCCGCCATCGACGCCGGGGAAGCCCAGTACGCCCGAATGTCAGGTGTGCCGAAGCTGAACCAGGCCGTGGCGGGGGCCTTCTCGGGGCGGACCGGGGTGCCGTTGGACCCCGACGCCCACGTGACGATCACCAGCGGCTGCACGGAGGCAATCGCGGCAACGTTCTTGGGGCTCATCAACCCGGGTGATGAGGTGATTCTGTTCGAACCGTTCTATGACAGCTACCGGGCCTGCGTTGCGATGGCAGGGGCGACGCCGCGGTTCGTCACCCTGCGGCCGGGGGTGGGGGTGGGGGTGGGGGGGCAGGGTGTCGGCTTCAAACCCGACGAACTGCGGCGGGCATTTACGGACAGGACCCGAGCCATTCTTGTGAACACGCCGCACAACCCGACCGGCAAGGTGTTCACGCGGGCCGAGCTGGAATTGATCGCGGGTCTGTGCCGCGACCTGAATGTGATCGCGATTACCGACGAGGTCTATGAGCACCTGACCTACGGCGCGGAGCACGTGTCGCTGGCATCGCTGCCCGGGATGTTCGAACGCACGGTGACTCTGTCGAGCGTGGGGAAAAGTTTCAGCTTGACTGGATGGAAGATCGGCTGGGCGATCGCGCCCGCGGCCCTGACGGCCGGCGTTCGCGCGGCACATCAGTTTCTCACGTTCGCAACCGCGACGCCCCTGCAGCACGGTGCGGCCGCGATCATCAGCAACCCGGGCGCTGCGGTGCTGGGATACGTCGAGTTGTTCCGCCGCAATCGCGACGTGCTGTCGGCCGCGCTTCGGGAACTCGGGTTCAGGGTGTACGACGCCGAGGGGACGTACTTCGTCATGGCGGATCACACCGAGGTGAGCCGCCGGCTTGGCGTTTCGGGCGATCGGGCGCTCTGCGCGGCGTTGATCGAGCGCTTCGGAGTGGCGGCGATCCCGCCGAGCGTCTTCTATGAGAACCAGGAGCACGGGCAATCCCTGGTGCGTTTTGCATACTGCAAGAAGGCCACGACCATCGACGAGGCGATCCAACGGCTGGATCGGATGCGTTCGACGTGACGAATCGGTCGGGGATTCTGCGGGGTCTGCCGCCGGATCTCGCTGATATTCGTGTCATTTCGGTTCCGAGAACCGATTTGGTGCGGCCGCAGCTTGCGGCGTGCGGTATCGTCTTTCGAGGAGGATTGTGCTGATGCCACGCTTTGTCTTCGCTCTTCCCGCGGTCGCCGGGCTCGCTGTCGGTCTTGCGGCTGTCCGAGCCGCCGAGCCCGTTCACGTCCATTCCGAAACCGGCTGCGACGGCATCACCCACACGGGCTGCGGCAAGGCCGAGATGATGCGGCTGCGCTTCCTCGCCGGCGAGAGCCCCACTGGGGAAGGCCCGGGTTGGAACCCCGATCAGAACGTCTTCGAGGACCGCGAGGCGATCGGTGACACCGACGTCCTCAACAACAACCTCGACATCGCCATTGACCCCACAACGAGCAACATCAGCGGCAGCAACACGATCACGCTGCAGGCCGTCAACAACATCAGCCAGTTCACGTTCATGCTGCGGAACAACTACACCGTCAGCAGCATCCTGGTGAACGGTGTCGCGGTCGGCATCCCGGCCGCGCCCCCCGCGGGCAACTACGCGCGGACGATCACACTCAATCGCACCTACCTCGCCGGCGAGACGCTCACGATCAAGATCACGTATTCGGGTACGGCGGTGAACGTCGGGCTGGGCTCGATCTTCTTCACGACCCAGAACGGCGTGCCGGTGGTCAGCACGCTGAGCCAGCCGTATTACGCCGCGACGTGGTGGCCGTGCAAGGACGGCAACGTCCAGCAGCCCGGCGACAACATCGACAAGGCGACGTGGACGTTCGCGCTCACAACGCCCAGTAATCTCGTCGGAGTTTCCAACGGCGTGTTCCAGGGCATGGACACGCTGCCCGATGGCCGCAAGAAGTGGCGGTACCAGAGCAACATCCCGATGCCGACGTACCTCGCGTGCTTCAGCGCGACGAACTACAACCAGTACACGACGCCGTACTCGTGGACGCCTCCCGGCGGCGGCACGCCGGTGAACTTCAACTTCAAGATGTACCTGTATCCGACCAGCGACACGGTCGCCAACCGGAACAACTGGCTGCAGGTGCTGCCGATGATGGACGCCTTCCAGCCGGTGTTCGGGACGTATCCGTTCGCGAGCGAAGGCTACGGCATGTACCAGTTCCCCTTCAGCGGCGGCATGGAACACCAGACCATGACCGGTCAGGGCGTGTTCATCACGTCGATCACGGCCCACGAACTCGGCCATCAGTGGTGGGGCGACCATGTCACCTGCCGCTTCTGGAACGACATCTGGTTCAACGAGGGCCTCGCCTCGTACTCCGAGGCGATCTGGGAAGAGCGCAGGCCCGGCTCGACCGGCGCCGCCGCGCTGCAAGCGGCGATGAACGTCCGCAAGCCCGCATCGGCCGCCGTGGGCGGGACCGTGTACAACTACGCGACCAACAACGTCAACCGGCTCTTTGACGGCGATCTCACCTACGACAAGTCCGGCTGGGTGTGGCACATGCTCCGCGGCCAGGTCGGCGATGCCACCTTCTGGAACATCCTCGCCAACATCCGCTCTCAGTACGGCGGCTCGGCGATCACCACGGCACAGGTCGAGTCGCTGTGCGAGTCCGTCAGCGGGCGTGATCTCACGACGTTCTTCAACGAGTGGGTCTACAACGGCGGCGCTCCGACATACGTGAGCGGCTCCCAGACCTTCAGCGTCAACGGCAAGAACTACGCCCGTTTCCACATCCGACAGTCCTCGGTGCCGACCTATCAGGTGTTCACGACTCCGATCGATGCCGCGATCGGCACCAGCGCCGGAACCGTCACGCGTCGCGTACAGCCGCTGGCCGCGACGAGCTGGTTCGTCCGCTCGATCCCCGCGCCCGCGACCAGTTTCACGCTCGACCCAAACAACTGGATCCTCAACTACGGCAAGACCGCAGAGTCGTACATCCAGGGTCCGCCGGTGGTGCTCGATGCCGCGCCCCTGCCCGGCGCCAGCAGCGAGTTCCGCACTGCTCCCAGCAGCGTGGCCGTCACGTTCAGCGACAACATGAACGTCTCGGCCTCGAACTTCCAGGTCCTCCGCAACGGCTCGCCGATCGCGTTTACCTATTCCTACAACGCCGCCACCCTCACCGCGACACTCGGCTTTGACTCACGCCTCAGCCAGGCGAACTACGCCGTCAACGTGACTGGTGCCCCGACCAGCGTCGCCACTGCCAAGGTCCTCGACGGCGAGATCGCAACCAACGTCGCATCTTCTCTCCCCAGCGGCAACGGCCAGGACGGCGGCAGCGCGTCGTACTCGTTCACCGTCGTTCCCGGCCCGTGCCCGGCGGACCTCAACAACGACAACAGTGTCGACGACGCCGATTTCGTGATCTTCGCCGGGTACTACGAGCAGCTCGTGACCTTCGGCGGCGACATCAACGGCGACGGCGTCACCGACGACACCGACTTCGTGCTCTTCTCAGACGGGTACAACACGCTGACGTGTCCGTGAGGGGAAGAGACGTAGAGACGTAGAGGCGAAGAGACGAAGAGACGAAGTGGAAGAAACGCCTGGTGACCGAGTGCCTCGAACACTCCGTCTCTACGTCTCTCCGTCTCTCCGTCTCTTTGTCTTTACTCCAACGGATTCACAAACAACCCCGTCGCCAGCTTCGGATAGAAGAACGTGCTCTTCTGCGGCATCAGTTCGTTCGCGCGGCTGACGGCCTTCACCGCGTTCAAGGGCGTCGGCCGCACGATGACCGCCATCTGCGGCACAAAGCCCTTGCCACCGCCCGCGCCCGTCTCCTGACCGGCACCGATCTCCAGCACCTCGCCCACCGTGTGCGGGAACGCCCACTTCACGCTCTGGCCCGCGTTCAGCTTCGGCTGGCAGATCTCTTCCACGATCAGGTACTGGATGATCGCGACGTCGAGCGTCCGCCACTCCCGCGGCTTCGTCGGGAACCGCTTCGCCAAGGGATCGGCCTGCCCCGGCTTGATGATGAAGCCCTGCTTGCTCGCGAAGTCGTACAGGCCCAGCCGGTTCTCGCCCATCGACTCGAGCTGGTGCAGAGCCCTTTCGAGCTGATGCGCATCGCCTGCGACGGGCTCGAACAGCAGCGTCGATGCCGCGGCCTGCATGAACGACGCCAGCGAGTAGTCCTTCATGCCGCCCAGCACGCGGTGCGTCGGACCGATGACCAGGCCCGGATCGCTCATGCCTACCAAGACCATCATGCTCTTGCGTGCCGCGTGATCGGCGGGCACGGTGCCGCTCGACTCCAGATGCTTGATGTAGTTCAGCCCGGTGGTGTAGCGGTGGTGCCCGTCGGCGATGAAGATGTCCTCGCCCGCAAGCGCCTTCTGGTACGCGGCGATGGTTGGCGCATCCTCGACCGTCCACAATTCGTGCAGAACGTTGTCCATCGGCGTGGTCGCGGTGCGATCGGGGGCACGCCGTGCCATGATGTCGCGCACGATGCGGGTCGCCGCGCCGGATTCGTCGGCGTGCAATCCAAAGACCGGCGAGAGCTGTGCCCGCGTCGCTTTCATCAGCGCAAAGCGGTCTTCCTTCGGTCCGCTGAAGGTCTCTTCGTGGGGTAGCACGCCGCCACCGGTGCGGGGGCCGAAGGGGAGCGAATCGGTGGTGATCGCCATGCCGCAGCGCTGCACCGTGCGGCGTGTGCCGGCGACATCGAACTGAAACGTCTGGCGATACGCGAACATCGCCGGCGTCTCGGGACGCCGCAGCGTGCCGTCGGCGAGCCATTTGCGATACTGGTTCCCCGCGGCCTCGTACGTCTCGGTCGGCCCCAGCTCCTTCGCTGGCACGTGCGGCAAGTCGATCGCCACGATGTTGCCCGCGTGCCGGTGCAGCAGCTTCTCCTTGCCCTTCAGATCAAGCACGTCGTAGGGCGGAGCGATCAGGTGAGAGAGGTCGGCGGCGTTGGTGTACTGGACCGCGCGGAACGGATAGACGTTGGCCATGGCAAACTGTAGCGAGCGGCCCAAGAAAAACACCGCGGGAGGGGCCGCGGTGTGCGAAGAAACGAGGTCGCAAAAGAGACTCGAATGTCCGGGCTCACAGCCGAGCGCGGATCTTGTCGAGGAACGTCCGGGCGGCGGTCTCGCTGCCGGCAGGACCGACATCGACCGTCACGTCCGTCGAGTTCTCCGTGCGCTTGTCCAGCACGACATTGATGCCCGACTTGTCGGCGGTCTTGGTCTTCACGATGCCCTTGAGCACGTCCTTGGACTGCTCGACGATGGTGTACTGCATGTCGCCCGACGCCGCGACCGAGGCGTTGTACGCCTTGTCCAAGTTGCCGTCGACCGTGGTCGAAAGCCGGCCAGTGATGCGGTTCCACGAGATCTCCGCCGTGCCGTTGCCGGCGGGCGTGGTCGAGCAGCCGGCGAGACCGAGCAGCGAGACCGAGGCGAGCGTGAGAACAGCGAGTGTGCGGTTGATCTTCATGATGCGATTCCTTCTCTCGATGGAGGCGTTTGACCTGACCGAGAAGCGTACACGGGATCAACCGCGTGCGGAGTTTGTGACGCGATGATGCCAAACGGGAAGGATCGCGTGTCCCGCCGGGGCGGGGACGCCCCGGCTCGCTCTTGGTGCGTCTGCGAGATTACCAGTCCAGCGGGCGGAGCCACGCCTGGGCGAACTCCTCGACACTGGATCGCAGGTCGAGCGCCGAAGCCGAGAGGGTCCCCGTGGAATCGAGCACGCCGATCCGGGCGCACCAGATACCGTCGGCGGCAAGGTCGGCGATTACCCGCCCGACGTCGTTCGCCGCGACCTCCAGCACATAGCGGCTCGGGCTCTCCCCAAACGCCGCGGCCGTGAGATCGCTGTGCACCTGCGACAGATCGAGCGAGGCCCCGATCGGTGCCTTCGGCGTGCTGCCCGCGATGAGCATTTCGGCCACAGCGCAGAGCAGCCCGCCGTCCGACACATCGTGCGCCGAGCGAACAACGCCGGACTGAATGAGCTTCGCAACCGCGTGCGCCGTCTTCGGCCCCAGGTGCAGGTCGGTGCGTGGGATCGTCTGGTCGATCGCTTCGGTGGAACCGACCAGTTGCTGGTAGTGGCTCCCGCCCATCTCGCTGGTGGTGCGGCCGACCATGAGAAGCACGTTCCCCGCCTGCTTGGCGTCCATGGTGACGCACTTCGTCACGTCGCCGACGATCGCGAGACCGGTGATGAGCAGCGTGGGCGGGATCTCGATCACCCGCTGAGTCCCCGTCTCGTCGGTGTACCGCAGCTGGTTGTTCAGCGAGTCCTTGCCGCTGACGAACGGCGTGCGATACGCCTTCGCCCCGTCGTAACACGCCTCCGCCGCCCGAACCAGCGACGCCAGGTTGCGGGGCTCCGCACAACTCGGCCAGCAGAAGTTGTCGAGGATCGCGATCCGCGACGGATCAGCTCCGACGCACACGAGGTTCCGCACGCACTCATCGATCGCAGCGAGCGTCATGAGGTAGGGATCGCCGTTGTTGTCCGGGTGCCCCATTCCTGTTTGCAATCCGCTCGAGATCGCGATGCCGCGGGTGTGCGATGACACCGGCTGCAGCACCGCCGCGTCCATCGGTCCACGCGTCAACGGCCCGCTCAGCGGCTTGACGATCGTGTTGCCCTGCACCTCGTGGTCGTACTGCCGGATGATCCAGTGCTTGGAAGCGATATTGGGGTGGGAAAGAAGGGCGGCGAGCGACGAAGCGACAGAGCGACGAAGCGACAAAGGGGTTGAGGCAGGCGGAATCGACGGGCTTCCACCTCCGTCGCTTCGTCGCTCTGTCGCTCCGTCGCCTCCCCACACCGCCTCCCGCGTCGGCGTCGGAATCCCATCATGCAAAAACTCCATCGGCAGGCGGCCGACTTCCAGGTCGTGATAGCGGAGCACAAGATCGGCGCCCGACGTGCCGAACTCGCCCAGGTCGGCGAGCTCGACGCCTTCTTCGTCGCAGATCTTCTGCAGCTCAGCCAGGTTCTTCGGCGGCACCGCGAGCACCATGCGCTCCTGCGCCTCGCTGATCCAGATCTCGGTATACGAAAGCCCCGCGTACTTCAGCGGCGCCCGATCAAGCTGAACGCTCGCGCCGATCGAGCCGCCCATCTCGCCCACGGCCGACGAGAAGCCTCCAGCGCCACAATCCGTCATGCCGTGATACAGCGGCCCGCCCGCGGCATCGCGAGCCCGCAGAATCGCGTCCAGCGTCCGCTTCTCCTCGATCGCGTTACCGATCTGCACCGCATGGCTGAACTCGTCGGCGTGGGTGTGCTCCATCTCCGCGCTCGAGAACGTCGCGCCGTGGATCCCGTCCCGCCCGGTGCGCCCGCCCAGGGCAATGATGCGATCGCCCGGCTGTGCCGCACCCTGCACGAACGCACGCGGGATCAAGCCGACGCAGCCGGCGAACACCAGCGGGTTGCCGATGTGCCGATCATCGAAGTAGACCGCGCCGGAAACCGTGGGGATGCCCATGCGGTTGCCATAGTCGCGGATGCCGCGGACGACTTCGGTGAGCGTCTGCCGAGGCGGCAAGCAGCCCGGGGGGAGTGAGGTCGTGTCCGGCATCGCCACACAAAACACATCCGTGCTCGCGATCGGCTTGGCACCCAGCCCCGTCCCGATGACATCGCGGATGCAGCCGCCGATGCCGGTGGCGCTCCCGCCATACGGCTCGATGGCGGAGGGATGGTTGTGCGTTTCGACCTTGATGCAGACGCCAAACTGATCGTCAAACGCGATGACGCCCGAGTTGTCCTTGAAGACCGAGAGCGTCCAATCGATCCCCTCGGCAATCAACTCATGCGTCGCCGCCGCAACGGTGGACTTCAGCAGGTTGTCGATCTCAACCGTGCCATCGGGCAGGATGGTGTGCCCGGGACGAGAGTGAAACGAGAGGACAGGAAGAGACGGAGAGACGGAGAGACGCAGAGACGAAGTGCCCGAGGCCGAAGATGCGGAGCCCACAGCAGCGGACGGCATCGCCATGCCTTCCACTCCGTCTCTCCGTCTCTTCGTCTCTTCGTCTCGATACCGAATCCTGCTCTTCAACGTCTTATGCACACAATGCTCCGACCACGTCTGCGCGATGGTCTCGAGCTCGATATCCGTCGGGTCGCGGCCCAGCGTGCGGTACTCATCCCGCACCGCTCGCATCTCGTCCAGGCTCAGGAACAGGTGCGCCTCGCGCGACATCTTCATCAACTGGTCGTCGTTCAGGTCCCGGATCGCGATGTGCCGCAGCTTTGGCGTGTACGCATGCCCCTTCGGCAGGCTCGGCGGCAAGAACGCGCCAAAGTGCACCGCCTGAATCGCCGGGTTGAACAGCAACCGCCGAGCAAGCAACTCGGCATCGGCTTTGGCGAGCCCCGCGAGGTCGTAGCGGCTGCCCGTCGACACCGCAAGCGCGCGGTCTTTGGACCAGCCCAAGAGGTCGCGGATGCCGAGCTCGACCGACTGTGCCGCGGGATCCATGACGCCGGGGAGCGGATGAACTTCCACCACCGCCGCGGCGTTCGCAGCCGCCGACGAACCAACGGTGGCAATCTCCGTTACGGGATCAGCCAGCAGCGAGCGGGCGACACGGTCCAGCTCCGCCGTCGTCAGCGCCGCCTCGATCAGGTACACACGGGCCGAGCGCACCGAGGTCGCCGCCAGCCCCAGCCCCTTGGCGCTCTTGGCCACGCTGTGCCCGCGAGCGTCGAGTGAGTCGGTGCGCGGTCGCACTTCGACCCGATGCACGCGGAGGGTCCCATCCGGTTGATTTTGCGCGTGATGCACCTCGATCGGCGTGCGGGCGGTCCCAGCGGCAGAGGGAGTCGTGCTCACGGGCCCAGTGTAGGAAGAAGGATGAACCACAAGGGGCACAGAGGCACAGAGAGGCATGATTTAACCGTTTGACTCCAAGGTCTCAAGGGACTCGAGGGTCAGAAGTTTCGTCGAGACCAAGCGAACGCAACGGTACCTCGACCCTCGCCCTAGCTCTCATCCAAACCGATCCCCTCTCTGTGCCTCTGTGTCTCTCGTGGTTCATCCCCTCTTCGAGCCCTTCGAGTGAGTTGACGGAACCCCGAACGCGACTCGCTCGCCCCCGACCCGTACGATCGCCGGTACACTCGCGCCATGGCCGAAGTCTCTCCCAAGATCGATCTCGACGAATCCTCGCGCAGCGAGGGGGCCCATCTCTTCGAGATCGCCTGGGAGGTCTGCAACCAGCTCGGCGGCATCTACCAGGTCATCCGCTCCAAACTCCCCCTCATGATGGAGCGCTGGGGCGATCGCTACACGCTCATCGGGCCCTACAACGAGGCCAAGGCGAGCGTCGAGTTCGAAGAGACGCGCCCCGCGGGCTGGATCGGCCGCGCCATTGAGCAGCTCGCCGCTCAGGGCCTCAAGGTCCACCACGGCCGCTGGCTCGTCCCCGGCCGCCCGCGCGTGCTGCTCATCGAGCACTGGGTCCCGCCCGCCCGCCTCGGCGAGATCAAGTACGGCCTTTGGGAACACCACGGGATCGAAACCCCCGGCAGCGACTGGCTCATCGACGGCGTCGTCACCTTCGCCGACGCCACCCGGCGGCTATTGGAAGCCCTGTCTGAACAACGCGGCGCGACCGGCGGAACGTCCAGCGCCCCGGGCAAGACCTCGCCCCGCGTCCTCATCGCCCACTTCCACGAGTGGATGGCCGGTCTCGCCATCCCGATGATCCGACGCCAGAACCTCCCCGTCGCCACCGTCTTCACCACCCACGCCACGCTGTTGGGCCGCTACATGGCCTCGGCCCTCGACAACTTCTACGACCGCCTCTACGACTGGAACGACGCCGAGTGGGCCAAGAAGTTCAACATCAACACCCAGCACAAGATCGAACGCGCCTGCGCCCACGGCTCGCACGTCTTCACCACCGTCTCGTCGGTGACCGCTGAAGAGTGTGCCGCGCTGCTCGGGCGCCCGGTCGACGTCGTCACGCCCAACGGCCTCAACGTCGCCCACTACAACCTCGCCCACGAGCAGCAGCAGGCCCACGCCAACTACAAAGACCGCATCCATCAGTTCGTGATGGGCCACTTCTTCCCCAGCTACTCCTTCGATCTCGACAAGACCCTCTACTTCTTCACCTCCGGCCGCTACGAGCCCCGCAACAAGGGCTTTGACGTCTGCCTCGAATCGATGGCCCGTCTCAACCTCGAGATGAAGGCCAACCGCATTGACAAGACTGTGGTCTTCTTCATCGTCACCGCCAAGGCGACCCGCAGCCTCAATCCGCTCGCCCTCGAGAAACGCGGCGTGATGAACGAGCTCCGCCGCGTCTGCGAGAACATCACCGAGGGCGTCTCCGGCAAGCTCTACAAGCGGGCCGCTGCGGGCGAGAAACTCCGCCTCGACGATCTGCTCGACGAGTACTGGACGCTCCGCTACCGCCGTACCCAGCAGGCGATGAAGCAGCACTGCCTGCCGATGGTCGTCACGCACATCCTTGAGAACGACGCCGACGACCCCGTGCTCGCTCAGCTCCGCCACCTCGGCCTCATCAATCGCCCCGAGGACCCGGTGAAGATCGTCTATCACCCCGAGTTCATCAACCCGGCGAATCCATTGTGGGGCATGGAGTACGACCAATTTGTCCGCGGCTGCCACATGGGCCTCTTCCCCGGCAGCTACGAACCCTGGGGCTACACGCCGCTTGAGTGCATCGCGATGGGCGTGCCGAGCGTGACCAGCGACCTCGCCGGCTTCGGCCGCTACGTCGCCGAGCACCACCTTGGGCACGACGAGTGGGGCCTCACCGTTCTCCGTCGGCGCGGCCGCAGCATGCACGACGCCGCGGCCGACCTCACCGCCCGCCTGCTCGACTTCTGCCGGATGGACCGCCGCGAACGCATCGCGCTCCGCAACGCCGTCGACCGCCGCTCGTGGGATTTCGATTGGTCCCACCTCGGTCCGGCGTACCACGAGGCCCACGACAAAGCAGTCGAACGCTTCTTCGCGGGCGGCGGCGGCGGCCTCTCCGGCCTGCTGGGTGCCGCAACGTGAGCGCGGCAGAGAACAAGAAAGTCCACGTCGAGCTCTACACCGACGGCGCCTGCTCCGGCAACCCCGGACCCGGTGGCTGGGCCTACATCCTCCGCCATCCCGTCAGCGGCAAGGAACGCGAACAAGCCGGCGGCGAACTCCAGACCACCAACAACCGCATGGAACTGATCGCGGTCATCCGCGGCCTCGAAGCCCTCAAGGAATCCGCCGAGGTCGACATCTTCAGCGATTCCCAGTACGTGCTCAACGGCCTCAAAGAGTGGATGGAGTCCTGGAAGAAACGCGGCTGGCGCACGGCCGACAAGAAGCCCGTCAAGAACCAGGACCTCTGGCAGGAACTCGACGCCCTGAAGAGCAAGCACATCCTCCGCTTCCACTGGGTCCGCGGCCACAACGAGCACCCCGAGAACGAACGCTGCGACCAGTTGGCCGTCGCCGCCCGCGAAGCCGTCGTCCGCGGCGGATAACGCCGCAATCAAGCGAGGCAACCGTTGATCCCACACCGACGCAACCGACGACGCCGACCATGGCTCCGAGCGGCCGCGCTCGGGCTCGTGGCGACGATGATCGCCGCCGAACTGATGGCCCGCTTCGCGCTCGGCCTCGGCGACCCGCCGCTGTTCCAGAAAGACGATGCGATCGAGTACGTGATGAAGCCGGGGACGTACCACCGCTTCGGCCACACCATCCACATCAACCGCTGGTCGCAGCGCTCGCCGGATATCGAGGCGAAAAAGTCCGATCCCAATGAGTTGCGAGTCCTGGTCATCGGCGACAGCGTGGTCAACGGCGGCGCTCTGCTCGACGACGCGCAGATCGCCACGCGGCTCTTGGAGGATGCACTCCGCACGCAGCTCGCAAGACCCGTGCGGGTGCTCAACATCGCCGCCGGAAGTTGGGGGCCGCAGAACCAGTTGGCGTACCTGCAGAAGTTCGGCACCTTCGACGCCGACGCCGCCGTCGTCGTGTGGAACAGCCACGACGCGTGGGATGTCCCCCGCTTTGATGGTCTGCGTGCAGACCAACCCCAGCGGCGTCCGTCGCTCGCAGTGGGGGAGTTGTTGACTCGCTACGCCCTACCGCGCCTGCGTCGTTCCGCGCCTCCAGCGCCCGCCCCGACCGACAACGACTTCGACCAAGCCATGCAGAGCGCGATCGATCTCATCGCGTTCACCCGCTCTCACAACCTCCCGATCGCGATCGTCCTCCACGAAACCCGAAGCGAGCTCGAAGGCAAGTCACATGCCGATCACTCTCTTGGCAGGGGCAGACAGCTTCTGAAGGACATGGTGACCACGACGGGGATTCCTCTCTCCTTCACCCGAATCCAATTCGCCCCCGCGCTCACCCAGGGCGACGCCGTGTTTCAGGACGACATCCACCCGACCGCCTCCGGCCAGAAGCTGCTCGCAGAGTGCCTCGAACAGGCCGTGCGGCCACTGCTCAGATCGCAACCGCCAACTTCTCCCTGAACCACTGCTTCCACCACACGCCCATCGGTCCGCAGCCACCACGCAAGCGCGACCCGGAAGTCCTCCCCGGTCCGTTTATTCCGTCTCGTCCGCCTAGGCCAGTTAAGGTGGCAGCGACGTTGATGGGGATCGAGCGGGCCAGCGAAGCCGCCACGCCCGCTGTCCGATCCATGGAGAGACTCGGCGCGCCGACGCGCTGGCACTCCAGGAGCGGCACAGTGGACCTGAACACGATTCTCAAGACGGCCTTCGAGGCGGACGCCTCCGACGTGCACCTTATCGCCGGCCAGCCGCCGATGTGCCGCATCCATCAGGTCATGACCCGCATGGACTTCCCGGTGATCACGCCGGAGGTCGCCAAGAAGTTCTTCGAACAGATGGCCTCCAAGGAGACCCAGGCCACCTACGAGCGTCAGAAGGACGCCGACTTCTCCTACTTCGTCGAGGGCCTCAGCCGCTACCGCGTCAACGCCCACTGCCAGCGCGGCCAGATCGGCCTCGCCATGCGCGGCATCAAGACCAAGGTTCCGCCCCTCGCCAAGCTCAACCTCCCCGAGGTCATCGCCCGCCTCACCTACCTGCCCCGCGGCCTCGTGCTCGTCACCGGCGACACGGGCTCGGGTAAGTCCACCACCCTCGCCGCCATGATCGAGGCGATGAACCAGCGCTACAAGAAGCACATCATCACCCTCGAAGACCCCGTCGAATACATGTTCGAGAGCAAGCAGTGCGTCCTCGAACAGCGCGAGCTCGGCCAGGACATGCCCAGCTTCTCCAGCGGCCTCAAGCACGCCCTGCGTCAGGACCCCGACATCATCCTCGTCGGCGAAATGCGCGACCTCGAGACGACCTCGCTCGCCATCTCCGCCGCCGAAACCGGCCACTTGGTTCTGTCCACCCTGCACACCGTCAACGCCTCGCAGACGGTGGAGCGCATCATCGACATGTACCCCGCCGGCCAGCAGAATCAGATCCGCTCGATGCTCGCCAACACGCTGCAGGCGGTCGTCTGTCAGACGCTCTTCAGCCGCACCGACGCCCCGGGCATGGTGCCCGCGGTCGAGGTGCTGCTCTGTACGCCCGCCGTGCGCAACCTCATCCGCGAAGCCCGCACGTTCGAGATTCCGAACGTCATCGAGACCAACCGCGCCATCGGCATGTGCAGCCTGGATACCGCCATTGCGTCGCTCTACTTCAACGGCATGATCAGCCGCGACGACGCCATCGCCCAGGCCGCCTACCCCGACAAGCTCGATCGTCAGCTGGCGGCGTAAGAAGCGACGTAGAGACGTAGAGACGAAGTAGTTCAAGACCCGGAGGTGCGGACGAAGAAACGCGGGCGGAAACAAGTCAGATGACTTCGTCTCTCCGTCTCTCCGTCTCTCCGTCTCTTTCTCATGCCCAACTATCGCTACCAAGTTCGTACCAGCGCCGGCCAGACAACCACGGGCGTGGTCGCCGCCGACTCGGCCACCAGCGCCGCGGCGATCCTGCGCAACCAGGGATCGCAGGTCCTCAGCATCTCTCTGGCGCTTGGCGGTGAGTCCGGCGGCGGGCTCCTGGCGAAGTTCAAGGAACTCAACGCCGGCAAGCCGACCCAAAAGCACGTTCTCGACTTCACCACCCAGCTCGCGGTCATGATCCGCGCCGGCATCAACCTCCGCGCCGCCCTCGACGGCATCGCCGAACAGACCGAGCACGCCGGGTTCAAGAAGATCATCATCCAGCTCAAGAACGACGTCGAGAGCGGCAAGCAGTTCTCCGAGGCCATCTCCAAGCACCCCAAGCTCTTCGGACCGCTCTATGTCAACATGACCCGGGCCTCGGAAATGTCCGGCTCGTTCGCCAAGATGCTCGACCGCATCGCCGGCTACATCGGCCAGCAGATCGAGACCAAGAAGATGGTCGTCGGTGCCGCCATCTACCCCGGCGTCATCGGCACGTTGGCGATCGCGGTGACGGTCTTCCTTCTCACCTTCGTCCTGCCCAAGTTCTACTCGGTGTTCGAAGGCAAGGAAGACGTGCTCCCCTGGGCCACGACCTTCCTCATGAGCGTCTCACGCTTCACCGTCGCCAATTGGCCCTATCTCCTCGGCGGACTCGCCCTCATCGGCGGCGGCGGCTTCGCGTTCTCCAAGACCGAGATCGGCGCCTTCTGGGTCGACAGGCTCAAGCTCACCATCCCCATCGTCCGCACGATGTTCCGATCCCTCTACATCAGCCGCTCGCTCCAGACCATGGGCCAGCTCATCAACGCCGGTGTCCCCATGCTCGACACCCTCGCCATCACCGGCGAGATCAGCGGCAACCAGCTCTACCACGCCATGTGGAAGAAGGTCTACAGCAACGTCAAGCAGGGCAAGAAGATCACCGGCACCCTCACCAAGGAGCCGCTGCTCCCCAAGGCCGTCAGCCAGATGATCGCCGCCGGCGAGGAGTCCGGTAAGCTCGGCGAGGTGCTCGACGAGATCAGCGCGTACTACCAGAAAGCGCTCAAAGACCACATCAAGGCCGTCACCAGCCTTATCGAACCCATCATGATCCTCGTCATGGGCGTCATCGTCGGCTTCATCGCCATGGCGATCATCCTGCCAATCTTCAAGATGAGCCAGATCGTCAAATAGATATCCGATACTTGGTGCTGGATGCCGCACGCACGGCGCGCGTGCGGCGGCGAGGGGAGTCGCCGCTATGCGCCTCGCAACTTGTGTTCGTTCCCGTCCCGCCCGACGCTCGTCGGTTCGCCGCGGCTTCACGCTGCTGGAGACCAGCCTTGCGCTGGTCATCATCGGCGTCGGAGTGCTCGCGTTTGTCGACGCTCAGCGTGCCTTCATCGAGCAGAACAACTGGTCCAGCCGTGCTGCGACCGGCGCGCTCCTGGCAAACGAGGTGCGAGAGCTGTCTCGCCGGCTCCCGAAGTATGACCCCGTCATCGGCCTCTCCGTCAACGGCCAGACCGTCGTCGGCTGGGGCGCAGGCGCCGAGAAGGTCGTCGTCCGCGACTTCAATTGCCTCACCGACTTCGACGGCAAGATCTTCGGTCGCGACGGCAACATGCCCGGTCCCGTCGCCGCCGCCGGAACCGTCGTCCCCATGACAAACGCCGACGGTGTCGTGCAGCTCGACGACGAGGGTGAGCCCAAATCGCTCGAAGGGTGGCAGCAGAACGTCACCGTCGAGAAGGTCGATCCGCTCAATCTCGCCACGGTCCGCGCCGACGGCTACTTCGTTGCACCCTCCGGCAGCGACCCCGGCATCCCCGTTGATCAGTTCCCCCTTCGCGTCACGGTCGTCGTCACGTACCAGGGGCCGTACGACACCCAGCCCGCGGAAGTAACGCGGCTGGTCTGGGTCGTGCCCTAACGACAGGCCCGAGCGTGGCGTGATGTGAGTGACAGCCAAGCAAGCAGCGAGTGAACCATGAAGCTCCGGATCAACAACCTCACGCGTCCCGCCCGTCTGCGTCAGTCGGCGGGTCGAACGACCAGCACCCGCGAGCGCGGCGTCGCGTCGATTCTGGCGATGATGTTCCTCATCATCTTCGGCTCTCTCGCCGCCGCCATGGCGATCAGCAGCCGCGGCAACATCCGTACGGCATCCACGCACGTGCACGTCGTCCGCGCGCTCGGCGCCGCCGAGACCGGCCTGCAGATCGCCAGCGCTCGCCTCCAGGAAGCCGCCCAGCGTTTCATCATCAGCAAGAGCAACATCACCGGCACGCTCGCGTCCCAGATGTGGGAAGGCAACATGTCCGGTGCCGGTACCGTTCAGGTCCGCACCCCGCTCAGTTCCTACCCCGAAGCCTCCACGCCGTCCGGCCTTGCTCAGGCTGTCGCGAACCGGCATGCCGCCGATCAGAACGTCATCACGGGCAAGGGCGTCTCGCAGCCGACGATCGGCAACGCCATCAGCGGCGTCGATCTCACCGAGTACGCCGCGTCCGGCTGGCTCTACACCCCCGTTGTCGGTATCGACTCCGGGACCAACGGCACGCCGAGCGTCGGCTACAGCGTCACCTACGCCCCGCTCGCCGACGGCAAGACCATCCGCGCCATCGTCACCGGCTTTGACTTCGGCTACACCCGCGCCGGTCAGTCCGTCAGCCGCACCATCATGCAGGACTTCGAGCTCGGCAAAAAGGTCAAGCAGGCCATCGTCAGCCCCTCCCGCGTCCTCCTCGGCAAGAACGTACTGGTCCAGGGCGACATGGGCATGCGCTACAACCAGCTCGACAAGCCTCACGCCGAGCCCCTGGTCATGCGCAGCGACTTCCGCGGCATCGATTCGGTCCTCGACGCCAAGCTCGCCGACTTCTACGCAGGCGTCAAGCTCTACGACGCCGACGGCGACAACCGCCTCCGCATGAACCACCCGCTCGAGTCCCTCGGAATCCCCTCCAACACCCAGGACTACGACGCCAGCGGCGCCGCCGACAACGCCTTCACCGATGCCAACGACAACGGCTACATCGACGACTTCTCCATCTTCATCCGTCACTACGACAAGAACGGCGACGGCAAGGTCGCCCTCTCGAACGCGCTCCGCGAAGGTACCCCCGCCGAAGGTGTCACCGCCGAGTTCACCGGAGATGAAAACCTCGCCCTGCTCATCGACGGCGCCAACATCGACCGCAACAAGAACAACGTCTACGGCTACAACGACTCGAACCTCAACGGCCGCTGGGACGACGGCGAAGCCATCGCCGACGAGGACGATCGCACCCTCGGCTGGCGCGACGGCTGGATCGACCGCAAGGACCGCTACGGCAAAGTGACCGGCCGCCTGCTCTTCAAGGCCACACAGTCCAACTGGGTCTCAAACCTCGGCGCGATCTCCGAAGACGTGCAGGGCGGCATCCTGCCCGGCACCGGCAAGACCGCCCAGAACTTCGGCGTCAACGACCTCGTGTTGCCCGACGTGAACAACACCATGTTCAGCGGGCAGCAGTCCACTCTCACGACGCTCGCCGACGGCAACGCCTTCAACGCACAAGTCGCCGCACAGATCGGCGTCTCGACCTCGGCACTCTCAACCTACGTCGAAACCAAGCTGAAGACCTCGACCCAGCCCCGCTTCGAACGCGTCGACCCCGACAACAACAACGACGGCCGTCCCGACAATTACCTCACCGCCTACTGGGAGAAGATGCCCTTCAACTCTCCCTCGTACACCGATTGCTACTACCGCCCCGTCTATCAGAACATGACGTTCAAGAACGTCCAGATCCCCGCCGGCACCAATGCCCTCTTCCTCAACTGCACCTTCATCGGTGTCACCTTCGTCCGCACCACCACCGACAACACCCACGTCCTCTGGTCCGAGTACGGCAAGCAGACCATCCAGGCCGATGGCTTCCCGGGTCTCGCGTCGCCGCGCTACGTCTACGGCGACGGTGCGGGCGAGAACAGCTACCCCACGATGCTGCCCAACACCGCCATCCCGCCCGCCAGAATGATCCTGATGGCGAACACCCCGATGGACAAGGGCGATATCCCCGCCAATCAGGTTTCACTCACCACAGGTTACAGCGCGCTCCCCAACCCCCTCGTCGTCGGCGGCCTCCGCGTCACCGACACCAAGCCGATGTCCAACAACATCCGCTTCCACGACTGCACGATCGTCGGCTCGGTCGTCAGCGACAATCCCCTCGTCTTCACCAACGTTCGCAACAAGATCCAGTTCACCGGCAAGACCAAGTTCAGCAACAAGCACCCCGACTATCCCGACGACCCCGACTACAACCCCGCCGCCGAGGACATGGCCGAGATCAACAAGAGCAGCATGATGCTCCCGGGCTACTCCGTTGACGTCGGTACCTTCAACGCCCCCGAGGATCAGAACATCCAGCTCAACGGCGCCATCATCGCCGGCCTCATGGATATCCGCGGCAACGTCGCTGTCGACGGCGCCCTCATCATGACCTTCGCCCCAACGCCCGGCACCGCTCCCATGGTCGACGCCGGCGGCAACCCCGTCGGAAACCCTGCCGACTTCAATCTCTCCATCGGTTACTTCGGTGCCGACAGCGGCGACATCGAAGGCCTCGACCCCGCCGCGCTTCCGATCATCAACGGAAAGCCCAGCGTCGGTTGGGACCTCAACGCCGACGGCCTTCCCGACCTCGGGCCCACCGCAACGCCCACCGCCGCACAGCTCGCCGCCGGCGCGGTCTCCGTCCCCTTCAACGGCTACGGCCGCGTCCAGCTTCGCCTCAACCCCACCATGACGCTGCCCGACGGCATCATGCTCCCGCTCTCATTCACTCCCAAGTCGCTCACCTACCGGGAGGGCAAGCCTTGAACACTTTCACGTCCCGTCGCACCCGCGGCTTCAGTCTGATCGAGATGCTCATCGCCCTCACGATCACCGGCACGCTGCTCGCCGCCACCCTGAGCGCCCTCCACGCCTCCTTCCGGGCGTACAAGTTCACCACCGACTCAGCCTCCAACCACATCGTCTCCCGCATCGTCATGCACCGCGTGCTGACCATGGTCCGCACCGGCGATGAGTTCGGCCCCTACCCCGCCGACGTCTACGACTCAACTCAGAATCCCGTGACAAGCGACTATGTCGAGTTCGTCTCCTTCCTGGACGACGTGACCGCAACCCGCAAGATCACCCGCATCGAGAAACGCGACGCACTGTCCAGTGAGCAGGGCCCGCACACCCTCTATTACGTCCTCAAGACCTTCGTCAACGGCACGCTCACCGACACCCAGCAGACCCCGCTGCTCCAAGGCGTCAAGGATGCCAAGTTCGTACTCGAGTACGACATCGGCCCCCGACTCAAGCGTGCCACCGTCGATTTCACCGTCGAGCCCGCCAGCACCGCCGACACCGACCTCCAGACCGAACTCTCCGCCCCGACCATCCGCATGGTCTCCAGCGTCGTCCCCCGCCGCCTCGAAATCGTCGAGGAGTAAGCGACCGCATCAACGCGCCTCCTCTCCCCGCACGCGGGGAGAGCACCGCTTCGCCGCAGGCGAAGCAGGTGACGGGACTGCGGGTACCTCTGGCGACCGTGCTTTCTGATTTCCAAGGCCCCCGCGCCAGTTCATGCGGACTCCTCGATCGACGGGCCCAAGGTCGTCATCGCCGCGCCCAAGCCCCGCGTCCCCTTCACCAGCGCGGTATCCTGTCTGCATGGAATCCCGTAGCCTGCGGACACTCGTCGGCGGCCTCATCGACTACGCCGGCCTCTTCCCACCCGCAAAGCTCGACATGGCTCCCGCCGCCGAGGCCTACGCCCGCGCCATCCGCGGCGAGCACGAGTGGCTCCTCTCCCGCTTCGTCTGCCCCGCCGCCCGACTCGCCGAGCTCGGCACCGCCGCCGCCAGCATGATGCCCGGCACCAACGCCACCAGCGGCTACCGCGAACAAGCCTCCATCGGCGAACCCTGGCGCATCTCCGCCCTCGTCGAAAAACCCGACGACCTCGAACTCATCCACCGCTTCAACGAAGCCCACGCCCGCGAAGACGCCGGCCAAGCTGTCGTCGATGTCGTCGAAGTCAAAGTCGCCAAGGCCGACGACGTCGACCCCATGCTCGACCAGATCCCCGAAGACATCTTCCCCTTTTTCGAAGTCCCCCCAACCGACCAACTCCCCGGCGGCGACCCCCGCGGCTTCCTCGCCGCACTCGCCGGCAACACCTGCGGCGCCAAAATCCGCACCGGCGGCATCGCCGCAACCGCATTCCCCACCCCGCTGGCAGTGGGGGAGTTCATGGTCGCCTGCCGCAACTGCGAAATCCCCTTCAAAGCCACCGCCGGCCTCCACCACCCCGTCCGCGGCGACTTCCGCTTGACGTACGAAAAGGACAGCCCCTCGTGCACCATGCACGGCTTCCTCAACGTCTTCGTCGCCGGCTGCTTCGTCTTCACCCACGGCATCCGCGCCGAAGACGCCGCCCAGGTCCTCTCCGACACCGACCCCAAAGCCTTCATCTGCACCGACCAAGGCCTCACCTGGCGCAACCACGTCCTCGACATCACCGAAATCGCCCGCACCCGCGAAGCCTTCGCCCTCACCTTCGGCAGCTGCTCCTTCGACGAACCCATCGAAGACCTCAAGCGCCTCGCCCTGCTCTGAACTCCCTGCTCCCCTCCCCCCCTGCTCCCCTCCCCCCCTGCCCCCCTCCTCCCCTTCCCCCCCCCCATGTACTTCAACCCCGACGACACCCACAACCCCGATCTCAAGTCCTGGGTCGAATCCGCCAACGACCCAGCCTCCGACTTCCCCATCCAGAACCTCCCCCTCTGCGCCTTCGAAGTCACCCACGGCGAGGGCGACGACCGCCACTCCCACGCCCACCCCGGCGTCGCCATCGGCGACCAAGTCCTCGACGTCGGCATGCTCGTCGAATCCGGCTGGATGGACCGCGAAGCCCCCGAAGACCTCATCGCCGCACTCGAGCAGCCCTACTGGTTCGGCATCGCCCGCTCGCCGCGACTCGTGCACGATCTCCGCGTCGTCCTGCAGCGCTTCCTCGCCGCGGGTTCAGGTGGCGGCCAACAGATCCGCCGCCTCCGCGACAAAGCCATCACGCCGCTCGCCGAGACCAAGCTCGTCCCGCCGCTCCCCATCTTCAACTACACCGACTTCTACGCCTCCATCCACCACGCCACCACCGTCGGCAGCATGTTCCGCCCCGACAACCCGCTCCTCCCCAACTACAAGCACGTCCCCATCGGCTACCACGGCCGCGCCTCCTCCATCGTCATCAGCGGCACACCCATCACGCGCCCGAAGGGACAGCAGTCACCACCGGACCCCACCCCAGGATCCGACCCCAACGCCGGCCCCACCTTCGGCCCCTGCAAACTCCTCGACTACGAACTCGAGATCGGCGCCTACATCGCCCGCGGCAACGAACTCGGCGACCCCGTCCCCATCGCCCTCGCCCACGACCACCTCCTGGGCCTCTGCCTGCTCAACGACTGGTCCGCCCGATGGAGCGCCCCGCCGGCGACCCCAAGCCCCTGCCCTACCTCTCCGACCCCGACGACCAATCCCACGGCGGATTCGACATCACCCTCGAAGTCCTCCTCCTCACCGAGCAGATGGAAGCCAAAGGCCTCCCGCCCCAACGCCTCAGCAAGGGCGGCTTCAAAGACATGTACTGGACCTTCGCCCAGATGCTGACCCACCACGCCAGCAACGGCTGCAACCTCCAACCCGGCGACCTCATCGCCAGCGGCACCGTCAGCGGCCCAACCAACGACAGCCGCGGCTGCCTCCTCGAACTCACCTGGGACGGCACCAGCCCCGACGGCAAACCCAAGCCCCGCAAGCCAATCCAGTTGCCGACGGGCGAGACAAGAACCTTCCTCGCCGACGGCGACACCGTGATTTTCAAAGGCGTCTGCGAACGCGACGGATGGAGGAAGATCGGGTTTGGGGAGTGCCGGGGCAAAGTAAAAAGTGCGACATGAATCGCAACTCTGAATCAGAGCAAGGCTAGTCGCATTCAGATGTGCCACGACCACGGCTTGCTTTGAGGCCGTGGTCGTGCTTGTGTGTGAAGCGAGGTTTACGCGACGCGAGATCGGCGCGAAACCACCACACCTGCCAACCACACCTCGCCGCACGTCTCACGACTCTCTCGAAGTGCATCACCGCCCCGGCCCCGCTGCGTCCGCCGGTCGCGGGATTGCAACGCGGGGGAGCACAATCTCCGGCCCCAGCCAGATCGATTCCAGCGCGACGTTCGCCTCCGCGGCTTCGATCGACGGCCTCAGCACCACGTCCGCGTACGTCGCATCCCACGCCTCCGCTTCCGCGCTCGTGCCGTAGCCCAACGTCCCGCCCGCCGCGAACGAGATCGAGCCCGCCTTGAACTCCTTGCCGGCCGCTGACCCGTCGCATGGTCGGATGAAGACCTCGAAGGCCAGGTTCGCCGGCGGGCGATTGCTCTGGACCATCACCCCCAGCCTCTGAGGTGAGTCCAGCTGCAGCGTCGCCGTCAGCGCCGCCCGCACGCGCGGCAACAACGCGTCGTCACGCTCCCCCCGGACGACAGCCACCGACTCCGGCACCACCTGCACATCGCTCACGAACTCCTGCGACCATTCGCCCAGCACCCGCTCGCTCACGCCGCCCGGATCCAGGATCTGAAAGGTGCACGTAACCCGCGCCTGAAAAGTGCCCGTCGCTGCGGGCGCGGTGGTGGAGACCGACGAGCCCGAGGAACCGCCGCGCCCGACCGTCGATTGTCCGAAACTGCGTTTGTTGAATGCGGCCTGATGCTCGCCGATCGCCATCCCGGTGATCGCGTAGCGCACCCGCGCCCGGGCCGCCTCCGGCGGGCTGGAGCCCAGCAGCGGCCCACCAACCGTGAGCGAAATCGGTGTCGAGCGCCCGGCCCGCATGGTCTGCCGCACCGAACACGTCAGAGCCAGACCCGAGCGGACGTACGTCACCCACTGCGCGTCCGTCACCGCGCCGTTCACACGGGCAAGCTCAATGAAGTCGCTCCAAGCCAGGTCCTGCGGCACGCTCGGCGTCGAGCGCAAAGCAATCGCGTGAGTCACGAGACGATCGATGTCCGCCTGCGCGAGTATCCCGGTTCGCAGACGCCGGGATAGCTCGTTGATCGACGCCGCAGATCGTGCCGAAGGCACGCCGCTCGCCTCCATCTTGAGGACCCAGACCGGCTTGTACGGATTGAGGTTCGTCTGCCACGCCCGGTTCGCCGCAAGCCCGCCTCCCACCGCAAGCGACCCGAAGATGATCACACCGCCGAGCGTCAGCAACCGCACGGACCGCAGCCGACGCTCCACCGTCGCCGACCCGCTGCCCAGCGCGGCGCCGCACTCGGGGCAGTTGGCCGCCCCCGCGATGCCGACAAGGTCGAACCGACATCCGCGGCACAGCCGCGAGCCCGCAACAACCCGGCCCCTCCACCCGACCACAAACACCACGACCCCCGCGAGACAGGTCGCCAGCAGCAACAGCGGCAGCACTTGTCCAACACTCATCGGTTCATCCTCCCACATCCGCCAGCAACCGCCCCGTTCGTCCGCCAGCGTACTCCCGCAATCAATGGCCCTCGCCCCGCAAGGTCGATGCATCGCGCACAACCACCCGTCCCGTGCGCACAAACCCGTCGTTGCGACCGTGCGAAGACCGCAATCCCTCGCTCCCAACCCCAGGCCGCACAACCCCTTCCACTCCGTCTCTTCGTCTCTCCGTCTCTTCGTCTCTTCCCCCCCTTGAATCATCCATCCGACTCGTGGGAAACTCCCCACCATGTCGGCCCTCCCGTTCACCCCGCTTACGATCACCCCGCGCCCCACCGAATCACGGCGCCTCAACTCCCCCTCCCAGATGGGAGCGAGGGCCGGGGGGTGGGTTCCAAGCGTCACGATCGCGGCCGCGTCACCCAATCAACCGCACGCACTCTCCCCTTCCCAGAGGGAAGGGGCAGGGGGAAGGGCTGATCTCGATTCCCCTGCTCCGCTGCTCCCCTCCTCCCCTGCTCCCCTCCCCTTCACCCCCTCCGACGCCACCGCCGCCGCCATCCTCGACGACTTCGCCGCCCAGGACCTCACCCTCCGCGGCATCGCCGACAAGTACGAAACCACCCTCGAGTCCCTCACCCTCTGGCTCGCCCGCCCCGACATCAAAGAGCGAATCTTCGCCCTCGAATCCGCCTGCGCCGCCCGCGCCCGCCTCGTCGTCGCCAACAACCTCGCCGCCATCGCCAACAAACTGCTCCACCTGCTCGACGAAGCCAAACTCGACCACGAATCCATCCACCGCGTCCCCGCCACCACCCACCACGCCTTCGCCGCGAGAATGCAAAGCCGCGAAAGCGGCCGCAAAACCGCCAACCTCCTCCTCCGCATCGCCCGCTACACACCGCTCAACACCACCATACCACCCACGCTGCCCCCCAATACGAACCCCACGCGCAAGCGTGGGGCCACCGACGCGCCCCTCGCGCCGCCCGCACCCGCCCACCAACCACATCCCATCGCGCCCCCTCTCCCCACGCACCCCAACACGCCGCCGCCTCCCCGCGCCTCCTCTCCCCGCGAGCGGGGAGAGGACCGCTTGGCCACCGGCCAAGCAGGTGAGGGGAACGACGCTCACCTGATCGCCCACGCGGTCCAATCCACCGCCGCCGCACCCACAACGAACCCCACGCGCAAGCGTGGGGTCACCCCCGCGCCGCTCGCCGCTTCACCATCTGACTTCCCGCCCGCCTTGACGAGCCCCGAGCGTGAGCGAGCGGGTCTCCCCAACGCACCATCCTCGGCTTTCGCACTTGATCTCACCGCGATCCGCGCCACACCCTCGTCCCCGCATCCAGCCCCGCATCCATCCGCCCATCATCGCTCACAGCGCACCCGCGAACCCGCCCCAGCACCTTCGCGTGCTCCGCCATCGAATTGACGGGAGGGCATCGCGAGCAGCGCGTGCCACGCCCCTCGCGTGGCGAAGCCAAAGCCCTTGCGCCCATCGCAAAAAGGAGAACCAACCTTGCCAAGCCAAGGTCTGTCGCACGTCGTGATGCACCATCGCGTCGGCCTAGTTTCGGCCTGCGCGCACCAATCACCCACTCGCTCACGCTCGGGGCTCGTCAACCAGCTCCCGCGTCATCCCCCGCGCACCGCGTGCCGATCACGCCTTCTTCCGCTTCCCCTCAATCCGCTCCGCCGACGGCACCGTCACCTCGCTCGCCAGCCCGACCAACTCCAGCGCCTTGATCGTGATGTAGCTCGGGTCAAACTGCCACCACCACAGCCCGTGCCGCGCCGAGGTCGGGAACGCGTGATGGTTGTTGTGCCAGCCCTCGCCCAGCGCCAGCACGCCGACGATCGCGTTGTTGCGGCTCTGATCGCCCGTCCGGAACGGACTCGCGCCCCACAGATGACACACCGAGTTCACGCTCCACGCGATGTGATGCCCCAGCAAGATCCGCGTCAGCCCGCCCCACAGAAATCCCAACAGCGCACCCTTCCACGTCATCGTCAGCACGCCACCCAGCACCGTCGGGATCACCAATCCAACCACAACCCAGAACAAGAACTGCCGATTCACGCGGCACAGCATCTCGTCCTGCCGCAAATCCTTGATGTACCGCCCCAATCCCTTGGAGTGACCCATGAACAGCCACCCCATGTGCGCGTGGTAGAACCCCCGCAGCATCGTCAGCACGCCGTGTTCTTCGTCATCGTCATGGTGCGTGTGCGGCGAGTGCGGATCGTTCTCGCGGTCCGAGTGCTGATGATGCCGCCGATGCACGCCCACCCACTCGATCACCGGCCCCTGCACCGACATCGACCCCAGCACCGCCAGCAGCCACCGCACCGGCGCCACCGCCTCAAACGACTTGTGCGTGAACAGCCGGTGATACCCCACCGTGATGCCCAGCGAGCTCGCCATGAACATGAAGAACAGAATGCCCGCCTGCGTCCAGTCGAACGCAATGCCCCAGGAGAAGTAGATCGCCAGCAAGAGCCCCGCAAACGGCGTCACCACCGCGATCAGGTTCACCAGCCGCGCCTTCTTGTCCGCCGGCGACAGCTCACGCCCTTCCAGCCCCTCGGCCTCGACGCGCGTGGTAGAAGCCTCCGCCGCGGGAGCCGCGGCAAGGACGTTGGGTCGCATGGTGCTGGTTTGCAAGGGAGATCGTAAGACCATGAACCCCACGCCGCGTGCCAAAAGCAGCGAAATCCACCCGCCACGTTCGTCGCGTTGGCACGTTCTGAGCCCGTGTGTTCAGAACCTGCCAAGGAGATAGAAGACGATGACGAAGAGCACGACAGCGCCGAGCAGCCCGCCGCCCCATTTCCATGCCGCGAAACCCGCAATGCCTGTGCGAATAAGTCTGTTCATGAGATGCGTCCTTGTGCTGAGGGAAGAGTCCGCGGTCGAAGCGCCGGTGGCGACGCGGGCTGCGGCGTCCTTGGTCCGGAGGCCGCGTGCTGTCCCGCGGCCCGTGCGGCACCCTGCTGTTCCTGATGGCGTGAGAACACCCAGCCGCCCAGCCGCCAGAGCAGCGACATCCGGCCCGCCTGTCGGGCCGCGCTCTGCAGCAGCGATGGCCGCATCGTTGGATCCGGCGCCAGCCGAACCGGCACGGCCGACCCACGCACGAAGCGGCTCGCGACCCACACCAGCGCGACCACCCCGACGCCGCCTGCTGCGTACCAGCCCGCCTGGGCCATCGCCTTGTTCGTCCGGATGTCGTGCGTGCGCGACCATTCGAGCAATTCGGCCTTCACCTGAGCGACCGTCTGTTGATCGCCGCCCCGATGATCTGAGCCATCTTCCGATCCGTCTTCGGTTCCGGCGTTGTGGTCGGTCATGGCTCGCGCCTCCCGGATGCAAGGCCCAGCAAGCCCAGGCACAGTCCGCCGAGCACGAGCACCGCCAGTCCCGTCGTCCCAAGCGCGAGCGAACGGGTCATCTGAGTCTCAAGCCACGAGAGCAAGCCGGCGGCCATCAACGCGGTGCCGCCGACAACCAGCGGCACCCCGATCAGCAGAATCGCCAGCCCCGTGGCCAACCCAGTTCCCAGCCCCAGGGCAAGCCGCTTCCCGTGCTCACGCGCGTCTCGGGCCTCCTCGCGCACGGCGGAGCGCAGCGAGCGACCCTCCGCTTCGAGCAGATCACAGACACGCACGATGAACGTCGAGATCGCCTTCACGCTCAGCTCCTGCGAGTGAACACCAGTCCGACCAACAGACCCGCCGCCGCCGCGATGCCCAAGCTGGCCATCGGGTTGTGCACGATCACGTCCTTCAGAGATGCCGCGGCGTGCTGGGCCGAGTCGCGGATGCCCTCGTACTGGTCCTTCACCGCGCACTTGGCGGCATCGACCGCATGCTTCGCGGCGTCGCGACCGTCAGCAGCAATGGCGTGCATGTCAGCTTCGATTCCGAGCCCGCGATCGTCCTTCTTGTAGTCCGTGCCATCGGTAACAGATGAGATTGCCATGTGTGATTCCCTTTGGTTGTGTCGCCAGTGTTCGTGGAGCGACGGTGGTGAATCCGGGGTAAGCCGGGAAAGTCAATCGCGTCGGGACGAAGCGGCTTGCTGGAGAGAAGCCGCCTCGACCCGCGCGTTCTGCATAGCGGGCGGCCGAAGCCAGACCCCGCGGTTTGTTCCGTCAGGCCATCGCGCCTTCGTTCACGCTCGCGGTCGCCAGCTCGCTCAGCGCGTCGTTCGCCTTCTTCTCGTCGTTCAGCGTCTTCTCATGCAGCTTGGCGTCGGCGTTGCGCCCGAGCTGCAGCGCAAACGCCTGGAGACAGCCGTAGGACGCGATTTCGTAGTGCTCGATCTTCTGTGCCGCACATATCAACCCCGCATCGCGAGCCGTCTCCTCGGCGTCGGCCTCGATGACTTCAACGCCCTCCTCCACCAGCCCGACCGTGGCCTTGCAGACCTTCCGACCGGCGGCCTTGCCCAGATCGGTGAGGATCCGGTCAAGCCTGGAAAGGTGCTCGCGGGTGAGCACGAGATGATCGGCGAACGCGCTCTTCAGATCCGGGTTGCTCGCCGCCTTCATCATCTTGGGTATGGCCCGGATGAGCTGGCGCTCGCAGCTGTGCATGTCCTGGAGCTGGTCGAGATAGACGTCCGCGAGGCTCATGAGTTTCATGGTGTGCTTTCTGTGGCGGCCGTCGCCGCCCGAGACGTCCGCGTGTGGAGAACCGACCGTGCCCGAAGAACTACCGCACGGCCTTGGCTGGCGCCGGCATCGGGGCCCGCTGCGGGATCGGCGGCGGCGTCGATCCGCCGCGGTGGTCGCCACGCTTCTCGTGTTCGGAGCCCGGCCGCGACGGAGCCGACGGCGAGGGCTGGCCCTGTTTGCCCGGACCGGACTGATTCAGGCCGGAGTCCTGCACCTTGAAGCCGGCGTCCTTGATCGCCGTGCACGCGGCGGCGTAGCCGTCGCGATCCGCCTCGATCGTGACCGAGCCGACGGTGACGGACTTGGTCGTCACGCCCTCGACGTCTTTCAGCGCGCTGGAGACCTTCTGCACGCACACGTCGCCCGTCATGCCGTCGACCTTGATGGTGCGGCTCTTGGTCTGGTTGTTGTCGGTCGCTTGGTTGGAGTTCTTGCCGGGCTGGTTGCCGGAGGAGCTGCTGCTGGGGTTCGTCATGATGGGGTACTTTCGATCGTCGGTGTCGGCTCGGGGCGTGCGTTCAACACGCCCCAGGACATCATGGACGATCAATCGAAAGTTGCCATCGCCAATCGTGGGTTCCGCATCGATGGAGGAAGGTTCCCCCCGGCGGAATCTTGGGCGCGTGGGATCCCCATCGCGCCATCATGCCGCGGCACGAGTCGCCACCGGACGCGGTATCGCGCGTCGCGGATCAGAACGCATCAGAGAATGCTGCCCGCATTCGGTTCAGCGCCGTCCGCGCTTCACGCCGCTCGACTTGCTGAGCGCGCCCGACTGTTTCGAGCGATCCAGACGCTGCTGCTGCACACTGTGCGAGGGGTCCACCCGGCTGCCCGTGTGCGGCATGCTGGTGGGCGAACGCTGCTTCTGGCCGCTGGCGCTCCCGGTATTCCCGCGTTGGCCTTTGGACGTGGTGCGATCCGCCATGATGTGTACTCCTTGGGCGACGTTCGCAATCGTGCGCCGGATCATGCTACGGGTGCGCGATGCCCGAATCGCCCACGAAGTTCAACAACAGAGGAAGTTCCGCATGCGCTGTTCGTTTCGTGCGCCGCTGTCGCATTGCGTTTGCACTTTGCTCGTAGGTTGGGGAACCCGGCGCTGATCACGCTGCAACGGCAGGCAAACCGCTCCTTCAGACCCACGGCTCGTACCCTCATCCTCATGCACTGGTTTCACCTCATCCTCGCCATCGTCTTCGAAGCCGGCTGGGCCTTGGCAATGAAGAAGTCCGATGGGTTGAGCAAGCCCGCGTGGGTCGCGGTGTTCGTTGTGACGTACCTGCTCTCCGCCGCCTTCCTCGCGCTCGCTACCAAGAAGCTCGACGTCGGCCTCGCCTACGCCATCTGGGCCGGCTGCGGCATGGCGATCATCGCCGTCTGCGGCATGCTCTTCCTCGGCGAGTCGGCATCGTGGCTCCGGCTCGCGTCTTTGGCGCTGGTGCTGGTGGGAGTGGTGGGGCTGAAGTTGAGTGCCAGTTGAGAGCGCCAGTGGGATCATCCTCCGGCCGGTCAACGAGGCGTGCCCCGAGCGATAGAGCCTCTGGCGTGAGCCGGAGGTCGGTGAGTGCTTCCAACGCCCGCGACCTCTCGCTTGCGCGAGAGGCTCCAACGGACCGGCTGGAAGCCGGTCCGACTGGGTGATTACCTAAACTTCCCCGCACCAACGATCGGGGACACGCTGCCGCATGCTCAACTCGCTGACAACCGGGTTCGTCAATCGCCTGCGTGCCAATGACCAGGCGGCGTGGTACGAGTTATGGGAGACCTTCGGGCCGGTTATCCGCGCCCAGCTCACCAAGTGGGGCAAGGGTCGCATCGGGGCCGAGACGGTGAAGGACCTGTCGCAGGAGACGCTCGCCGCGCTCTCGGACTCGATCGAGCGCTATGACCCCAAGAAGGGCGCCCGGTTTTCGACCTGGCTCTTGGCGATCGCCAAGCACGTCCTGGGCGACGAGATGGACCGGCGCGGGGCTCTCAAACGCGGCGGGGACAAGAAGACCGGCGAGTTTGATGAATCGTGGATGGCCGCGGCTCGCAACCAGTTGGGCGCCGACGAGGTGTATGAGGCCGCGGTCTTCCGGGCCAAGGTCGAGGCGGCGATCCGGATGGTCCAGAAGGAAAGCGACTTCACCGACTTCTCGATCTACTCCATGCGGGTCTTGGAGAGCAAGCCGGGCAAGGAGGTGGCCGAGGCCCTGGGCATCAGCGAGCCGACGGTCAGCCGCCGGCTGGCGAAGGTCCGAGAGGCCCTGCGGCGGCGGCTGGGGGAGGTGATTATGACCTACTCGTTCACGTCCGAAGAACTGGGGGAGGCGGAGCGAAACGGGCTGGCCGTGAATCCGAAAGAGGCTTCCGGACCGGAAGACGACGCCTCCTTCGACGAGGCCATTGCCGAGATTTACCACCGGCAGATGGAACTGCGACGGGCGGAGGCGCGCGGCTTGTAGGTTCGGCGTTGCACCCGCCTGTCCCCCCTGGGTGCCACGGCTTGACGGCTCGGCGTCAAGCCGTGCGTTGCGGCGAGAAGTCTTCTTGATCCGCCGCGGTCCGCGGCCGCCGCCACAACGCACGCCCTCTCACTGCTTGGCGGAGGAACCGCCAAGCAGTGGCACCCGACGCGGTTCGCGAGGTACTTCACGATGACTCCCACCACGGTTAGCCTCGGCATCCTCAGCATCGTCGGCGTGATTCTCGCCGTGGCGATCGCCGTGCTGCTCATCAGTTATCTGATCGTCCCGATCTTCAAGGGCCTGGCGTGGCTGATCGCCCGGCTGTTCCACTTTGTCGTGGGCATGCTGAAGGACTCGGTGCGTTTTATTGGGGCCCTGCTCGCGATTATCGTGTTCTCGCCTCTGGTGGTGATCAACATCATCATCGGGCGCTGGTCGGCGTCGTCCCACTTTGGGCGTGCCATCAAGAACGAGCTGTCGATCGCGGGTGCGTGCCTCTTCCGAGTCTTGCTCGCCCACCCCGCCCGGCTCTTCGCGATGGACGGGTTGGTGGAAGGTCTTGAGCAGCGTCTCCCCGAGGCGATGGCCCAGGCTCCGACCTCCGAGCCGCACGGCAAGCGTGCGGGGCAGTTTGAGGGATACAAGATCGTCGGCTCACTGCCCACCGGCGGCTCGGGCTCGAAGCTGTACATCGCCGAGCCCGATCCGATCAAGCGTGCCGCGCTCGAGCGCTCGGGCTTCCGTGATGTCGGTCAGGTCGTCATCAAGTCGTTCTCGGTCGCCGACGGTTCGAATCTGCCGAACATTGTGCGTGAGTCGCGGGCCCTCGAAGCTGCGAAGAAGCTGGGCCTCGTGCTTGATCACGAACTAAGCCCGGCGAAGTTCTACTACGTGATGCGCTATGTGCCCGGGCAGACGCTCAACGTCGTGGTGCAGCAGCTCCACGGCGAGAGCGACCCGACCATGAAGCCGCCGGGCCTGGACGACCGCCATCTGCGGCTCGCGGTTGGGTACGTCGCCGACCTCGCTCGCTCCCTTGAGGAGTATCACGCGGGCGGGCTGTGGCACAAGGACGTCAAGCCGGAGAACATCATCGTCGAGAGCGTCGCGGGCGAGCCGCGGGCGCATCTCGTCGACTTCGGCCTCGTCACGCCGCTGCGCAGCGCGATGACGCTGACCACGCACGGCACGGAGTACTTCCGCGATCCGGAACTGGTTCGCCTTGCCCTTCGCGGCGTGAAGGTGCACGAGGTCGACGGTGCGAAGTTCGACGTCTACGCCGCGGGCGCGGTGCTGTACGCGGTGATCGAGAACTCGTTCCCGGCCCACGGCGTGCTCTCGCAGGTGACGCGTCGCTGCCCCGAGGCGGTGAAGTGGGTCATCCGCCGCGCCATGGCGGATTACGACAAGCGGTACACCTCGGCGGCCCAGATGCTCGCGGACCTCGAGGTCGTGCGTTCAGCCGCGGACCCGTTCGCGGTGCGTCCGATCGATCTGCCCAGCATGCGCGGCGGAATCGTCGAGCCGACGCCGCAGCCCGAACCGGTGGCGCAGGCTCTCGGCGGCATGATGGGTGCTGCGGGCGCGGTTGGTGCCGCTGCGGCGGGAGTGGGGGCGGTGGCGGGAGGCAACTTCGCTGCGGTGCCGCCGCCGTTGCCGCGTCAGGACGGGCCCGCGTCGCCGAAGCGTCGGCCCGACATCCGTGTGGTGAACTGGTGGACCGGCGAGCACGTGGAGATCCCCGAAGGTCCGTCGTCGATCCCGAACCAGAGCGATGGGCCGTTTGGCTTTGACGCCTCGGGCATCCGGGCCGCCGCGCATGACATTGCACGCAAGTCGAGCGCGATGGCGCAGGACGCGGTGGCCGCGGCTCGCGGCAAGGGGTTCCAGTTTGATGCGGACTTTGGCATGGGTGCCAAGGCCCGCGAGCCGCGTGTGCGTGGCGACGGCGTGCGTCGCACGGCCCGTGAGCAGATCGACAATGCCCGCGCTCGCGTGGAAGCTCGGCGCCAGCGCATTCAGAGCCGCCGCGCATCGTTCTCGGCCGGACAGACCTACAGCAATAAGCCCAACGCGGGGGCATTCGTCGGACTGTTCATTTTCCTCGCGGCGTGCGTCGGCTTCGCCGGATTGATCGTGACCAAGTCGGTCGGCGAGAATCAATCCGAGACCACGGTCGAGCCGAGCCAGGCCAGTGGCGGCCGTACGACTGCGACCACCGAAGCGGTGCGCGACGGCAGCATCGAGACCATCACATTCACCGAGAAGACGACTCGCGCGAAGACCAGCAAGAAGTCGCGGTCTCAGCCCGCCGACGCAGCCGCTTCCGTGGCGCCCAAGTCGCTGCCCGAAGGGACGACTGCGACCATGCTGCTGCTGAGCGATCTGCCGGCACCTCTCAGCGATGAGAGCAAGAAGATCATCGCCGCGATGACGGACTCGCTTCGCAGCGCGGGGTTCACGCTCACGGGCGACACGTCCGACGCGAAGATCGAGGACCGCGAGACGATCGAACGTCTTGCCGCCGCTCGCGTCGCTGTGTCGGGGACCGAGGTGGGCTCACCCCGTTTCCGCGACGGGCTCTCGTCGTGGGCTTCGGAGAAGGGCATCGATCTTGTTGCCTGGCTCCGACCGCAGACCGACGGCGAGGGCAAGGCCGATCTGACCAAGCCCCCGGTGACGCACGTCGTGTCGAAGGCCGAACTCGCGGAAGGAACGCGCGACATCGCCCGCGACGCGATCGCGGTCGCGTTCAAGAACGCGGCGGCGAAGTGATCGGATTGCGTTCAGTGCTCGCACGTCGTCGCGCAAGCCACGGCGGCCATCCGCAGGTCGGGCATGTACGGGAACGGGTTGAACGCGGGTGACACGACGCGGCCGATGCCCGCGTCGGCGAGCCGCTCCTGCTGCTCGATGGCCGCGAGTTTGCTGAGGAATCGGGTCTTGAACTCCGCCTCGCCGGTTTTGAATGCAGGGTTGTTCTGTGTGTCCTTGTAGCGGGTCGCGAGCAGTTCTTCGATCCGCTTGATGCGGGTGTCGGGCAGCGGGTGTGTCGACATGAACTCGGGCTGCTTGCCGGCGCCGGCCGCGGCCTTGAGGATCTGCATGAGCTGAAGCTGGCCGATGGGGTTGTAGCCGACCTTGGTCATGTACCGCATTCCCAGTTCGTCGGCCTCGCTCTCCTGTCCGCGGTCGTAGCTGAGGAGCGTGAGTTGAACAGCCTGATCCGCGAGACCAGCGATCGCGTCGCCGCCGGCGCCGATGGCCACTCCGATGATTCCGAGCCCGGCGTTGGCGAGCGTTGAGCGGGTCATCTTCTCGTTGATGTGCCGAGCGGTGACGTGTCCGATCTCGTGCCCGAGCACGCCGGCCATCTGGGCCTCGTTGGTCATCTTGGCGGCGAGGCCGCGGCTGACGAACACCTTTCCGCCCGGGATGGCGAAGGCGTTGATCACGTCGCTGTCGAGGAGTGCAAACTCCCAGGGAAGCGTCGGGTTGTCGCCCTCAGTTTGGGCCGCGATCTTCCGCCCAATCTCTATGACGTAGTTGCGGAGCTCTTCGCTTTTGACCTCGCCGCCGTACTCCTGGAGCATCTGCGGCCGCGCGTCGGTGCCGAGGCGGACCTCGTCGTCGCGGGAGAGGAGGTTGAGCTGAGATCGTCCGGTCGTGGGGTTGGTGCTGCACGCTCCAAGCCCCAACGAACCGACCGCCACCCCCACCAACGCCAGACGAACCATCAGACGCCCCATAGCCGTTCTCCTGCTCGAAGCTTGCTTGCCTAGATGCCTTCCCCACGCAGTCTAGCATCGGCTCGCGCGGCCGAATCCCTACGATCGCGAGCAACGAATGCATGCCTGACCAAACCCGCATGAACGCCCAGCATTCCAATATTAGTGAGGCCGACCGTCACGACGCGAGTTGGAGCGACGCCGAGCTCGCGTGCAACCCTCACGAGCACGAACAGAAGGCCGTCAAGGTCCGCGGGATGTTCTCGGCGATCGCGGGCAGTTACGACCTCAACAACCGGGTGCACTCGCTTTGGCGCGATCAGGCCTGGCGGCGGTACGCCGTGCGGGTTGCGGGCGTGAAGCCGGGCGAGCACGTCCTCGACTGCGCCTGCGGCACGGGCGACCTCACGGAAGCCTTTGCCCGCACCGACGCCGCCAAGGTCACGGGCCTGGACTTCACCGCAGCGATGCTGGATGTCGCCCGTCAGAAGCAGCCTAAGAACCTGACCCCCGCGAACGCTTCGAAGGTGACGTACATCGAAGGCGACGCGATGGCGCTGCCTTTCGGCGACGCTTGCTTCGACGTGGTCTCGATCGCGTTCGGCATTCGCAACGTCTCGCAGCCCGCCAAGGCGCTGGCGGAGTTCCGCCGCGTGCTCCGGCCGGGTGGGCGGCTGATCGTGCTCGAGTTCGACCAGCCGCAGTGGTTCCCGATGAAGCAGTTCAACGATTTCTATTGTGGCTGGATCATGCCCCGCACCGCGACCTTGATCGCGGGCGACACCTCAGGCGCGTACAAGTACCTGCCCAAGAGCGTCGGAACGTTCATGACCCGCCGCCAGATACAGGACGGGATGGCCGCCGCGGGTTTCCGCGACGTCTCGGCCAAGGCCTTGACGATGGGCATCTGCGTCTGTTACCGGGGCGTGGTGGGCGAATCGATGTGACGGTGGCATGAACCGGCCCGTTCTCCCAACAATCATCCGAACTCGTCCCGGCGTCGAACGCTATCGTGCAGAACACCCCATGCGCCGCGCCTTCACCCTCATCGAACTGCTCGTCGTCATCGCGATCATCGCGCTCTTGATCGGCATCATCATCCCCGCACTCGGCGGGGCCCGCGAGAACGCGCGGCGTGTGAAGTGCATGGTGAACCTGTCCAGCATCGGCAAGGCGGTGCAGCAGTACATGGACAGCCGCAGCAAGGGCGTTCTGCCGATCGCCGCGGGGCTGCTGGCGACGCCCGACCGCAAGACGCTGCCCGATGTGGTGTCGGAGTTCCTTGATACGGGCGTACCGAGCAAGGGGAACGACGGGTTATATGTGGTCTCCGATCCGTGGAGGTGCCCGTCGGACCTGAAGAGCGCCGACGCCGCGAGCAACTACGCACCGACGCACAAGATCTCCGGTGCCAGCTATGAGTATTGGCCTGGGACGATCATGCTGGTCACGGACTTCATCGCGCTCGATCTGCTCCGCCCGGAGTTCAGCCTGACGAAGGTGTATCAGACTCGCAAGTGGCCGATCGTCGCTGATGCGGATCAGTGGCACACCGGGCGTGCGCCGGGACAGGATCGTCGCAACGCGCTCTACCTGGACGGTGGGATGCGCGTCGATTGGTCGATCAAGCAGCCGGAGAAGAACGAGATCGACAGCCTCTTCATTGAACTGTTCCGCGAGCCTCGGAACCCGAAGAAGTAGCCATGGCTGGCGCCGGCGAATAATCAATGCAGGCATTGGTACCTGGGGACACACGCATGACGAACCGACCGGGACAATTCGAGCCGCTGCTTTCGGACCAGGAGCGTGCCGAGGCGGTCGTAGTCCCGGGTGGTCCGACGGTGTCGCAGCGTCTGCAGGCGGCGATCACGCCGTACACAAGTTCGCCGAGGTTCATGCAGCGACTCGGGGCTGGTGTTGTCGGGGCGACGATGCTCGCGCTCGGCGTCAGCGGCTACCTCTACTGGGAGCGCCACCACAAGCCCAACTACGCCCTCGATCCGATCGACGATGTGGCAGAGTTCACGTTCCTGCGGGACGACTTCAACAACCTGTCCATCGACGAGCGGTTGAAGCTGATCCGCGAGTTTGCGGATCGCCTGCGTGACGCGAGCAGCAGCGATTCGGCGATGCTCGCGTCGTTTGCGGCGGGCATCAGTGGCAAGGCCCGCGAGCAGATCGCCGCCAACGCCAGCCGCCTGATGCTCGACATGGTCGACCGCAGCGCGATCGAGTACGCGAACCTCACCGGCGCCGATCGAGAAAAGTTCCTCGAAAAGTCCGTCATCGAGTGGACCCGCATCGCCGATCAGGTCGCCGGCCGCGGCGATCGCACCGACGAGGAGATCCTCGCCGACGTCAAGAAAGAAACCGAACAGCGCGAGAAGATGCGCGAACGCATGGGCCCCGAGCGCTCCGCCCGCATGGCCTCGGGCATCATGTCGTTCCTGAACAACAACGTCGCCAAGCACAGCAATCCCATCCAGCAGCAACGGACGCTGCAGATGATGGCGGACGTGAACAAGTATTTCGCGAACAAGCGATGACCGCCCCGGGTAGCCCCCCTGGCCGGAAGTGGCGTGAAGAAGTTATCTTTGGTGCGTAACGGATTTTCGCGAACCGCATCTAGACTTTGGGCGGTAGAACGCCAAGAGTTTTCCTCATGCCGCACGTTTGCATCAATTTCATGACGCGTCAGGTCGCAGGAGCGGCCGATGCGCTGTGTACGTGCGGCCGCCGCGGCTGCTGAAAACAGCGAGAAAACAGGGCCTTTCGCCCTTGGTCGCAAACCTGCCGCGTTTCCGGCCAACAGAAGAAGACGACTCAACCAACGCGTGTGTGACCGCGCGATGTGTTTGAAGCGTTCCGATGTTTGAGCGATCCTCTCTGGTGCTCAGGCCGCTTTTCGAGCCACCACTCGAACCGCTCTTGTGTGTCCTTCCGTGTCCAACGCACGCGGCGATGTCACTCGCTCGCGTCGGGGAGTCTCCATGAACCACAACACCCGCGTCTACGACTCGATCATCGAGATGCTCCCCAGCGAGGAGAATCCCTCGCCGTTGGTGCGGGTGAATCGCCTCAACCCCGCGCGGGAGACGTTCACGCTCTACGCCAAACTGGAGTGGCAGAACCCGTTCGGATCGGTGAAGGACCGTGCCGCGTGGCAGATGATCCAGGACCTCGAAGCCCGCGGCCAGCTCGAGCATCCCGAGTCGCACGAGAAGCGCGCCACCTCGGGCCGCGGCATCGTCGAGCCGACCAGCGGCAACACCGGCCTCAGCCTCGCCGCCCTCGCCGGCGTGCGTGGCTATTCGATGCGTGCGGTGGTGCCGCAAAAGGTGCCGGTTGAGAAGCGGGTGCTGCTGCGGCTGCTCGGGGCCGACGTGGATGTCATCAACGACCAGATGTGCCCCAGCCCCGGCATGGGCGAGGGCTCGATCGGCATCGCGCGGTCCTACGCCAAAGCGCAGGGCGATCGCTACGTCATGCCGAATCAATACGAGAACGACCTCAACGTGCAGGCCCACATCCGCACCACCGGACCCGAGATCTGGCGTCAGACCGATGGCAAGGTCACGCACGTTTTCGTCTCGCTGGGCACCAGCGGCACGGCGACGGGACTTTCGAAGTTCCTGAAGGCTAAGAACCCCGCGATCAAGATCATCGCCGTGCAGCCCAGCGAGGGGCACGACGTGCCCGGCTTGCGGAACAAGAGCGAGCTGCATGTCACCAAGCTCTTCGACGAGTCGCTGATCGATGAGATCCTCGAGATCCCCTTCGAACTCGCGTACACGCGGGCGGTCGAGCTCGCTCGCGCCGAGGGGCTGCTCGCCGGCCCCAGCAGCGGCCTGATTTACGAGGGCGCCCGCCGCTTCCTCGAGCGCGACACGAATCAGAAAGGCGTCGGCGTCATGATCTTCTGCGACAACGCGTTCAAGTACGTGTCGAGTTTCGCGAAGCACATCCCGGAGCTCGCCGAGTGATCCGTCTCGAAACGAGCCCCGAGCGTCAGGGAGTGGGTCACTGACGAGCCGAAGCACACCAGCAACGAACCTGGCGATCGCCAGAAACAAGCAGGAGAGAGGGTCTGGGGGGAGAGAGGAGTGGGGGAATGTCGGAGGTTGAAGAGAGTCTTCAGGAGGTTCGCATGTCGGAGAATCGAGCCGCGCGTCGGCCCCATGCCCGCTACTACCACGAGCGCCGCGGGCCGCTGAAATGTTGGCGCTTCCGCGCCGACGGCGAGAAATGTTGAGCTGGCTCCTCGAGGTCCCTGATTCGAGTCGGGGCCTCATCCCGTGACCGGCGGGGCGCCGGTTTTCTGTTCCCCGGCGTCCCGCCGAGTTTTTCTGCGTCCTATTCCCAATCCCGCGCCGTTCGCTAGCTCGCGATCGCACGGCGCGATACCGGATCCCCAATCAATCA
>JBILLU010000321.1:0-2758 GCA_044375915.1 Phycisphaerales bacterium
GTTGTCTTCGATCTCGTGGGAAACGAGGAAGGCCTCGATGATGTACGCCGGCGGCGGCAGGACGTCGGCGATGAGATCCTTGCCGGTGACGATGTCGGTATAGACGGGGCCGCCGACCTTGACGGTGCTCAGCGTGCGGTATCCGATGGCGGCGAAGCCGAGGAAGCCGCAGAGGCACAGGGTGACGAGGGCGGTGAGTTTGGTGCCGATGCGGAGATTCTGAAGGCTGAACATGGACTGCTCCGTTTACTTGCGTTCTCGGTTCGTCGGCGGCGTCGGATGACGCGAAGGTGTGAACTTGGGGGATTTGGCTTGCGATGAGCGCGAAAAAGCCCGAGCGGGTGCTCGGGCCATGGCGGTGGATCAATACACGACGCTGAGGCCGACCATACCGATCACCTCGAAGTCTTCCTGATTGGTGTTGAACTGGCGTGCGCCGTCGCCGAGGAAGAGGAAGCGGATGCCGGCTGAGGCGGTCCACTGGCCGTAGTTGCGGTTGATGGGGATGGGGATGAGGACGCGGGAGCCGAACTCGAAGACGCCGAAGCCCTGGTCGGCGTTGGCGGCGTTCTCGTAGTAGTTGGAAAGGCCGAAGCCCGCGATGACCGGGAAGTTGACGCGGACCTTCTCGACGACGGGCATGTCGAGGTCAAAGCCGGGGGTGACGCCGAGTTCGAGGTACGAGCCGCCGCCGAGGTTGGCGCCGTCGGAGCCGTTCTCGCCGACTTCCTGAACGAAGAGGACGCTGGGGTTGAGGGCCCACTTGCCCATCCAGCCGGAGTCGTCGAGGGTGAAGATGAAGTCGAACTCTTCGATGGTGGAGAACGAGTTGGACGGGCTGATCATCGCGACGTACGCGGTGCGGAACGCGAAGATGTCGTACTTGAACGTGATGCCGACCGACAGGTCGGACTCGAACCAGTTCCGAGCGGTTCCGGAGGCCGTGGCGGAGGCGCCGCGGGTGTCGCCGTGGAAGGAATTCCAAGTGCCCAGGTCGGCGACGAGGGCGAACTTTTCGTGCTCGTAGAGGTCAATGGCGAGATTGGCGGCGGGCTGGATGATGAACCCGCGGTCCTTGGACATGATGCCGCGGGAGAAGTACTTGGTCGGAATGTCGAACCCGAGCGTGAAGCGGAGCTTGCCGGTGTTGACGGGCTGCTCGCCTTCTTTCTTGGGGAGTTCGACGGGGGGTACGACGCTGGGCTGGGTGGCGGGGGTGGGGTTGCCGCCGATGGATTCGGGCGGCTCGCTCATCTCGACGTTCGCGAGCTGCGCGTGAGCGGCGCCAGCGAGGGCGACGAGTCCGAGAAGCGAACCGGAAACGGAGCGAATGGATCCACGCATAACCACACCTCTTGAGCGTCGTTGGTGCGGCACGCAACGCGGAGTGCGCTGTGGGCCACGGCGAACGCGTGGTGTGGATCGGTGCGATGGGGTGAATGCCGAGGTGCGGGTGCGGAAACCCCGCGAAGTTGCGAGTTCGCGGACCGGCCCGATCGGAATAACTCACGCACATTGACGATCGGATGCGGCGCGAACGGGCTTGACGATTCGGGATGAAATCATCTCGATTCGGTCGAGGTGCCGCGGTGTCGATTCGTCACGCGAGAAGGAGGCGAGTGAGGAGCGGGGCGCTAGTTACTCAGGCGCAGCGTGCCGTCGGGGGCGAACGAGGATGGGAGCGACTTCTTCTTGTCGGCGGGGCCGAGCGGGATGTTCCACTCGATGGTGCCGTAGACCTCGTCGAGGATGTCGTATGCGACCTCGCGCTGCTCCTTGGGGATGTAGCGCGTCGCGCCGAGTCCGACGTTGGCGGCGGAGAGCGTGGCGCGGAGATCGGAGAGGTGAGAGAGGCGAGCGCTGCGGTCGGCGGCGTCGGCGGCGGAGACCTTGGTGCGTTCGGCGACGAGCGCGGACTCGACGCGGCCAGACTTGGTGCGGAGCTGGTCGTAGCGCGAGGCGCAGCCGGTGAGCGTGACGGTGAGGGCGAGGAGGATGAGGGTGGTGCTTCGGAGCATGTGCAAAGAGTACGAGAACTCAGGCGCGATTGACGGGCGCCTCGGACGGTTCGAAAGGGCCGGTCACCGCGGAGAACGCCGAGCACGCAGAGGAACACCGGAGTTGCGTGGTGTCTGGGCGTGGCGCTCGTTCTTGGTTGCGAGTTGACGGCTTCGGCGGTCTGAACCCGCCCCATCCGGCCCCTGCACCGCGAGAGGGGGTCTGTGATGGCGTGAATCTGGTTGCGGGCATCGTGAGAACCTGCGATTGAAGTGGGTTTTTCGCCGGTCGACGCGTACCATTGCGTTCTGGTCCCGAACGAGGGCCGGACGGGGAAGTGGGGGTGTGGGGTGGTGGGGGGTGGGGCGAAGCAGGAGGGCGTAGCTCAGTTGGTAGAGCAGCGGCCTTTTAAGCCGTAGGTCCAGGGTTCGAGTCCCTGCGCCCTCATTGAGAAGCGACCGACCCGGTCGCGGTCATGGATGATCGGCCTCGGGACGGCCCGAGCAGCCGGGGGAGACGATCGGTTGCTTCACGCCTTGCATGCGATCTGGACGGTGGGTGCGAACGCCGGCGTTGCAGGTGCGCGCCCGGTGCCGGGGCTGCACGTCTTCGGCGAGGACGCGTCGCGGCTGGCGACGCAGGCCGAAGCGGCGATCGGCGAGGAGATCGTGGACCATCCCTTCGCGCTCGACGTGGAGGCGATCCGCTCGCGGCTGGGCGGGGCTGGTGCCGACGCGGTGGTTTCCAGTGTGGTGCTGCA
>JBILLU010000320.1:0-2758 GCA_044375915.1 Phycisphaerales bacterium
GTCCAGTCCCTGTTCGAGCAACGCCGCAAGCAGATCGGGGGCGTGCTGCGGGATCGGTTCGATGTTCGCGAACCATTCGCATATCCGGACGGGATGGACGCCAAGTCACGGGCCGAGAATCTCTCGGCAGGACAACTGCTTGCGCTTCTTCTGGCGGTCGATGCTGGCGGCGGGCGAACCGGCGCGGTATCTTGAGCGAACGATCGCTGTCGCGCTCCCAGAGCACCCTCGATTGAGCTACCTCGATCCACAGGCCCGCCGCGCCGAACCCTCCACCGACGCTTCGTCGCTGGCCCACCTTCTCGAACCCGCGCTGCGCGATCACTGCAAGGGCCGCCTCTCCGAGATCACCTGGTTTCAGGCCGCCTGGTCCAACAGCGGCAGCGCCACCGGCTCGGCCGCCTGGCACGGCGAGGACGGCCCGGTGGACGTGATCGTGAAACTCCCGCTCGGCCCCGCCGAGTTCACCTGGACCACACGTCTGGGCGACCCCGCTCTCGGCGCCCCCACGCCCCGCGTCTTTGCCAGCGACGTCGAACTGGCCCACTACGACTTCGCTTGGATCGTGGAGGAACGCGTCAAGGGCGAGGCGCTCAAGGGCCGCCTGAAGGAAGGCGACGCGCTCGACGTGCTCCGCGTTGCCGCCGACTTCCACGCCGCCACCATCCGTGTCCACTCCAACCCCGACGCGCCCAAGCCGCTCGACTGGGTCGGCACGCTGCAAAAAGCCCGCGAGGTCTGCCGCGCCAACGCCATCGCCGACAGCCAGCGCTGGAACGAGGCGATCAAGCAGGTCACCAAGTTCCTGCCCAAACTCATGTCGCGCTGGGAAAGCCGCCCGCTCAACTGCTGGTGCCACGGCGACCTGCACCCCGGCAACGTCATGCGCCTCGTCACCCCGCGGGACCCCAGCCACACCTGCGTGCTCATCGATTTGGGCATGGTCCACGCGGGCCACTGGATCGAAGACGCGGTGTACCTCGAACGCCAGTACTGGGCCGCCCCGCAGTATCTCCACGGCGTGCGCCCCGTCATCGCCATGGCCAACCTCCGCCGCGAACGCGGGATGCCGGTGGATTCAGACTATCCCGAATACGCGAATCTTCGCCGCGTCTTCATGGCCGCGGTCTCACCCGCGTTCATGGATCGCGAAGGCCACCCCAAGTACCTCGCCGCGGCGTTGGATGTGCTGGAGCGGACGCTGCCGCAGGTGCTGCACTGAGCGATCCGGCAAGTGGACGTATCGTCCCCTGCGCGAGTGCATCGAACCTCGCAACCGGAGACACCCATGAAAGTTCTTGCAGTCGCAGAAGCCAAGGCCGTCGGCGGCCGAAACGGTCACGCAGAAGCCAGCGACAAGAGCGTCGCGGTCGAGCTGTCCATCCCCAAGTCGATGGGCGGCCCGGGCCGTCCGAACACCACGACGCCCGAGCATCTCTTCGCGGTCGGCTATTCCGCCTGCTTCGGCAGCGCGCTCGACTACGTTGCGAGCCAGAAGAAGGTTGCGATTCCGAACGCCAGCGTGAGCGCCAAGGTTTCGCTGCTGCAGCGTGACGACGGCGGCTTCCGCCTCGGCGTCGAGCTCATCGTCGCCGTGCCCGGTCTCGACAAGTCCGTCGCCGAGTCGCTCGTCGCCGCGGCCCACCAAGTCTGCCCGTACTCGCACGCGACCCGCAACAACATCGACGTGAAGCTCAGCACCGTGGTGTAAACGCGATGCGAGCACGCTTCCCGCGCCTCCTCTCCCCGCTTGCGGGGAGAGGACGACTTGAGGCAAAGCCTCAAGTCAGGTGAGGGGACTGCGGGTACCTGAACGCAACGAACACCCGAACCCGAATCACCCCCTCCCCGGTCTCGCCCCCACCCATGCACTCGACCACCCCTCCCCGCTGCGCGGGGCGAGGAGGCGCGCCGGTGCGTTTGATTCCCGCTCACATCCGCTCGCGCAGCCATTCCCACTGCTTGCGCACGCCCTCTTCGAAACTCGTCTTGGCGCGAAAGTCCAATTCCGCCGCGCTTCGGCTCGGGTCGGCCCAGGTCGCACGCACATCGCCGGCCTGCGCCGCCGCCCGTGTGGCGTTGGGCGCTTTGCCCACGACCTTCGCGATCGTCTCCACCATCGCGTCGAGCGTGATCGGGTGGCTGTTGCCAAGGTTCCACACGCGATAACCAAAGCGAGGCACGCGCTCGTACGCCGCCAGCACCCCGCCGACGATGTCGTCGATGAACGTGTAGTCGCGGCTCGTCGAGCCCTCGCCAAAGAGCTGGATCGGCTCGCCCTTGGCGATCTTGGTCATGAACAGCCGAATCGCCAGGTCCGGGCGCTGCCGCGGGCCAAAGACGGTGAAGAACCGCAGCATGGCGACCGGCTGCTTCGTCAAATGATGGTGCGTGAAGCCGATCAGTTCGCACGCCCGCTTGGTGGCCGCGTAGGGACTGATCGGCCGCTCCACGCTCTGCTCTTCGCTGAAGGGCTTGGGCGTCTCGCCCGCGCCGATCGTGCCGTAGACCGAACTCGACGACGCGATGACGATGCGTTGCATCTCGCCCTTCATCGCGGCACACTGATCGAGCAGCACGCTGGTGCCAGTGACATTGGCATGGGCGTACGCCGCCGGATCGGCGATGCTTGGGCGCACGCCCGCCTTGGCGGCGAGGTGGATCATGCCTTCCGGCTTGACGCGCTCGAAGAGCGCCTTCATCGAGGCGCGATCGGTGATGTCGGTATCGATGAACTCGAAGCGCCCGTCGATGCAGC
>JBILLU010000323.1:0-2746 GCA_044375915.1 Phycisphaerales bacterium
GTCGTCGCACTCGCCCTGTTCGCCCCCGCCGCGCTCGCTCAGCCCACCATCTTCGAGTCCTTCCACACCGGCGTCAACGGCTGGACGCTCTACTCCGACGGCGAGCAACTCGCCTGGAGCGCATTCGCTGGCAACCCCGGCGGCGCGATCACAGCCAACGACCAGGGCCAGGGCGGCTATTGGGGCTTTGCCGCGTCGCCCGCTTTCCTTGGCGACCGTTCGTGCTTCTACGCCGGTCTTCTCCGCTGGCAGTTCAACACCACCAACTCCGGCTCCGCAGTCAACAGCCAGCCCGACGCCACCCTCGAGGGCGCGGGCCTCGTCCTGGTCATCAATCTCGCCAACCCCGTCATCGACACCTGGGAGACCCGCACCGTCCCGCTCCTTGAGACCGCCGGGTGGCGGGTCGCGACGCTCTCCGGCGCAGTCCCCACCGAGACCCAATTCAAGAGCGTGCTCGCGAATCTCACCGCCATCAAACTCCGCGGCGAGTTCTCCGTCGCCGCCAACGACAGCTGCTCGCTCGACAACGTCGCCTTTGGCTCGTTCATCATCGATCAGCCCGTCGGCACCTCCGCCTGCCCCACCGCGATCGTCTCTCTTTCCGCAGCCGCCCAAGGCGTCGGGCCCATCACCCACCGCTGGCAGTACGAATCCGCCCCCGACGTCTGGCTCGACGTGCCCGAAGGTGCCGTGCCGTACGCCTTCGGCTCCATCTCCGCCGCCAACGTCGCCACCGATCAACTCACGCTCAGCCTCAACACCGCGCCCAGCGCAGTTCCCATCCGCTTTCGCTGCATGGTGACCAACTCCTGCGGCAGTGCACCCAGCGATCCCGCTGCCATCGTCCCTTGCTCCGCCGATCTCAACTGCGACGGCGTCGTCGACGACGCCGACTTCACGTTCTTCGTCCCCGCCTACGACATCCTCGACTGCGCCGACCCCGCCATGCCCGCCGGTTGCCCGACGGACTTCAACGGCGACGGCGTCGTCGACGACGCGGACTTCGGCATCTTCGTGGTCGCGTACAACGCGCTGGGCTGCTCCTGAATCAGACGACCCGCGGCCATCACATCAACGATGGTTTCTCGGATGATTCCAGCCGCGCGATTCTTTGTCGCCGCCGCGCTTTCGTTTCGCCCCACACCCTCTCGACGGCACGCAGACCCTGTGCATGCCCCTGCATGCCCGTCCGGCGAGTCGCCTTCTGCTATCTGCTGTTTGGCTTCCATGTCCCCCGCTCCCACCCCATCACCACCCACTCCGCGTTCTTGTGGTACACCTTCTCCAGAATCTCCCGCTGCAAGGCAAACCCACGCAGCGTCGGGCTCGCCCATTCGTCGTACTTCTGCGGCTCGCACATCTTGAGGTCCGGATCCGCGATCGGACTTGGTCCATCCTCGCGCCGGCCTTCCCAACCTTCCAACATCGTCCGCAGCGCGAAGTAGCGGCTGCAATAGAGGTCAAACGCGCTCTCGGGCGAGTCCGCCAGATCGCTCATCACGCTCTGACGCTGCTGCTCGGGCGTCTTCTTGATCAGCTGATCGTCCATCGTCACAATGTCCGACCCGAAGATGATGCGGTCCTGCCACTTCTCGAAGAACGCCAGCACGCTGTCGTGCGGATGCTTGGAGAGCTCGCGCACGATCCACTTCGTCGCACTCGTGTCCAGGTGCAGGTTCGCGTGCCGCTCCAGCAACTGATCAAGGAACACCAGATCCTCCGGCGACCCGCCCATGTGGGCCGCGATCCACGGCACCTGCGCGTACCGCTTCAGCATCACTTCGAGCCCGCGGTAATGCTCACGCTTGAGGCCGTACTTCTCTCGGTCGGTGTATCGAGCGCTGAACCACGTGTCGGGGTCGCCCGTGTGCGTCTTGATCATCATCCCAAGACTCACCGCCAGGTCCGCCGCGGCCACCCTCCACTTGCCATCGAGCTGGATGTAATCATCACGATCCGGCCCCGTGAACCAATCCCGCGTCCGCGGCGCGTTCCACAGCTTCATCATCTTCGAGCCGTGCTCGCTCGCGAGTTGCCTGATCAGGTCCAGGTACCCCGGCCCGAACGCGATCGCCTTGTCAGGGATCGTGAAGTTCGGGATCGCCACAAACCGCACCCGCTCGCCCAGCACCCGCTTCACGTTCTCGATCTCATCGGGCCGCGTCTGCGTGTACGTCAGCCGCACGTTGTACGCCCGCGCCGCCGCGGCGTACACCTTCGTCGCTTCCGCACCGTGAATGTGCGTGTGAATATCAACGACGGGATCGCGAAACGCCAACGCCGCCCCCGCGGCTTTGTAGTCCATCCCCACCAAGTTCTGCGGCGTACGCGTCATGGAAGATTGTTAGATGCTGGGAATGGCCAGCGGTTGCGCTCCTCGTGCCTCCCCGCGCGCCTCCCCGCCCCGCGCAGCGGGGAGGGGTGGTCGAGCGCAGCGAGACCGGGGAGGGGTCTTGGGCGTCCGGGAATCGCCACGTCGAAGTACCCGCAATCCCCTCACCTGACTTGAGGCTCTGCCTCAAGTCGTCCTCTCCCCGCTTGCGGGGAGAGGAGGCGCACCACCGCCCTCACTCATCACTTCGTCACCACATACTCATCCACCAGCATCGCCTGGCTCCCGTCCGCCCGCGGCGACTTCATCTCCGCCCGCACCGTCACCTTCACGCTCGCCATCGCGTCCTTCCCCGGCTGACTCGACAATTCGCTCAGCCACTCCGGCAACCCAGCCAGCGGCACGCGATAC
>JBILLU010000322.1:0-2746 GCA_044375915.1 Phycisphaerales bacterium
AGCGCCTGCGAGGGCGTCGCAGTGCGCCACGAGTACGCGTCCCAGCCCCCGGGCGTGCGCATGAAGAGGATCGTGTGCAGGTTGTCGCCGATGATCGCGTCGGGCTTGGCCATCGCGACGATCGCGCTGGTGAGGTTGCTGCCCTCGGGGTACGCGGGGATGAAGTTCCACGACGCGGTCTCGAAGCGGTGCGGGCTGAGGCGGCGGGTGACCTCATCGGCATTCGCGCACGAGACACCGACTGCGAGCGCAACACAGCACAGAAGCAAACGCATCGAGATGTTCACAAGGCCTCCCGTCCCACGCGGACTCCGCCGCGGTCGATCGAAGCTACCGCGCCATTCCGAAATGCAAAACAGAATCCGGCGCGAATCGCGGGAAATCCGCAGAAATCAGCAGCGCAATAGCTCCGTCATCGAGACACAATGGTCGCGTTTGGGTTATGACTGACGTCGCGTACCCGACCTCAAGAAAAAACCCGGGCTTTCGCCCGGGCTTTGGAGTCACTGGGTTCTTCGCCTGAATCAGGCGTCCAACAGGATCAGGCCGTCGCCGTCGTGCCGGGGTTGGGGATCTCAACCTGCGGCGACTCGAGTTCCTCTTCGAGCATCTCCATGTCCTCTTCAGGCGGGAGTTCGACGAGCGGGCGGACCTTGATCTCCTGATACGGACGGAAGCCCGTACCGGCGGGGATCAGGTGGCCCAGGAGCACGTTCTCCTTGAGGCCGACGAGCGTGTCGGTCGCGCCGCGGAGCGACGCCTCGGTGAGCACCTTGGTGCTCTCCTGGAACGACGCACCCGACAGGAACGAATCGCTCGACAGCGCGGCCTTGGTGATGCCCAGGAGCAGCGTGCGGCCCGTCGCCGGACGTGCACGCTTGGCCTTGGCGCCTTCCTTGCCTGCGGCCTCGGCCTTGGCGTTGGCCTCCTTGATCTCGTCCTTGCCGACGAGAGCATTCAGCGGCAGCTCGGTCGCGCCCGGCTCGGTGATGCGGTACATCTGGCCGACCTCGAGGTTCTTCTGCTTGAAGTTGAACTTGTCGACAACTTCCTGCGGCAGGAGGTCCGTGTCGCCGGGGTTCTCGACCTTCACCTTGCGGAGCATGGACGAGAGGATCAGCTCGATGTGCTTGTCGTTGATCACCACGCCCTGAGCGCGGTAGACGTTCTGCACCTCGTCGAGCATGTAGGCCCACAGGGCTTCCTCGCCCTTGATGCGGAGGATGTCCTTCGGGTCCATCGGGCCGTCGGTGAGCGAGTCGCCCGACTGCACGAAGTCGCCGGTGTGCACCAGCAGCTGCTTGTCGCTGGGCACATGGTGGTCCTTCTCGATGCCCGAGTCGGAGACGACGCGGATCGTCATCTTGCCCTTGCGCTTGTCCGAGAAGATCTCGACGCGGCCCGAGATCTCGGCCATGAACGCCGGGTCCTTGGGCTTGCGGGCTTCGAAGATCTCGGTCACGCGGGGCAGACCACCGACGATGTCGGCGCTGGCCGCGGCCTGCTTGGGCTGACGGGCGAGCATCTGACCGGCCTTGATCTTCTGGCCGTCGGCGACTTCCAGACGCGCCTTGGCGGGCAGGAAGTGGAAGTCGAGGATGTTGCCCTGGTCGTCGAGGATGTTGATCGCCGGGTGCAGGTCGCCCTTGTGCTCGATGATGATGAGGGCCTTCTTGCCACCGGCCTCTTCCTCGCGGACGGTCTTCTCAAGCTCGATATCGACGAACTTGACGTTACCTTCCTTCTCGGCGAGGATCGGCGTGCGGTGCGGGTCCCACTTGATGATGGTCTGACCCTTCTTCACGTCGTCGCCGTTCTTGGCGTAGAGGAACGCGCCGTAGGGCACCTTGTACTTCTCGAGCTCGCGACCCGCGCTGTCGAGAACGCCGATCTCGGCGTTGCGCTTCAAGACGACGTGGCAGTCATGGCCTTCGTCGTCCTTCACCGGAACCTCGTTGCAGTCACGCAGTTCGAGCTTGCCGGGGTTGAGGGCGACGTACTGGGTTTCCTGGGCCGAACGCTGGCCGATGCCGCCCGTGTGGAACGTGCGCATCGTGAGCTGCGTGCCCGGCTCGCCGATCGACTGAGCGGCGATGATGCCGACGGCCATGCCCGGCTCGACCAGGCGGCCGGTCGAGAGATCCATGCCGTAGTCCAGCACCGAGCAGCCGAAGCGGCTCTCGCTGGTCAAAGGCGAGCGGACCATGACCTCGGAGATGCCGATCGCTTCGAGATCGGCGGCGATCTCGGGGGTGATCAGCTCGTTCTCGTGCACCACCACGTCCTCGGTTTTGGGGTTGGTGATGGTGTTGACGCTGACGCGGCCGATGATCTGGTCGCGGAGCGGCACGTCGACCTGCTCGCCCTTGTACAGGGCGCGCTTCATGATGCCGCGGCGGCTGCCGCAGTCGAACTCGCCGATGATGACGGACTGCGCCACGTCGCAGAGCTTGCGGGTGAGGTAGCCCGAGTCGGCGGTCTTGAGCGCCGTGTCGGCCAGACCCTTACGCGCACCGTGCGTCGAGGAGAAGTACTCGAGGATCGACAGACCCTCGCGGAAGTTGGAGCGGATGGGCGTCTCGATGATCTCGCCCGAGGGCTTGGCCATGAGACCGCGCATGCCGGCCAGCTGCTGCATCTGGCTGATGTTGCCGCGGGCGCCCGAGTCGGACATGAGGTACACAGGGTTCAGGTAGACCTTGCCCTGCTTGTTCTCGATGGACGTCTCGTTGCCGTTCTCGTCGCG
>JBILLU010000324.1:0-2743 GCA_044375915.1 Phycisphaerales bacterium
ATGGCCGGTCCTGACCGGCGACGGGTCCTACTCCAGCCATCACGAGCACGATGTGCTGATCACTGAGAACGGCCCGCGTGTGCTGACTGAGGGGCTGGACGAACTGCCGGATGAACTGCCGGCGTAAAGGATGTTTCCGCGGTCTGGGCCGCACGATACACCATCGCGACGCCGGAGGCGGTTCCGACCGATCGTGCAGAAAATGCCGAACACCCGCCGAAGTAGTGGAAGTATTCCAAGCGTCGGAATGCTCGATTGACCCCGATTACCCTTGACACGCGACCTTTCATCTGATTGGATGAAGACGCGGCCCTGAGACCAGCCCTTGGGACAGCCCGCCGCACAACCCTCATGAGGACGAACATGCGAAACTTTCTGACCCGCTCGGTGACCCTGGCCGCGTTGGCCGTTGCGGCTCCGTTGTCGCTTGCCCAATTGGGCACGCCGGTGCAGGTGATCGCCTCCGACCCGGGAGCGAATCGGTACTTCGGAAACTCCGTCGCCATCAGCGGCGACATCATGGTCGTCGGCGGGCCGCTGCTGAATGGCTCGGTCGCGAACACCGACGGCAGCGTCTACATCTTTCGCTGGAATGGCACGACTTGGGTGCAAGAACAGAAGGTCCCCGGCCCCACCTCCGGTTCCGGCACCGCGACCGAGTTCGGCCGCACCGTCGCCATCAGCGGCGACACCATCGTCGTCGGCGCTCGCGGCGATGACGTTGCCGCCACCAACGCCGGGGCCGCATGGGTCTACAACCGTGTCGGTGGGCTATGGACGTTGCAGGCCAAACTGACCGCCGGTGACGCCGCTGCCAGCGACTTCTTCGGCGAGGGCGTCGCCATCGACGGCGACACCATCGTCGCCACCGCGCCCGCCGACGACAACGCCGGGGGCGCCGATGCCGGCGCCGCCTATGTTTTCGTCCGAAGCGGAACCACTTGGACCCAGCAGCAAAAGCTCCTCGCCTCCACCGGCGCCGCGAGCGACTTCTTCGGCCAGGGCCCGATCGACGGCACCGCTGGCGCCGTCTCGATCAGCGGCGACACCATCGCCGTCGGCGCCCCCGCGAAGGGTGCCAACGCTGGCCGCGTCTTCCTGTATAACCGTCAAGTCTCTGCCGGAACCGTCTGGTCTGAGGACATCAACTTCACAAGCCCCGACATCGGCACCGACACCGCGCCCAAGTTCGGCGCGTCCGTCAGCCTACGAGGCGACACGCTCGCCGTCGGCGCAACCACCTCCGACATCGGCGGCACCGACCGCGGCGCGACGTACATCTTCCGCCGCTCCAGCGGCACATGGTCCACCGCCGGCACCCGTCTCGCCGCCGCCGACGCCACCAACAACGATCAAGCCGGCTTCTCTGTCGCGATCGGCAATGACACTGTCTTGATTGGCGCCCAGCGAGCCGGCAGCGCCAACGCCGGCATCGCCTTTGCCTTCGGTTTCAAGGACGGCGCCTGGACTCAAGAAGCAGTCCTCACCGCGCCCGACGCCGCCGCCGGTGACTTCTTCGGCTGGAGCGTCTCCCTCGACGGCGACCTTGCCGCCATCGGCGCTCAGTCAGACAGCCTGACCACCCCCAGCGCCCTAACCGCGGCCGGCTCCGCATGGATCTTCTCGCGCGTGAACAACAAGTGGATTCAGAACGATCCGTTCCTGAGCCGCCCGATCACCCCGAACGTCAGCACCCTCGCCGTCGGTGACCTTTTCGGCGTCGCGGTCGCGATTGATGGCGACACGATTCTTTCGGGCGCGTTCCAAGACACGGAAGCCGGCGGTACGCAGCAGGGGTCTACGTATGTTCTGATCCGCAACGGGCAACAGTTCTCGGAGCAGGCCAAGCTCACCGCGCCCGGGGCCGCGGCTGGTGACTTCTTCGGTCGATCGGTCGCGATCCAGGCGAACACCGGCGTGATCGGTGCGATCGGTCGCGACGTGTCCGGGCGTGTCGATCAGGGATCCGCTTATGTCTTCACACGCACCGGTACGACTTGGTCGCACCAGCAGGCGCTGACCGCGTCCGACGGTGCGGCAGGTGACAACTTTGGGTTTGCCAGCGCAGTCAGTGGCGACTGGGCGGCGATCGGTGCGCCGAACGCCGATACCGGCGCGATTCTCAACCACGGCGCGGTGTATCTCTATCGTCGCAGCGGTTCGAGTTGGTCGCAGATCACCAAGCTCGTACACGAGTCGCCAGCGACCAACGACAACTTTGGCTTCTCGGTTTCGATGACAGACAACGTGCTGGTCGTCGGCGCCTACCGGCGCACCATCGGCGGCAACGCCAACCAAGGGGCGGCGTACGTGTATGTCCGGGAGGGTGGGTCGTGGCGATTCCTCCAGCAGCTGACCGCCAACGGCGGTGCCGCTCAGGACCTCTTTGGTGTTGCGGTTCACAACAGCGGCGATCTCATTATCGGCGGCGCCATCGGCCGCAGTTCGAGCGCCGGTGCGGCGTACATCTACGCCCGGCAGACGAACGGTAACTTCAGCCAAGTCGCCCAGATCACCGCGAACGACGGGCGCAGGGATGAGATCTTCGGCTACGCGGTCGCCATCTCCGGCAATAACGCCTTCGTCGGAGCGCCGTTTGTCGATCTCGCCAACGCGAACGACGCCGGCGTCTTCTACGGCTTCACCTCGATCACCGGCACGCCCAGCGGGCCCTGGGTTCAGACGAAGAAGTACGCCCGCAACGCCTCACCGATCGGCAACGATCTTGTCGGCTTCACCGCCT
>JBILLU010000326.1:0-2696 GCA_044375915.1 Phycisphaerales bacterium
TCGTGGAGCCCTCGAAGTCGATGCACACGCCGTCGGCGCCGGCGAGGACCTGGGTGCGGAGTTTGGAGAAGAAGTTGTTCCGCGCGGTGGTGCTGGTCATGAGCGACAGCACCTGCGTGGGGTTGAAGTTGGTGATGGTGAGGATCACCTTCACGTTGTTGGCGCGGGCGGTATTGATCGTGGTGGTCCACGGCCAGCCGATGGTGTTGGAGAGGTTGCCGCTGGCGTCCACGCCGAGCGAGAAGACGCCGACGTGGGAGAGTAGATCCCAGCGGATGTTGGTGGTGCCGGACCAGTAGGGCAGGAAGCCGAAGACCTTCTGCGTGGGTTTGCAGAGGAGGGATGAGGCTTGGCGGCTGTGGTTGGAGGAGGCGAGCTTGGTGTCGCTGCTGGGGTCGCGCGGCGAGAGGGCGGGGCCGTGGGCGCGCTGCGACCAACCGATCGCGGGGGTGGGATCGGGCGCGGGGGTGGAGGCGACAGCAGCAGCCGTCAAAGCGGCAATGGCGGGGACGACAGACACCGGGACGACTATACACGACGGGGCAAGAGACGCGCAGCGGCAAGGAGCCCCGAGCGTGAGCGAGTGGGTTCTCGGGCGTCTTGGCGCGCATGGGGCGAAGGCGACCCGTCGCCGACGCTCGGGGCTCGTCAAGGCGTCGGACTCTTCAGAGCTCGAAGCAATCTCAGCGCTTGGGCGCTTCCTTCAGCGGCTTGGGCTCTTCGCGCAGGTCGTTCTCGTCGTAGCTCGCCATGATGTTGTTGTTGCCGAGCTTGTCGAAGTCGGCGACGCTGAGGCGGCGGTAGACGATCTTGCCGTTCTCGTGGACGTGGCCGTAGGCGGGGCAGCCGAGGATCTCGAGTTGTTCGAGCGTGCCCTTGGCTTTGTCCTTGCCGTGCAGGGCGATGGCCATGCGGGGCTTGTACTTCTTAATGGTCTCGCGGCCGCCGATGAGGATCTTCACCTCGGCGCCTTCGGTATCGATCTTCATCATCTGCGGCGGCTTGGCCCCGCTGGTGGCGACGTAATGGTCGAGCGTCATCAACTCGACGCGCTCGGTCTTGGGCGGCAGGCCGAAGTGGGCGCGGCCGGTCGAGGCCTGGCCGCCGGAGATGCTGTTGAGCACCGCCGAGCCGGAGTTCATGTCGTCGATCTGCAGGTCCTCGTGGCCGGCGGCATCGGAGAGCGCGAGCGGCGAGATTGTGCACGCGGCCTCCATCTTGCCGAGCATCATGTTGCGTTCGAGCAGCTCGCGGTTCTCGAGCATCGGCTCGAAGGCGTAGATGTGCCCCGCGCCGAACCACTGATGCATAACCCGGGTGTAGAGGCCGATGTTGGCGCCGATGTCGTAGACGACATCGCCGGGACGGATGAGGCGTGCGAAGAGCGAGACGACGAACGCGTCGTGGATGAGCGGGTGTTCCCAGAGCAGGTAGCGATGGCGGCGGAGGCGGATCGCGACCGGGCCGATGTCGCGCATGTTGGTGTCGTGGCGCCAGTCGGGGAGGGCCTTGACGCAGGCGCGTGCCGCGGCGTTGAGCGCGGAGCTCTTGCGGATGGTGTTGACAACCGAGCGCAGCATCGTCCGCATGGGACGGGTTCTCCTGGCCAACCGCGAGACGTGGGTGGCGTGAGGGGGTGGGAAGGTGGGGGGCAGTGGGACCGAACGGGAACAGACCATTATCGGCGATCGGCGGGCGGGGGCTGAGGAAGCGGGTGGGATGAAGTTCTGGAGGACGGAAGGCACCGCAGAGAGCGCGGAGGGCGCTCTGCCGGAGCGAGCCGGGGCGTCCTCGCCCCGTGCGGTTGGGCTCACTCTTCGTCTCTTATCGAGAACGGACGCGTGTTCCGCCGGGGCGGGGACGCCCCGGCTCGCTCTTGCGCGACTTTGCGGTACGACGATCGGCGGTCTTCGCTCCCTGAGGCGGGGACTGCTTGCTGCGGTCCTCCGCCTTCACAACAACCTTGCGTCGCGTGATCGCGGCCAGCAGATCAGACTTTTTCTGAGCGGCCTTGATGTTCGCGTCGCCGCTTTTTGCGCCCTCGGCGATGATCTCGATGATTGTCCGAGTGATCCGCACCCGCACGCCGTGAACACCTCCGGTGTGGGTGCGGTCGAGCCCGTCGGCAACGCGGAGGATGCCCGCGAGCGCTCGCACGATCCCCTGGTCGCGCCGGGCGAGGTTCGTGAATGCGGCGTGGTCGGGCGCGGGAAGTGTCTTGCGGTGGTAGCGTGCGATGTTGGCGATGATGCCCCGCAGCCGCGGCGAGGCGCCGGGGAACCACGACAGCTCGACGATGCGGCGCGCGACCTTGTGGTGCCGGTCGTAATCGATCGGCACACCGACATCGTGCAGCACGCCGGCGCTCTCGAGGATCTCGGGGACTTCGAGTTCACCCTTGAGCGCATCGCGGACCCGATCGACGTCGGCAAGGTCGCTGAGCAACGCGAGCGCGAGGGCGGCGACGTGCTCGCTGTGGTCGCGCTCGTACGCCGCGTCCATGGCGATGCGGCGTGCCGCGGAGGGCAGGTACGCGGGCACGCGCGACATCATGGCGAGCTCGCGCAACAGGCCGTCGCGGACGCCGCCGCCGTGGGGCGCGATGGTGCGGACCCGAAGCGCGGCGATGATCTCCTCGGCGACGATGATGCCAGCCGGCAGGATGTCGGCGCGATCGGTCGGGATCTTCAGCCGCG
>JBILLU010000106.1:0-11153 GCA_044375915.1 Phycisphaerales bacterium
TGGCGGGTGGTGGTGTATGCGCTGATGCGCAAGCGGGCGTGAGCAAACGAAACAAGCCCCGCGGTGAGGCGGGGCTTGTGGGGTGCGGAAGGATGTTGAAGCCGGATCAGCGGCGGCGGCGGGCGGCGGCGAGAACGCCGAAGCCGAGCAGCGCGAGCGAGCCGGGGGTGGGGATGAAGGCGAGACCGGTGATGTCGCCGTGGCCGGTGTTGCCGATGAAGCCGATGTCGGTGACGCTGATGGGGTTCACGCCGTCGGTGACGATCTTCTTGAAGAAGTAGGGCGAGGCGAAGGCGACCTGGTAGACGAAGAAGGCGTCCTGGGCGGAGCTGTACGCGCCGTCACCGAAGTTCTGAGCGCCGCCGAGGTCGGTGCCGTTGCCGGTGGCCAGGTCGATGTTGACCCACTGGAGGACGCCGTTGGGGTCCCAGGAGTAGGTCTTGTTGCGGAAGGAGTCGTAGGCCTGGTGGTCGTTGTCGCGGGTGGTCTGCTTGAGAGCGTTGACTGCGCCGCCGTTGGAGATGGTGACCATCTCGGTGGTGTCGAAGAAGTTGCCGCGGGCGGAGACGAGCGAGCCGAGGGCGTCGTTGTACTCCATGCTCTCGAAGGTGGTGACGTCGGAGAAGCCGTAACTGGCGACTTCGGAAGCGGCGCCTGTGGCGGCGTTGATGCGGACGAGGGTCTGGGTGGCGCGGTTGGGGTTGACCTGGTCGCGCCAGCCGATGCCGTAGAAGTTGCCGTCGCTCTTGTTGTACGCGAGGTTGAAGACGCGGGTGTAGTTGGCACCGAGGTTGAACGCACCGACGGTGGTGACGACGCCCGGAGCGGCGGTGTCGAACTTCACCAGGTGGGTGTTGGTGATGGCATAAATGGTTTCGGCGGATGCCACGCTCGCGCCGGCGGCCACCAACAGGCTGGCGATCAGAATCTGTCCACGCATATTCGAGTTCCTTTCTTCAACTTCCTCCGGCCGTTGCGGGCGCGGAAGGAAGACCTCTCTGGGTGCGGCACCACCACGACGCCGCTGATCCCCTCTCCGCAAACATGCCCTTGTTTCCGGGCTTTGCCAGTGATCTCGGACTTTCACGGGCGCAATACCCGTTCGGAGCACGAACGCGGGCAAGGTGGTCACCGAACATTGGGATGGAATGCGGAGCGATCGCCCGCCCAGCGGCGTCCGGGGTTGGTTGGCGGTCGTGCCGCGGGAAAAGAGGGGCGACTCCTCCGCCGCCACTTGCCAGTCTTCCGATACTCGGGAGATGCCGGATCACGACGCGGGCGGAAAAAGTGAGAGTGTGGTGGTAAGCGCCGATGTCGCAGGCTGCGGCGTGCGCGTGGATCGGCCGGGGGCCGGGCCGCTGGTGGCGGTCGTCGTGCTCACGATCGCGACGCTGGTGACGCTGCGGGCGATGGGCCGGGTGCCGTTCTGCGCCTGCGGCGAGGCGAAGTTCTTCATCGCCGACGCCTGGTCGTCGCACACGTCGCAGCACTTGTTTGATCCGTACACGCCGTCGCACTTCTCGCACGGGCTGATCTTCTACTTCGTGATTCAGTTTGCGACGCGGTGGGCGGCGCGATGGAAGACCGGCTTGCAAGAGGACTCGCTGTCGCCCGCACCGCGGCGGTGGGGCGCGTGGGCCACGGTGACATGGGCGCTCGTGATCGCGATGGCGATCGAAGCGGCGTGGGAGATCTTCGAGAACACGCCGTTCGTGATCGACCGGTACCGATCGGTGACGGTGTCGCTGGATTACAGCGGCGACAGCGTGACGAACTCACTGGGCGACATGGTCGCGTGCTGGGCGGGATACCTTGTCGCGCGGCGGCTGGGGTTCGTGAAGACGCTGCTGCTGTTCCTGGGCTTGGAACTGGCGACGCTGGCGTGGATCAAGGACAACCTGACGCTGAACGTGGTGATGCTGCTGTACCCGATCGAGGCGGTGAAGCAGTGGCAGATGCCGTGAGGGTCACGCTGTCCTGGTGCCATCAGTCCGCCGGCTTTGCGGCGCGACTGATGCGGCCAGGGATGGACACGGGTCGTTCCAGACGCACCAGTCGCGCGGCTCCGAGCAGCCGCGGACTGGTGGCACCGTGGACGCGGCCGGGCCTAGCATTTGTCGATGGCAGCAACCCTCTGAGCCAATCCTGCGGCGCGATCGGTGTGGTTTTCACAGCGGATCGCATCCCGAAGCGTCTCGGCTTCGGGGTTGTCGCTTGCCTCTTGCGTGGGGCGACCTGCCGCGGGCTTGGTGCCGGGAATGTCGGATGATTCCCGCTCGGCGACGATTCTGATCTGTTCGCCGGGCCTGCTGCCAGAAACCAATGACGAACAAGTTTGATCGAGCCCGGCCCAACGAGGCGGGCGATTTCGTGTGTGTGCATTGTCGTTCCAATATCCCCGCGCAGTCGTGGGGCACGAAACACCGGAACCACTGTCCGGTGTGTCTGTGGTCGCGCCATGTGGACGAGGAACCGGGAGATCGCGCAAGCCCCTGCCGCGCGGCGATGGAGCCGATCGCGATCGAGGTCCGCGAGAGGGGAGAATGGGCGATCGTGCATCGGTGCACGGCGTGCCGCGTGATCGGGACGAACCGGATCGCGGGGGATGACGACGAACGGGCGCTGCTGTCCCTCGCGCTCCGCCCGATCGCGAACCCGGCGTTTCCGTTGGATGGGTTTCGGGTGACGTGAGGAACGGAGGAAGGCGTTCACCACGGAGGCACAGAGACACAGAGAGAGACACTCGTGTTCAGACAGGCGAAGGCCGCTGTCTTGAGCCAGATCTCTTTCTCTGTGCCTCTGTGTCTCTGTGGTGAACTGCCTTGGCTTTCTGCTCGGCTACTTCAGCACGCCTTTGGTGCGGAGGTAGTCGAGCATTTCTTTGGGGAAGGCGCGGACTTCGGCGGCGCCGTTGAGCGTGCCGTGGTCGTAGTTGGGGAGCAGGACGATGGAGCTAAAGCCGCCGGACTTGGGCTTCCACGAGAAGGGCGCAGGCGTGTCGGCAGCGAGTGACTGGCCGTCGAGGGTGGCGACGTCGTGGGCGAAGAGGCGTACGGCCTCGTTGAGATAGAAGTTGTCGGCGTCGCCGCAGACGAGGCGGACCCGATCGCGGAGGATGGGCAGGTACTTCTCGGGGGCGGCGCGGACGATCGCGCCGATGTCGAACGCGCGGTACTTCTCGGCGACGGAGCGATCGATGACGCCGGTGAGCGGATCGAAGAGGGCGGCGGGGTTGCCGCGTTCGTTGCGGGGGCCGGCGACGGCGAACCACGAGTCGTACTGCTGGCCGGAGCTGTTGTCGCTGGCGAGCATGTCTTCCTGGCGGCATTCGCGGCGGACGGTCATGATCTCGCGGGACTCGCCGGTGTCGCGGTTGGTGCGGCGGAGGGTGGGACGCTGCTTGACGGCGCCGTCGGGCTCGGTGGTCTCGTAGAAATTCGCGTCTTCGTAAATGTTGACGAGTTGGAAGCGGCGGAAATCGACCGGATCGGGCGCGGTGCTCCAAGCGGCACCGAAGGTCTTTGGGTAGTGGAGCACGAGCCAGAGGGTGGACCAGCCGCCGGAGGAGTGGCCGCGGAGCAGGCGGGCTTCGGGCTTGGGGATGAGCGGAAACTTGGATTCGAGCGTGGGGATGAGTTCTTCGACGAGGGCCCGGCCGCAGGGGCCGTTGTTCTGCGAATCGGCAAAGAGCGTGTGGCCGTTGGGGCTTTCGGGATTCAGGACGATTGTGAAGGCGTTCTCGGCGAGTTCCTTCGTTGCACCGTCTTGTGCGCGGCCTTGAGAAGACTTGAGGCGTTCGACAAAGGTGTCGTCGCCACCGAAGCCGGGAACGTAGTAGATGGCGGGATACTGGCGCTTCGGGTCGTAGTTCTGCGGAAAGAGCACGCCGGCGCGCATCATGACCGGGCGGCCGCGGTGGGCGGTGAGGGAGGTCGAGAGCGTGGAGAACCACTCCATGCCTTCCGCATCAGCGCGAACCTGAGCAGTGGTCGCGGTGTCGAGGATGATGTCTACGACGGGTTCGGCGCCGGCTTGCGTGAGATCGAAGTGCACCGGGGTGCTGGAGAAGAGGTTGCCGGCATCGCGGCGCCAGTTGCTGTTGGTGCGCCGGGTGATGAGCAGGGCCTGGGCGCGGTAGCCGCCGGGCTTGAGCTGGCTGGGCTTGACGCTGAGGGCTTCGGCGGAGTCGTTGATCTCGAAGGCCTCGCCGCGTTTGAGGGCGCGGACGTCGGCGGCGAAGATGGGTTCTTCGGAGTCCCAGAAGGGGCCGTCGAGGGGAACGGCCTTGGGGTTCAGGGCACCGCCACTGCCGTCGTCTTTCTTGATGGACGAGTCGGCGATGAGGAAGACGACGAGACGGCCGGAGGCGGCGTCGGGTCCGATGGAGTCGGCGGCGCGGACGCGGAAGGTGGCGCCGGACGCGACAGAAGCCACCATCGCGACGGAGGCGATCGCGATGCGTGTGAGCGCGCGTGCGCGGCGATTGGTGATGGACGCAAAGCGACGGAGCGTGATCATGCGAGTCCTTTAGAAACGCGTGGCGGGGTGTCTTCGTTGTTGCCGGAATGGAGCGCGAAGGTTGCGGACCGGTTCGGATCAGCGCTTGGAATCGGACCAGTCGGCCGCACTCTGGAGCATCGACGCGCTGCCGTCGCGGACGATGACCGGAGCGGGCGCGGGCGGCGGCAGCGCGGCGCTGGACTGCGGCGGTGCGGCATCGAGTGATTCGATGCGCAGTCGCACCACGCGGGTGGGTTCGGCGGCGAGGATGCTGACGCGCAGAGGCTTGATGCCGGGATCACCGAGCTCGGTCTCGCCGATGGTGACGGTCTCGCCCTTCTTGGGGATGCGGCCGAGGGCGACCGTGACGAACCCCCCCACTGTTGCGTAGTCGGCGCTCTCGGGGATGGCGAGCCCGAGATCGGAGAGCTTGGCGTTGGCGTCGGAGACGTACGCACGCCCGTCGAGCTCGACCGCGCGTCGGGCCTCGTCGGTCTTGGCATGGGGAATATCTTCGGGGCGCTCGTACTCGTCCTGCACGTCGCCGAAGAACTCCTCGACGATGTCCTCGAGCGTGACGAGGCCGGCGGTGCCGCCGAACTCGTCGGTGACGACGGCGATGTGGACGCGCTTCTGCAGCATGTCGTCGAGCAGCTCGCGGATGGTCTTGGACTCGGGCACAAACAGCGCGGGGCGGAGCACGCCGCGGAGGTCGAACATCTTGCGGCCGCCGGCGGTACCAGCGCCGGCCAGCCAACGGAGCAGGTCTTTGATGTAGAAGACGCCGACGACGTGATCCACGGTGCCTTCGTAGACGGGGATGCGGCTGTGGGCGCCCTCGCGGATCATGGAGGTGATCTTGCCCAGGTCGTTGGTGAGTTCGAGGACGTCCATCTCGGTGCGGGGCGTCATGATGCCGCGGACGTTGGTGTCGCGGAAGCGGGCGACGGCGCGGATCATCTGGATCTCGGTGTCGTCGAGCTGGCCTTCCTGACGGGCCTCTTCGACCACGTCGAGCAGTTCAGCCTGAATCTCCTCAACCTCGTTGACTTCGCTGCGTCCGGAGAGACGCCGGACGACGGCATCGATGAAGGAAACAACGGCGCGAAGAGGCGCCGTGGCGACGTACATCCCTCGAACGACGGCGGCGAGGCCGTAGATGGTCGGCTCGGCGAGGTGTCGGGCGACGCTGGTGGGGACGACGGTGCCGATGAGCCACACGAGGGTGGAGATCGAGAGCACCGAGGCGATGAGGATGCTCCAGCGCGTCGCGGTCACGGCGTCCTTGGGCGTGATCTCGACGGTGAAGAGCACACCGGCAACGGCGGCGAAGACGCTCAGCGCGACGCGGGCGAGCGCGACTGAGGCCGCGTGGCCGTCGACGTCATCAATAATCCTGCGAAGGCGGCGTGCACGCTCGGCGTCGGCGCGGTTCTGAACGATCTCCTCAAGGGCTGAGCGGGAGTGATCGCGGAGGGAGTGGAAGATCGCGCCGAAGACGCCGCAGGCGAGCAACGAGAGCAGCGTGACGAACAGCCATGCGCCAGCAGGGAGGAGTGCGCTCACGCGTCACCTCCGGCGGTGTCGCTCGCCTTGTCGGCGGCGGCATGGAAGCGAACGGGCGCGTTGATGGCGGCGAGTATCTCATCCTCCGCGGCGTGCATAGCGCGGTACGCCTCGTCGTCGTGGTCGTCGTGGCCCAGGCAGTGCAGCACGCCGTGGAGCGCGTACAGAAGAAGTTCGTCCTCGGGCGTGTGCCCGCGCGTGGCCCCTTGGCGGGCGGCCTCGTCGAGGCACACCGTGATGTCGACATCGAGCAATACCACGCCACGCGGGTCCGACTCGCCAGACATGTCAAAGGTCAGCACGTCGGTGGTGCCGGGGATGCCGGCGTATTCCTCGTGCTGAGCGCTCATCTCGGCGTCGTCAACGATGCGGACGCGGACCTCGCCGCCACGGGTCTGGCCATTGGTGCGATGGGCCTCACGCTTGCACGCGAGCGGGACGCCACGGCCCAGCAGGTCAAGCAGCCGCTGGGCGGCGGGAGCAGCCACGCGACCGGTGGCGTCGGTGAGTTCGAGCCGGACTTGGGGAGCGGCGGCAGGCGGCGACATCGCGGAGTTTGGGGTCGTGATCGATCGGCTCATGTCCATCCCGTGGCGAACCCGGCGGCAAAGGGAAGACGCCGCCGCAGAGACGGGGTTCGCACCGGCATGGTATCAGAGACCGCGGGAAATCACCGCGAAGTCGCGGAGAATCCAATCGGTATATGAACAAATACCGTTCATAGATCAAACAAATACGCGTATCGCGACCGGTCGGGCCTCGATGCGGAGGCGATCGGGGGCGGCGAGCACGCGACCAACCTCGCCGTCGAATTGCCAGGGCCCGTCGCCCTCGACGACGATCTCGCGCCCGGTCGCCCCGATGAACGCGGGGTGCGACGCCGCCGAACCCAGGCGACAACGGGCGGCCCAAGGCAACATGCCAACGGCCGAGCGCATCGGGAAGAAGGCGATGTTCAGCAGCCCGTCGGAGGGATCGACGTCCCCCGCTGCGGCGGCTGGATCGACCCGGAGCGCGAACTCCCGCATGTTGGCGACAACGAGCCATCCGGCGTCGTCGGCGACCTTCTTGCCGTCAACCGATACGCGCAGCGCGGGCAAACGCGCGCCGGCGAGCACGCTCTTCAGTTCCTTCAGCACGGGCAACGCGTACGCGAGATGTCCGCTGACCGATTGCCGCACCTTGCCGAGACGGTGAATGACCGAGGCATCGGGTCCGAGCGAGAGCATGATGGCGAAGCGAGTCGGGTTGGCGAGATCGCCGGTGTGGGCGGCGATACCCAGATCGATGGCTCGCGTCGTACCGCGCTCGATGATCGTGGCGACGGTCGCAGGATCCGCGGCGTGCCCAAACGCGCGGGCGAACAGATTCTCATTGCCGGTCGGCAGGTGGTAGATGGGAACACCGAGGCGCTCGACAGCGGCGAGTGCCGACGCGACCGTGCCGTCGCCGCCGACGAGCACCAGAGCACCGGCACGTCCCGCGGCGTCGTCGAGTCGCGCGGACTCGACGATGGTGAGAACGACGATCTCGTGCCCGCGCTCGCGCAGATGCGGCAACAGCCGATCAACCGCCGCCTGAGCACGGCCGCGGCCCGAGGTCGGGTTGTAAAGAACGACGATCTTCACCGGGGAGGATCGTTGGGAGGCCGGAGCGGGCGGTTGCGGCGCAGCGGAGCAGAGAAAGGCGATTTACCACAGAGAACACAGAGGGCACAGAGAAATGCAGGAAATGCAGAGAAGGAAAGGGCCGCTCGGGAGCGGCCCTCGCGCCTCCTCTCCCCGCATGCGGGGAGAGGACCGCTTCGCCGCAGGCGAAGCAGGTGAGGGGACTGCGGGTACCTCCGCGCTGCGACTTCCGAACACCCTTCACCCCTCCCCGGTCTCGCAAAGCCTCGACCACCCCTCCCCGCTGCGCGGGGCGGGGAGGCGCGGAAGTCGCGAAACACTGCGGCCCATCACGTCAGCCGATGACTTCGGCCTTGGTGATGGTGACGGGCTCCACGGGCACGTCGCCGTGGCCGTGCTTGGTGCCGGTCTTGACATGGCGGATCGCTTCAACGACGTCCATTCCCGCGGTCACCTTGCCGAAGACGGCGTAGGCCGCGCCATCGGGCTGGGGTCGATCGAGGAAAGCGTTGTCCACGGTGTTGATGAAGAACTGGCTGGTCGCGCTGTCGGCGTCGCCGCCGAGGCGGGCCATGGCGACCGTGCCCTTGAGGTTCTTGAGCCCGTTCTTCCACTCGTTCTTGATGGGCTTATTGGTGGGCTTCTTGGCCATGTCGGCGGTGTGCCCGCCGCCCTGGATCATGAAGTTGGGGATGACGCGGTGGAAGATGGTGCCGGCGTAGTGGCCGCTGTTGACGTAGGCGAGGAAGTTCTCGGTGGAGATCGGCGCTTTGGCGGCATCGAGCTCGATGGTGATGTCGCCCTTGGAGGTGGTGATTTTGACGTTTGGCATGGGGCAAGAGTAGCAAAGGGGTGAGGGGGAAGGGGTGCGTCCGATGGTGCGCGGAGCCGTGCGTGCGGCTGATCGGACGCGGCGCGTACGCTGTGGGCGGGGCGTTGTCGGCGGCTGATTTCTGTCGGTTCTGATTTGATGCTTTGAGCTTTGCTGCTTTGAGTATTCCCATGCGAGTCGTCTCCCTCCTCCCCTCCGCCACCGAATCCCTCTGCCTCATCGGCGGGGAGTCGATGCTCGTGGGGCGGTCGCATGAGTGTGACTTTCCGGCGTCGATCACGCGGGTGCCGGTGCTGACCGCACAGACGATCCCGGCGGCACTGAGCGATGCTTCGAACCCGCAGCCCGGGGCGATCGACGCGATGGTGCGGGAGCAACTCGCGTCCGGGCAGTCGCTGTATCAGGTGGATGAGAAGCTGCTCCGCGAGCTGCGGCCGGACGTGATCCTGACTCAGGATCTGTGCAGCGTCTGCTCGATCGATCTGGCGACGGTGCGCCGAATCGTCGCGGACATGACCACGAGTGATTATCAGCCTCGCATCGTGTCGCTCAACCCGCAGACGTTCGAGGATGTGCTCGATGATGTGTACCGCGTCGGGGCAGCAGTTGGATTGGATCAAGAGGCCACGGCGGCGGTGGTGCGGCTGCGCGAGCGGGTCTTCAGCGCGAGCGAGTACGTGAACCCGTTCGACGATGGGCCGAATGTAGTGTTTCTGGAGTGGACGGACCCGCTGTTCATCGGCGGGCACTGGACCCCGCAGTTGATCGAGCGGGCAGGGGCGCGGCATCCACTGAACGCCACGGTGGCGAAGGAGAGCGCTGGTGCGGCCCTTGGGCCTCAGGTGGCGGAACGGGTGGCGGGCAAGTCGATCCGCGTGCCCAAGGAAGCAATCATCGGCGTGAACCCCGATGCGATCATCATCGCTCCGTGCGGGATGAACCTCGATCAGACGCGTGCGTGCGCAGCGGCGCTCATGCGTGAAGATTGGTTCCGCACGCTGCGAGCCGTGAAACACGGCCGCGTCGCGCTTGTCGACGGCAATCAGTACTTCAACCGCCCCGGCCCGCGGCTGGTGGAGGCGTATGAGTTCCTGGTGGGTTGGCTGAACGCACGCACCGCGGTGATTCCCGCTGGTTTCGCGTGGCAGCCGCTCTAACGACCGTTCGGGCAACCGCTCTACGGAACCTCGGTCCACGATTGATCGGGGTTGAACTCGGTCATGCCGCGAGCGACCGCCGCGGTGTCGGGTCCCATGTCGCACTGATAGACAATCCCTTGCTTGGCGATCATGAAGGACATGATGCCGGAGCGGCCGTACTCGGCGGGGTAGGCGATAACGGCAAAGCCACGGACCATGCGGCCGTTCTCACGATAGTTCATGCGGCCGCCGGGCGCGAAGGGGCCTTGGGCCGAGAGCATGCGGAAGTGGTAGCCGTAGTATGGGCGCGGCTCGTTGTTCGTGCCGAGGGAATACCCCTCGGCACTTGCGCTCGCGGCGAGACTTCCGAGCGGGCTGGGTGATCCGTCGGATGCCGCGGGCCAGAACAGGCCGTTCTTCGTGCCGGGCTCGCTGATGAACCGCGCTGCAAATGCGGGCGGCGTCTGCCCGTCAGGGTTCACTTGGCGGTACTCGGCCTGAGCGTCGGCCATGGCCAGGCAGGTCTGGATGCAGTTCAGTTCGTTGCGACCGATTCGACGTGCCGAGATCTCTTCGATGCCGGCGGGCGTATCGAGCCGCCATCCGTCATCGGACTTCACGATCGGAAAGGCCATCGGCCAGTTGTCTTGCCCCACCTCAAGGATGACGGAGCCGTCGCTGCGCGTGACAAGACGGTTGGCCTCGTCGTACTTGCGGAGGAACTCGCGTATGCCGTTGCGATCGGCGACTTCGTCACCGGAGCCGAGGACTTCGGTGGCGTCTCCGCCCAGAATCTTGGACAGCTCGCTTTTGTTCTCGGAACGAATCGCCGCAACGGTCGCATCGACCACGGCGTCGGGCGACGCGTACGCGGTGCCCGGTTCGATCACGGGTTCGGCGGGCGTTGTGGCGCAGGATGCCGTCCACAAAGCGAGCGAAGCGAAGGCGACGCGGGAGACAAGGCGAACGATCGAGGGAGCATTGTGCATGGGCGATCTCGATTCGGTGCGGACACGCAAGGAGTGTGAAAATCGACTCAGCGACGACCTCCGCCGCGGGACGCACCACCACCGCCCGATGGACGCGAGGTCTGCCCGCCGCCGGATGGGCGAGAGGCCTGTCCGCCACCGGAGGAGCGGCTGGCGTTGCCACGGTTGCTGGCCTCGCGGGTGGAGTTGCCACCTTCAACGCCGCTGAATGCGCCGGATCCGCCGCGATTCTGGCTGGGTGCGGCGTTGCGAGTCCCCGATCGATTGGCGTCGCGGTTGGCGGCGTCGCGCGTGCCGGACCGATTGGCGTCCCGGTTCGCGGCCTCGCGCGTGCCCGCGGTATTGCCGGGCGTGCGGTTCGACCCGGTCGCGTCGCGATTCGCGCCGCGGGAAGTATCACCGAACGCGCCCTGCGGCGAAGCCTCGCGCCCGCGGAACTGCTCGCGAGCCTGCGTCGCCTGAGCGCGATCGACGCCGCCGTACTGCTGCGCCGTCGCGC
>JBILLU010000107.1:0-11134 GCA_044375915.1 Phycisphaerales bacterium
GGCCCCGCTTTTCTTTCCCCTAGCATGAACGCGTGTCCCACGCCGCCGACACGCACGACATGGTCACGGTTGACGCTCCGTGCACGAACTGCGGCTACAGCCTGCGCGGGTTGGATATCGACTCGGTGTGCCCCGAGTGCGCCCGGCCGGTGCGACTCTCGCTGGAGCGCCGTCGCCTTGGGCTCGCGTCGGCGGAGTATCTCCGGGCTCTGCATCTCGGCGCGGGCGTGCTCTTGCTGGGGCTGATTCTGGCGGTGGTGATCGGCGGCGTAAGCGCCTTGCAATACACAACACTGGGCACGTTTCGCTACGCCGTGCCGTTGGTGGTCTGGCCTTCGCTCGACTTCGCGGTGTCGGTGCTGGTGGCTTTCGGGATCTGGAAACTCTCCATCGACGATCCGGGCCTTCCGCCGCACGATCAGGCCCGCGGCAACGCCCGCACGCTGCGAGCGGCGGCCTTCGCGTTGCCGGTGGTGCATGGCGTGCGTGCTCTGATCGCGACGGCGACCGGCGCGGCGGTACCCGCACCGATCGCGCCGCTGCTGCCGCTTGTGGATGCCGCGTCGGGCGTGGTTCGCGCCATGCTGGTCTTTGGTCTGTGGCTTTTCATCGCCACGGGTCTGTGCAACCTGCTCCGCTGGTTTGCGGCACGGCTGCCGGATCGGGCGTTGTTCTCCAGCGCGAGATCCGCGGGGCGGATTCTCCCGTTCGTGCTCGTGCCCGCGGCGATTGGACCGGCGGGGTTGATTCCCGGGGCGGTGTGGCTGGCGATTCTGGTGGGGTTGGGGCGGGGCAAGATCGCGCGGGCGCAGCGGGAGTAGCTGGGGGAAGTTGCTGCGCCTGAGAATTTGGTAGCTTGGTTTCATGCACCCGAGCGACACCGGCACCAAGACTCTCGAAACGCATCAGCCGTGCATCCGATGTTCGTATGACCTGCATGGGCTGCCACTCTCCGGCAACTGTCCCGAGTGCGGCGTTCCCGTCGAGCGTTCCCTTCGTGGCGACCTTCTGCAGTTTGCGGATGAGAACTATCGAGCGACCTTGCTGCGCGGGGTGTCGCTGGTCATGTTCGGCATCCTTGCGCATCTTGTGCTGTTCATCCTGGCAATCGTTGCGGGCGCTGCGGGCGGTGCAGGTGTGGGATTCGCCTTGAGCGTCATCTCACTCGCGGCGACCGCGACGGGCCTCTACGGCTACTTCCTATATGCGTCGCCCGATCCGGGACAGATAAGCAACAACCGCGGCGAAAAACCGCGGCAGATTCTCCGCGTGGCAATCGTGGTGTCCGCCATCGCGGCGATTGGACAGATCGCGCTCGGAGGGCTTGCCCTCTTCATGGCTCCAACGCCCGGCCAGGTCGGGGCCGCTGAGGGAGTCATGATGCTGAGCGCGGTTGCGGGGCTTGCGGGCAGCGTCGCCTGGATCGTGCAGTTCTTCGCGGCGATGCTCTACACCAAGTGGCTGGCGCCCCGCATTCCGAGCCCGCGGGTGCTGAAGCGGGCATCGCTGTTGATGTGGCTGGGTCCCGTGCTCTTCTTGCTGTTCTGCACCGTCGTGGCGCCTCTCATCGCGTTGATCATGTATTACAACATGTTTAGCTGGATACGAAAAGCCCTCATCACGATCCGTGACGAGGGCGAGTACTTCGACGATCCGACCAAGATTCTCAACTAGAGGATCAGGCGTCCACCAATTCCGCCAACAGCCGCGTGCCCCAACCCGTCGGGCCGTCCACAAACGGCCCCTTGTTCGCGTCGGCCACATGCACGCCGGCAATGTCGAGGTGGCACCACGGCACCTTCTCGTCGACGAAGTACGACAGGAACGCCGCGCCCTGGATCGGGTGGGCCTTGCGGTTGGCGTTGCTGTTCTGGATGTCGGCGACCGGGCTCTTCATGAGGTCGCGGTACTCCTGGTGCATCGGCAGACGCCACACGCGCTCGCCGCTGGCCTTGCTGGCGGCCTCGACCTTGGCACGGAGGGCGTCGTCCTCGCAGAACATGCCGCAGTAGGTGCTGCCGAGCGCGACGACCACGCCGCCGGTGAGGGTGGCGAGGTCGATGATCGCGCTGGGGCTCTCTTTCTCGCAGGCCCAGCAGAGGGCATCGGCGAGGACGAGGCGGCCCTCGGCGTCGGTGTTGGTGACTTCGACGGTGACGCCGTTGCGATAGGTGATGACATCGTCGGGGCGATACGCCTCGTCGCTGATGCTGTTCTCGGCGATCGAGAGCAGCGCGACCACGGGGCGCTTGGGCTGGATCACGGTCGCGATGGCGTGCATCGCGCCCAGCACGGCACAGCCGCCGTCCTTGTCACGCTTCATGCCCACCATGCCGTTGTTGATCTTGAGCGACAGGCCGCCGGTGTCGTAGGTCATCGTCTTGCCGACGAGCACGAGCGGCTTGGCATCCTTCTTCGCATCCTTCGGGCGATACTCAAGCCGAACCAAACACGGCTTGTTCTCGCTCGCCTTGCCGACGTTGATCAGGCCCGTCATCCGCTCCTTCTCGAGCGCCTCGCCCTCGATGATCGAGAACTTCAGGCCGGTCTTCTTCGCGAGCTTCTTCGCCTGCTCGGCCATGTAGCCGGTGGTCGCGATGTTTGGCGGAGTCTGGCTCAGCGTGCGGCACAGGTTCGCCGCCTCGGCCAGCCCCAGGCCGCGGCTCACGCCCTTGGCAAAGCCCGCGTCCTTGCTGAACACGTCGAGCTTGGTGCGGCTGTTCTTTTCCTTGCCGTCGGCGCCCTTCTTCTTGGTCACGGTTCCCTTGAACTCGTCGCACACCCAGCCGATGAGGCCGAGACCTTCGCCGAAGGCCGAGCCCGCGACGGCCGGCGAGATGGAAGTGGACGGGTCGGCCTTCGCGCCCTTGACAGCCTTGGCGGCGGCGGCCGCGGAGCTATTCGCGGCCTTGATGGCGGGGAGAAGGTCGATTGTCGCGCTGGTGGCCTTGGCCGCGGCGAGCTTGCGGCCCGCGACGCCGCCGACGAAGCGGATCGTGTCGGCGCTGAGGCCCGCGGCCTTGCCGAGGCCGAGGATCACAATGCGAGTCTCGCCATCGGCGGAGAAGGTGTCGATCACCGAGCCCATCGCCGCTTCGAACTCCGGGCGAGCGATCGCGTGGGCCGCGTTGTCGGCTCCGCCGGCGGCGGCGATGACCTTGGCGGTCGCCGCATCAAACGCGGGCTTGGCGTTCTCGTCCACGCTGGTGTCGGCGGCGAAGACGCCGACGACGAGGTTCTTGATCTGGGAGGGGGCATTCTCAACGACGCGGATGGCATCGAACATCGGGAACTCCTTGAACAGTGAAATCGCGAGTCCCAAGTCTACGGGCGAGTCCGTTGCCGGAAGCACAATCGATACACTGTGCTCATGACCGCCCGAGAGGAATCCCCCGGCCCGCGTTCGCTCCACGCCCCCTGGCGTCAGCAGTACCTCGAATCCCTCGGCCCCGCCGAGGCCGCCGCGCGGGCCAAGCCCAACGCCGAGTCTTCTTCGTTCCTGCTCGACTACTGGCAGCACCCCGAGCTTGACGAGCGCAACCACGTCATCGTCCGCAACCAGCACGGCATGATTCTGCTCAACGCGTTCCCCTACACCGGCGGACACCTGCTCATCGCGCTGGGCGAGGCCCGCCCCACGCTCCTCGATTACGCCGCGGAGCAGCGCGCCGAATTGTGGAAACTCACCGACCTTGCGGCGGAACTCGCGCAGCGGACGCTCCAGCCGCAGGGCCTGAACATCGGCGTCAATCAGGGGCGTGCCGCCGGCGCGGGCGTGCCGACGCATCTGCACGTGCACGTCGTGCCGCGGTGGGCGGGTGATGTGAACTTCATCAACGTGGTGGGCGAGGTCCGCATCATCAGCGCCTCGCTGGACGTGATGGCGCGGCGGTATCGCGAGACCGCTCGCACGCTCGGACACTGACACGCAGCGGCAGCCCGTCCGCTACTCGATCAAGCCGAGCACGGCACCGGCGGGGTCCTTGATGATGCAGAAGACCATCGGGCCGACATCCCGTGGCCCGTCGAGCACCTTGCCACCGAGCTTCTTCACCTTGGCGATACTCGCCTTCACGCTCTTGACCTTCACGTACATCATCCACTGCGGCGGAACCTTTTTGTTCACACCCCGGGCGTGGCACACGCCCGCCACCGTTTCGCCCTGTTTCTTGGGCGACTTGCCCGGCAGGTTCATGCAGTAATCCGCGTACGCGCCCTTCGCGTCCTTCATCGGGACTTCGCTGGTCTGCCAACCGACGACCGCGCTGTAGAACTTCCGCAGCTGCGGAGCGTCCTTCACCGTCAAGTCCCGCCACACAATCTCGCCGATCTGCTGTTTCTTGGCCATGGGTTGCTCCTGTCGGAACAGCGTACCCGATCGGACGCGACGTGTGTCCGCTCTTTTCTCAGAGCCGCGGGCTTCAGCTCGCGCGGAAAGGCCGTGAACAACCCGCACGTCTTTAAGCAACCCGACATCCAAACCGCGCGGGCTGAAGCCCGCGGCTCGGGAGGTCTCGCCCCCCAACGATCACCCGATGCCCGAACTCTTCGATCTCATCGCCACCACCTCCTTCGGCCTGGAGGCTGTCGTCGCGCGCGAGCTCGAGTGGCTCGGCTACGAGCCCCGCATCATCTCCACCGGCCGCATCCATTTCCGCGGCGACGCCCTCGCCATCGCCCGCGCGAACCTCTGGCTCCGCGCCGCCGACCGCGTCCTGCTCCGCGTCGCTCAATTCGAATGCCCCGACTTCGACTCCCTCTTTGAAACCACCAAAACCCTCCCCTGGGAACGCTGGATCGCCCCCGACGGCGAGTTCCCCGTCAACGGGCGCAGCGTCAAGAGTCAGCTCAGCAGCGTCCCCGCCGTGCAGCGCACGGTGAAGAAAGCCATCGTCGAGCGACTCCTCTCTGCTCACCGCGTGAACGTGCTGCCCGAGTCCGGCAGCCGAACGGTGATTGAAGTTGGATTGCTCGAAGACCTCGCCTCGCTCACCATCGACACCAGCGGCGTCGGCCTGCACAAGCGCGGCTACCGCGACCTGGTCGGCGAAGCCGCGCTGAAAGAAACACTCGCCGCGGGGCTTGTGCTGCTCAGCGTCTGGCGCCCGCACCGCGCCCTCATCGATCCGTTCTGCGGCAGCGGCACCATCGCGATCGAGGCCGCCATGCTCGCGATGGATCTTGCACCGGGGCGAGGCCGCGACTTCGACTGCGCCCACTGGCCCGAGATCCCCGAGAGCATCTGGGACCAGGCCGATCAGGAAGCCGACGACAAAGCCAAGGACACGCTCCCCGTCACCATCCACGCCAGCGACATCGACGAGCAAGCCCTCACCCTTGCCCGCCACCACGCCAAACAAGCCGGCGTCGATCGCGCCATCCACTTCGCCCACCGCGACTTCGCCGACCTCTCCAGCAAGTCCGACTACGGCTGCATCGTCACCAACCCGCCCTACGGCGTGCGTCTCGGCGAGACCGAGGACGTCCAACGCATCTACCGCCTCATGCCCGAAGTCCTCCGCCGCCTGCCCACGTGGTCGCACCACATCCTGACGGCGTACCCCAACTTCGAACGCGTCGTCGGCCAGGAAGCGACCCGCCGCCGCAAGATGTTCAACGCCCAGATCGAGTGCACGTACTACACGTTCCTCGGCCCGCGCCCGCCGCGCGACAACGCACGCGACGAAGCACCAGTCGAAGAACCGACCGAAGCACAAGTCGATGCACCAGGTGACGCGCAAGACGAAGCAGAACTCGAAGTGCACACATCCGACTCCCCCTCCCAGAGGGAGGAGGCCGGGGGGTGGGCGAACGGCGACGCAGAGACCACCGATTCCGTCCAGTCGGACACGATTCCCACGAACAACGAACCAGTTCAGCCCACACCGATTCAACCCACACCCAGCCCCTCCATGAAGGAGAGGGCTCAAGTTACCGCCCGACCGCCCGCACTCGAACCCCGCTTTACCAACCCCGCCGGCCCGCCGCCGCTCCGCGCCATCACCGCCCCCGCCTTCGGCGGCCTGCGCGAGCGCGACATCCGCGAGCTCGACGACTTCGCCGGTCGCCTCACCAAGCGGGCCCGTCACTTCCGCCGCTGGCCCGACCGCGGCATCTTTTGCTATCGCCTCTACGACCGCGACTGCCCCGACGTCCCCGTCGTCATCGATCGCTACGAGGACCACGCCCACATCTTCGAGCTCGAACGCGAGCACTCTCGCACCGTCGCCCAGCACTCGGAGTGGAAAGACGAGATCTCGAAGCGCACGGCGGCGATCCTGGAGATCCCGCTCGCGAATGTGCACATGAAGGACCGCCCCAAGCAGCGCGGCCTCTCCCAGCACGAGCGCCAGGACGACGCCGGAATCATCATCGCCGCCCGCGAAGCCGGCCTCCGCTTCGAGGTGAATCTCACCGACTACACCGACACCGGCCTCTTCCTCGACCACCGCAACACGCGAGCAATGGTCCGCGACATCGCCCAGGGCGAGCGCGTGCTCAACCTCTTCTGCTACACCGGCAGCTTCTCCGTCTACGCCGCCGCGGGCGGCGCAGAGACCACGACCAGCGTGGACCTCTCGAACACCTATCTCGATTGGACCGCCCGCAACTTCGCCCTCAACAACATCCGCGGCGTGGGTGCTCAGGCGAACGCCGCGCACCGCCTCGTCCGCGCCGACACGATGGAATTCCTCGCCCAGCACCCGCAGGACCCCGAGGGCCTCTACGACCTCGCCATCGTCGATCCGCCGACGTTCTCCAACAGCAAGATGACCGAGGCTGACTGGGAAGTGCAATCGCGCCACATTGAGCTGCTCGCGCTGCTTGTCCCGCTCATGAGCCGCGGCGGCACGATCTTCTTCTCCAACAACTTCCGCACCTTCAAGCTCGACGAAGAGGGCGTCGCCGCGCTGGGTCTTCAGTCCATCGAGATCTCCCGCCGCACCGTGCCCGAGGACTACCGCAACGAACGCATCCACCGGTGCTGGAAGATGACGGTCGAGCGATAGAGATCGTCTAGCGGCTCGCGAGCGCTTGCTTGATCGCCGCGGCGGCCTCGGGGGAATGGGCTTCGAGCTGCGTCCGCAAGAGGTCGGCGTATCGCCCGCCCGCGGCGAGCAAGGTCTCGTGCGACCCGGTCTCGATCACGCGGCCTTGCTCGAGCACCACGATCAGATCGGCATGGCGGATGGTGCTGAGGCGGTGCGCGATGACGAAACTCGTCCGGCCGCGCATCAGGCCAGCGAGGCTGCGCTGGATCATCGCCTCGCTCTCGGCGTCGAGATTGCTCGTGGCCTCGTCGAGGATGAGGATCAGGGGATCGGCGAAGAGAGCGCGGGCAATGGCCAGACGTTGTTTTTGACCGCCGCTGAGCCGCACGCCGCGCTCGCCGATGACGGTGTCGTAGCCGAACTCGAGTTTCTCGATGAATTCGGCCGCGTTCGCGGCTTCCGCGGCGGCCCGCACGCTGCGCAGCACAGTCTCACGCGAGGGCAGGCCGTCGCCCTCGCTGTCGATGCGACCGTACGCGATGTTCTCCGCCACGCTGCCGTCGAACAGGAACACATCCTGCTCCACGATTCCAAGGAGCCGTCGATAGTGGCGTACGTCGATGTCACGCAGGTCGACGCCGTCGAGCATGATGCGCCCGCGCGGAAGCGTGATGCCTTCCTGGGGGATCGCGACCTCGCAGGGATCAAAGAACCGCGCGATCAGGTTGCAGAGCGTGGTCTTGCCGCTGCCGCTCGCGCCGACAAGAGCCACGGTCATGCCGTGCGGGACGTCGATGCTGACATCGCGCAGCACCGGCCGCGGCGCGTCGTCGGCTTTTGCCGCGTGGGTCTTCGGGTCCCCGGGCTTTGAAGCGTGTGACTCTGAAGTGTCTGGGCTGGGCTCCTCCATCGCACGGGCGCCCTTCACGCGTCCGGTCAGCGCCGGATACGCGAAGCTCACGTGATCCAGCGTGATGCGGCCCTGGACTTGCGCCCGTTCCAGCGGCCGGCCTCGCGCCTCGTCCTCCTGAAACTCACGCGGCTCGGCGAGGATGTCGAGGATGCGATCAAAGCCCGCGAGATTGGTCTGCACCGCCGTCGCGGTGTTGGTCAGCGTCTCCAGCGGGCTCAAGAGCATGAGCAGGTAACTGGTGAACATCATCACCTGGCCGATGGTGAGTTCGCCCCGGATGACCTGGGTTCCGCCGTAGATGAGCACGCCGGTGGATGCGATCGGGATCAGCATCGACCACAGCACTTCGAGAATGCGGGACCACCACCAGACGAGAATCTCCTGGCGCGACATGAAGTGTCCGCCTCGGGTGAAGCGGCCGGACTCGGAGAGTTCGCGCGAGAAGCCGCGAACGACGCGCATGCCGCCGAAGGCCTCGGTGGTCTGGGCGTCGATGCTGGAACGCGTGATGCGGATGTCGCGGAAAACCGGCCGGATCTTGCCGATCCACGTCCGATGGCTGAGCCACACCGCGGGGATGAGGAGCAAGCCGCCGACGAGCATGCGCCAATCAACCACGGCGAGGATGATCAGCGTGCCGAGGAGCTGCACGATGGCCCGAACCGGGTTGTAGATCAGGCTGAACAGGAGTTCGGCCGATGCACCCGCGTCCTCACGCAGCACGCTCACCATGCCGCCGGTCTTCATCTGCTGCACGCGGTGCAGCGGCAGCCGCACGGCTTGCTCGAAGACCTTCTTGCGCACCGCGGCCTGCACCCGCTTCGTCAGGCGCGTCATCTGCCAGCGGCCCCACATCCAGATCAGCACGCTGACGCACGAGATCAGCACCATCGACGCGCCCATCACCCACAGCAGCGCCACACGATCGCCCCGGGTGATCGCGGCGGGGTCGATCGACAGACCGAAGGTCTGCAGCCACTCCTTCACCCGCGGCGAGATGCCCGCCGGTCCGGGGTTGTCGGTCACGATGTAGTCGATCGTGATCAGCGTGCTCGTCGGCAGCACCAGGCTGATGCACGTCGCCACTGTCACCGTCGCGATGGCGAAATAGACCGTGCGGTGAAAGGACTCGATCTCCTGCCAGAACAGGCGGAAGAGATCGAAGAACCCGCGCGTGCGTTTGCCTTTTTTCTCGCGCGAGCCCGCCGCCTCGGCCGAGTCGAGTTTCGCCCAGGCCGGGTCCTTGCTTTTCGCCAGATAGTCGCGATATCGAGTGCGGCTGCTGCGCCGCTGGAACAGCATGAGGCAGTTTAGGAGTGCGTCGGTCGCTCACGCAAGACGCGGACTGCCATCGCGTGCTACTTGCTCTGCACGCTGGCCTTGCCGCCGCTCTGCTTGGAGATTGCGTCGCCGGCGAGATACGCGCGGGCGGCCTTGGCCTCGTCGCTGTCGGGCGCGAACTTGACATACGCGTCCAGGAACGCCAGCGTCGCCGAGTTCGTCGCTGCCGCGACCATCGCCGGGTCCTCGGGCTTCTCGCCCAACAGCGTCGCCGCCGACTTGCTCTGGTACGAGCCGTGCGTCGCGCCCTCGATCCACAGGAGATACGTGTGCGGCTCGCCCTTGCTTGCCGGGGCGTACTCGAACGGGTGCCGCCGTGATTCGGGTGTGTCCCTGCCAGCCTTGGCTGTGTCCTCGCTGCCGGTGATGACCAGCATCGGCTTGTCGAGGTCGGACCAGCTGTCCTTGGTGAACAGCCGAGTCTTCAGGCCCTGGCCGGAGATCACGACCGCGGCCTTGATCCGCGGATCGGCGGCGCTCTGCACGCCGCCGAGGAGCCGCGTGCGAGCCTTGACGCCGAAGGCGATCTGGGTTGTCATCGCCCCCGCCGAGTGGCCTGCCATGCCGATCGCCTCGCGCGAGATTGAGGCTTTCGCATCGGCGAAGATCTTCTGCTCGACGACGGACAATGCGTCGAGAATGCGCTTCACGTCATCGACCCGCTCGAACGGCTTGACGTTGCGCACGTAGCCGGCGGGATCGCCCATGATCTCGCGTCCAGCGTCTTCACCCTTCTCGCGGCGGAGTTTCACCGAGTCGGAGTGCGTGGGCAGGATCACCACGTAGCCGTGGCTCGCCAGATGGTCGGACAACTCCGGAAACGCGTTGGACGAGCCGCCCATGCCGTGGCTGAAGACCACCAGCGGCAACGCCCCGGTCGCGTTGATCGGATAACGCACCTTGATCGGGATGTCACGCGATGACTCGCCGCGAGCGGGAACATCGTCGGCGGTCAGCACGAAATCGATCGCCTCGGCCTTATAGGGTCCGGGCTCGGGCTTATACCCCTGGGCGCCCGCCGGCACAGCAAGAAGCAAGGCAATCACGAGGCCACGACAGGCGGGTGATCGTGCCAGCAGTGACAGCGGTCTCAGCAACAACTCGGCACACGTCAGCGCGTTCATGCGAGGCTCCTTCAGGGCTGGACGCGTAACGCGGCATCAGCCTGGTTCTTGCATGGCGCGAGCAGGCCGTGGCTAGTCGAGGCCGAACTGGTTCTTGTCAACGACCTTTTCATCCTGAAACTGGACCGATATCTCGATCTTGTCGGTTCGCCAGAGGTAGACATCCCGAACCGGAACGCGCTGCGTTCCGCTCGGGACGCGGGTGGGCGTGTTGGTTGCGACCCGCGGCGTCGTCCCGTCGGGGCCGGTCAGGTCCTTCAAGCCCTGCTTAGCCTGATTGGCGTTCTGCCGCGCCGTCGCGCCGGAGAGCTCCAGCCCCAGCATGTCCTGAGCGAGTTTGGAGGCACCGCCTTTCTCCTGCTTCTCACCCTCGCCCAGGATGTCGGTGACCTGCATCAGGCTCATGCCGACCTGAACGCGGTCGTAGTTGTCCCGTGTCAGCTTGTTCTCGCAGCCCAAGAGCAGGGACGAGACCAAGGCGACTGCGACGAGCGTCGCACGGGTGCAGAATCGGGTCATGCGTGAACTCCCGGCACGGAAGTCGAAACTTCGGCCGGTGGGCAGCGTACCACGAGCGTCGAGCATCATCCGGCGTCGTGGTCGAACCGTGCGGCGGCGGCCCCGCTCCACTATCCTCAGTCCAATGGCGATCGGAGAGAACAACCCGGGTGCGACCAACGGCGGCTCCGGCACGCCCATCGATGCGTCGCTGTACCTGCACCCGCAGACGCTCGCCCGCCTCGCCACCTTCGAGATGCGGGCCA
>JBILLU010000328.1:0-2658 GCA_044375915.1 Phycisphaerales bacterium
CACCTTGCTCCTGGAAAGCCCGGTTCGGCGTTCGATGCCGTCGAGCGAGGGGAAGATGTTGCTGGGCATCGCCCCCTTCCGTGCCTTGCCGTGCTCGATTAGCGCGAGCATGACGCTCAGGGCGTGCGGCGTTCGGGTGCTCGCCACCCTGGCGACGGCAAGTTGCCAGCCGCCGATGCGGGCGAAGTTGCTGGGGGTGGTCCTGCGGATCAGTGCTCGCGGTTCTCGCGGGCGGTTGACACTGATGCCATCCGTGTCATCATGTCGATCAATCATGGGATTTGTCGGCGGCGGTGCCTTTCTCTTGTCCGGAGGTGGGGCATCGCCGCTGTCTTTCTGCGGCCTAGCCGCGGTCGTCGTCGTCCTGGATCGGGACTCCGAACTTGGTTGCGATCTCAAGCGGGTCGAGCCGGTGCTCCGGCTTCGTGCCCCTCGTGACGATCGTTGTCTTTATGGTGCCGTCTGCGATGTGACGGCGGAGCGTTCGCTCAGGGATGCCGAGACGACGCACGGCCTCGCCGACGGTCATGCCGTCGCGATCTCGCTCGACGCGCAGCAGCCGGTCGATGGCCTCGATGCGGCGGATGGGCAGCGATGCCGCAGTCTCGGCGATGCGGTTCAGCAGGATCTCTCTGCGGTCGTTCTTCTCGATCATGGCGTGCTCGTGGTGAGTGCGTTCGCGACTGTCTGCGGTGCCCATGCCTTGCCGGTCTTCGTGCCGATGCCGCGTGCGTTCAGCTCGGCGGCGATCGCTCGCAAGCTCATGCCGTCGCGCCGAAGGTCTGCGATCGAACGGATGATCCATTGTTCGTTCTCGTTCGGGATCAGCTTTCCATTGTCGTCTGCGGTGAACCCGAACGGGGCGATGCCGCCGGTTTTCTCGCCTCGGCGACGCTTGGCGGCGAGTGCCGCGCGAGTGCGTGCCGCGATGCGTCGTCGCTCTTCGGCGTTGATGACGCGCCGCAGCGATCGCTCCAGCTCGCTCACCCCTCGCTCGCTCGCGACGATCAGCCGCGCGCCTCGCTTGGCGATCTCGCATTCGATCCATCCGGCCAGCGACTCGCTTCGCGAAAGTCGGCAGCTCGCGGCGACGATGACAACATCACCGCGCCGAAGCGATGCGATCATGGAGAGCATTACGGGGCGTTCGCTGTCGCTTCCGCTGGCGATCTCCTCGTGCTCGACGCTGACGGCGAGCCCGTCCTCGTTGGCGGCCAGCTCGATCGCGTGACGCTGGGCGGCGAGCCCAAGCCCGGAATCGCCTTGCTGGTCGGTGCTGACGCGAAGATACGCATGGGTTCGCTTGCTCATGGCAGGCAACATCATGCCCGATCCGGCCAGCCTGTCAAGCCCGCGCGTCAAAGATCGGACGATCGTTGACGGATTCATGCGGCGGCCTCGCTCTCTTGGTGGGTCGCATTCCCCCCCTGACCCCCGGCGGCGCGGATCTCGGCCAGTGCCTCAAGAAACGGCCGATGCCGCGGCGTGTCGGATCGGGCGGCGGCTTGGTTCTTCCGCTTGGCCTCGTAGGCTTCGTTCCCGGCCCGCATTGTGGCGACATAGTCAAGCATTCTCGTATCGCGACCAGTATCGTCGAGCGGGATCTCGTAGCGGGGCTGCAAGCTCTTGGCGATCGCTTCTTGCTTTCTCCGTTCCTCCTTCTCCAACTCCCGCCTCAAGCTCTGTCGCTCGGCTTCCCTCATGGCGGCGATATCCGTCGCGGTGAGCGATCGAAGAATGCTGATGCGTACTCCCGTCGGGTTCCGGGTTTTCTCGTCCAGCCGCGCCTTGCTGGCGGCCCTGCGGATGTGCTCAGCCGTGCCGCCGATCGCCGCAAGGTGCTCGATCAGCTCCTCGACGGTTCGGCCCATGACCCCAAGATCGCGTAGAGCCCCCCGCAGGGCCTCGCGGTCGCTGGCGGTCGCTGGGGGCGGTTCGGCGTCCGATCGCTCTGGAGGGGCTTCCCGCGGCCGTGGCGCGTCCTGGCTGTCGTCGTCGATCTCGCTGGCGGCCTCTGGCCTGTCTGGCTTCCCTTCGATGAACGATCCAACAACACCAACAACGGGCGGCGGTGCGTCGTCGGCCCGTCGCGAATCGTCGTCGTCGCTGTTGTTGGTGTGGTTCTTGGTATCTGGTTCTTGTTCAAGGGATCTTGTTAGGTGGTCACCCATGACCAGTTGAACCGGTCGCCCATGACCGGTTGGGTGGTCACCCGTGACCGGTTGGGTGGTCGTCTGTGACCAGCTCGCGGCGGCGTCCGCTGGGGTCGCCTTGGCCTTGCGTCGCTCCTCGACGGCCTTCCTGAACCCGGCCAGCTCGATCAGCGATCGGACGATCCGGTGCGCCTCCCCTGGTCCCGCCCGGTCGGCGTCGGCCAGCAGCCGGTCGGCGGCGGCGTCCAGTGCGGCGACGGAATCGGTCTGGAGTGCGTACCGGTTCGATCGCCCCTGCCGTCCGGTCTGCCATGCGATCAGTCCGAAGTCCCTCAGGGCGTTGAGCGATCGCTGCACGGTGCTCGTGGGAAGCCCGGTCCGGCGTTCGATGCCGTCGAGCGAGGGGAAGATGTTGCTGGGCATCGCCCCCTTCCGTGCCTTGCCGTGCTCGATTAGCGCGAGCATGACGCTCAGGGCGTGCGGCGTTCGGGTGCTCGCCACCCTG
>JBILLU010000006.1:0-39375 GCA_044375915.1 Phycisphaerales bacterium
GCGGCGAGTTGGAGGAAGCCCCACGCGATCACGGCGTAAAGCACCGTGCTGGCCACGCAGGCGAGCATGAACAGCTCGGGCGTGAACTCGACAAAGGTGTGATAGGCCCGGTTGCCGCGGAACTGGTCGCTGGTGGCGCTGAGAGCGGTGACGTACATCGGTCCGGGGTGGGCGATGAGCGGCGTCGCGAGGATCGGCTCCCACTCGCGGCCCGGTCCCTGGCCCATCGTGACGATCATGATGGTCATCATCACGATGAACGGCACGCCGGCCCAGAACGCAAACGCGAGCAGCACGTTCAAGGTCGCGGCGACGGAGGTCTTGCGGGTGACGACGCTGAGCCAGATGCCCGACGCAACCAGTGCGGCGGCGGGAGCGGCGAAGATCAGGATGTAGTGCGCGACCACCGCGATGCGGAAAGTGCCCGGCAGCACACCCAGCGCGAGCAGGAGCGCGAGCGTCAGCGCTGGGATGGGGTAGAGTCGGCGCAGCGCGCCGAGCCACTTGGCGACGACGATGGAGCGTGCGGAGAGCGGCGTGGCGAGGAGTGTCTCAAGCGAGCGGCTCTCGCGTTCGCCGGCGATGGCGCCGGCGCCGATGATGCAGGCCTGGAACACAAAGATCGCCGAGAGCACGACATGGGTCGCGAACATCGGCACCGGCTCGTTCAGGCCGACTTGGTAGTACGCGAAACCGAGCACGCTGGTAATCACGCCGAGCGCAGCCCACGGGTGCCAGCGGCGGAGGAAAACGGGCTGGCGCAGCTCGCGCCAGAGCACCGGGTTGCCGCGGATGATGATCTCGTCGGCCTGCGGAGGAGGCGTGTGGGCAGAGTCGGACGTGGCTGAGCCGGCCGCGACGGACGCCTGCGCGGCGGGCTTGGCCAAGCGTGTAGCGGCGCGTGTGGCGGCACGTGTGCGCTTGGGCTCGGGGGAGAAGCCGGCTTCGCCGGCGGTTGCGGCGAGTCGCTTGAAGCGATAGATCGCGATGCCCAGAAACAGAGCGGCCAGGCCGAGTGCGTAGCCGCAAGCCAGCAGCCACGCATAGTTCCAGAACGACACGCCCGGCGATTCACCGAGCGAACGTGCGGTCTCGAAGCCGAGCGCGACATACGGCGATACGCCGAGCAGGACCTCGCTCATGCCTCGGAAGCCGGTGACGCTGATGAACAGCGCGAGGAACATCGGCAACAGACAGAACGCGATGCCGGAAACGAAGCCGGTACCGGAGGCCATGGTGGGGGTGCGGACGCGAGCCGAAGCAGCGAGCGCGATGGAAGCGTGGAGCAGCGCAGTGCAGAGCGTCATGCACGTCGCGGAGAGCACGAACCAGGCGGAAACGCCGCCAAAGACGCGGACTGCGAGCAGGAGCGGAACGCCGGCGAGCAGAAGGATGACGAGCTGGGTGAGGCGGCCGGAGAGCTTGCCGAGGACGATCTGGGTTGCGGTGAGGGGTGTGGCGATGAGTGTGGAGAGGGAGCCTTTGCGGCGTTCGTCGCAGATGGCCGGCGCGGTGAGGGTGGAGGCGACGAAGCACATGACGGCGAACTGGAACCAGACATAGAAGCTGCCGAGAGCCGGGGCGAAGGTCTGGAGTTGCTGGAGGTTCTCGGCGTTGCCGCGGGAACCGAAGCGGGACTCGGCGGTGAACCCGAAGTAGAGCATGCACGAGACGAAGGTGAGCGCGAGGACGTATCCGCCGCGGATCCAGTAGGTGGTGACGCTGCGCCCGCTGCTGCGAACCTCGCGTTGGAAGACGGGCCCGAAGAGACCCCGCGTGAGGCTTCTCGTGAGAATCGTGGCCGGGTTCCTCACTGCAGCGCCCCCGTCGTGAGCTTCAGGAACGCGTCCTCGAGCTTGATCTCGACGGGCGCGAAGCTGTGGATGCGTCCGCCGTTGTTGAGGATGGTCTCGATCAGGAAGTGGTGGCCGTTGGCGTCGGCGCGGAGATCGATGGTGAGGCGGGAGGGGCCGGCCTTCACTCCGGCGATGCGCGGATCGCCGCCCAGCTTGTCGGCCAGACGGGCGGCTTCGACGGAATCGGTCTGCAGCACGATCTCGATGCGCTCGCCGACGCTGGCTCCCTCGCCCGGCTGGGCGTCGAGGGCGGCGGAGCGGACCTTGGCATACGCGTCCTCGATCGAGCCGGCGTAGAGAAGCTTGCCGCGTTCGATGATGCCGATGGACGTGCACATCTCGGCGAGTTCGCTGAGGATGTGGGATGAGACCATGAGGCTCTTGCCCATCTTGCGGAGTTCGATGAGCAGAGATCGCATCTCGATGCGGGCCCGCGGGTCCAGGCCGCTGGCGGGCTCGTCGAGGAGCAGGACCTGCGGCTCGTGGATCAGCACGCGGGCGACGCCCAGGCGCTGCTGCATGCCGCGGCTGAGCGAGTCGACCATTGCGTGCTTCTTCTCGGTCAGGTCGGTGAGCTCGAGCACCTGGTCGATCACGGACCGCCGTCGGGTGCGGGGCACCTCGAACGCGGCGGCGAAGAACTGCAGGTACTCATCGACGGTGAGATCGTCGTAGACGCCGAGGAAATCGGGCATGTAGCCGACGAGGCGCCGGATGGCGTCGGCATCGGTGCGGACGTTCTTGCCGCAGACGACGGCTTCGCCGCTGTCCTGCTTGAGGAGGCAGGCGAGGATCTTCATGGTGGTGGACTTGCCGGCGCCGTTGGGGCCGATGAAGCCGAAGATCTCGCCCGGGCCGATCGACAGCGAAAGGCTGTCGAGCGCCATGAGCTTGCCGAAGCGTTTGGTGAGTCCCGTGATCTCGATCATGGGTGGAGCTCCGGTGGAGTGGTGGGGCGAATGTCCGGCGTCGTGACGGGGGCGGGCGGATTGTCGGCAGGATCGGCTTGTTCGGGCGAGACCTGCGACTCCGTGGTGACGGTTGGGGCGATCGGCGGACTGGGAGCGGCGCGACGCGGAGAGCTGTCGGGGTCGGTGGAGGTCATCGACTTCGGGAGCGTCACGTTCCACGCGGAGCGTTCGATGCTGGAATCACCGAGCGGCACGAGGATGCGGTAGACGGTTTCTTCAGCGGAGGCGTAGGGCTCGCCGGCGCCGGCCCAGTTGAGGCGACGGCACAGGAGCGTGGGCGGCGCGGCGTTGGTGTGCAGGTAGAGCACGCCCCAGCGGCCGCTGGCGAGACGGGCTTCGATGGTGCGGGAGCGTTCGCGGACGCCCGGGAGTTCGAGGGCCATGCCGCATTGGAAGTCGAGGTCTCTGTAGTACTCGGCGCGAGCGATGGCGTCGCGCATGGCCCAGTTGCCGGTATCGGCGTCGCCCGCGCCGCGCAGTTCGCCTCCGGGCATGAGTGTGAGGCGTTGCCAGACCTGACCGACGCGGAGATGGGCCTCACGGAGTGTTCCGGGCGGCAGCGCGGTTCGGACAGTCCATGTTGTGCCATCGCGCTCAAGCGCGAGCGGACGCCTCATTTCCGCGGCGAGCGCGGTGCTTGGGCCCTGTTCCATGAGGGTGCGGAAGGTCCACTGGCCCATGCGCATGGGGGAGGCTTGGTCGAGTTGGTTGGAGCGGGCGCGATCGGAGGCGGAGCCGCGCTGGACGGTGGCGAAGCGGCTGAGGGGGTCGGTGTTGTCGAACGGCTGAACGTAAAGCGGGGAGATGCCGCGGAACCAGAAGGAGTCGAGGGCGGTTGAGGTGGTGGAAGGGGTGGTGGGGGCGTTGTCGGCAGGTGTGAGGGCGACGGTGCCGCCACTGCCGGCGAAGATGGTGGTGACACCGACGTGGTACGCGAGTGTCGCGTCGGGGGTGATGATGGCGTCGACGACGCGGAGGCGCTGGAGCTTGGATTCCCCGCTGCGGACGAGTGGTGGAGCGGCGGCGGCGATGATGGAGGCGATACCGATCCAGAGCAGGGCGGTGGCCCAGGAGAACTGGCGCTTTCTCTTGACGCCCAGGAAGATCGCGTCGAAGGGGCCGACAGCAATTGCCAGGGCAAGCAGACAGAGCCCGATGATGATGAACGCCCCGTCGCCGAGGGCGGGCACGCTGCTGAGGTGGTTGAGGGTGGAGCGCAGGGCGATGCGGGCGGAGCGATCGGGGCCGCTGCCGCGTTCGCCCCACGCGTACTCCTGGGAATCGCGGGCGCGGGTGGCGAGTTCGGAAGAGACGGGGCGCATGATGTCGCGCCAGGCGGCGCGGGCCGCGGCGTCGTCGGCGCCGGTGCCGAGCAGGGCGGGGTCGGTGGCGAGCACGACGACCCAGCCGAAGCCCATGGGACCTTCGGCGAGGAGTCCTTGGGTGTCGAGGCCATTGACGCGGGTGGTGTCGCGCGGCGACCAGCGGACGCGCCAGACGTCGGCGTCGGTGTCGGTCGGGCTCGGCGCCGCACCGAGGGTGAGCACGCGGGATGGCAGGCTGTCGTGCAGCGCGGCGCGGGTCTCGATGGTCTTGCCGTCTTTTTCGAGCGGGATCGTCTCGCCGAAGACACGCTGAAGTTCGGAGCCCGGCGCGACGGTCCGTTGCTCAAGGACTTCAACGCGCCAGGGCGTGTCCTCGAAGAACTTGGCGAGGCCTGTGGTGCCGATGCCGACGCGCGTGATGACGCATCCGCCGCTGAGGACCCACTGACGCAGTGCGGCGAGTCGGGCCTGTGGCAGCGCGGCGATCTCGTCGGCGCCGATGACGACGGCGGTGACCCCTTCGTAGGCGGCCCACGATTCGGGCAGGTCCTCGCTGGTGACGGTAATCGAGACCGTGTCGTCGAGCGGGTTGCGGACGGGCGTGGGTTGGCCGAAGTTGGGCGTGTTGGGAGCGACGCCAACGGCGCGGAGGCCGGGTGCTTCGAACGCCTTGGTGACGCTGGGGCTGATGCCGCTGCGTTCGGCGACCGCCAGAATGATGGGCGTGGCGTGGAGGATGGTGGCGGGGAGCGAGTCGCTGCCGCGGGCGTATCGACGGGAATCGACCGGACGTCCGTTGTCGTTGTAGAGGGTGACGGTGAGGCGACTGGCGTTCTGCGGGAGGGCGATCGCGACTTCGACGGGGGTCACGCGGCCGGGCGTGGTCGCGATCGGCACGGTGATCTGGGCTGTTTGTGAGCCGTCCTGGGCGTAGAGGAATTCGAGCGTCCCGCCGAAGGCGCCGTTGTTGATCTGTGGGTTGCCGCTGATGTAGATGCGGGCGGGTGACCAGCAATCGGAAAGGAGGTGGCCGCGCCAGCCGAGGCGGACGGCTTCGATGGTCGCGGGGCGGCGATGCCCGGTTGTGGGCGCTGGCGGGATCGGTGTTTCAAGGCCGGCGAGGGAAGTGGGGGGCTGAGCGAGTGCGCTTGCGGCGAGCAACGCGGCGGCGAGAATGGCGATCGGTCGGATGCGGGTCACAAATGCGTCTTCTTGTTGTACACGTACCACTCGATCATCAGCATCGCGGCGCACGCCAGCAGCAGCCATGGCCAGAGTTTCTGATCGCCCTTGAACGCGTCCGACCCCGCCGCGTTGACGACGCGGCTGGCCAGCGCGATCGTCTGCTTGCTCGCCACCACGGACTCTGGTGCATCCAGCAGGTTTGCCGGAACGCGCCGCACCGCACGCGGTCCCTCCGTCAGATCGCCCGGCGCCGCCGGACCCTTCCACGACAGCCGATACACGCCGGCGCGGCGGACGGGACCGAAGACGACCGAGCCGTCGGGCAAGGGCGTGAGCGTCGCTTCGCTCGTCTCGCCCGGGCCCAGCAGCCGGATATCCGTCGCCCCCGTTGGGAGTCGTTCGGAAATCGTCGAGCCCATTTGCGGCGTGTCGGTCGATCCGGCCAGCGATTCGCCGCCGAGATAGTCGATCGCCGAGGCCAGAAACACCACAAAGGACACGTCCAGCGGCCAGTTGGTCGCCCCGATGTCAAACGGCACGATCAACGCCCGCGTCGGTCCGCTCGACAACTCGATGATGGCCGGTCCGCGTTCGGTGCGGGCGAGCGTCACCGCGGTGGAGCCCGGCCGCACGTCCACATCCCGCGTCTCGGCGAGGAAGACCGAATCGAGGCCGACGTTCCGCAGCGCCGGGTGCGTGCGTTGCCAGTCCACGATCGTCGCGTTGCCGCCCTTGCCCTTGTCGGTCAGCGGCGGGGGGGATTGCTGGCTCGCGGTCTTGGGTGTGGGCACGGCGTTGAGGATGAGGTAGCGACCCGGCGGCAATCCCGCGGCGGGCGCGTTCGCCGACGCCGCGGGCAGCGTGCCATCGAGGATGATCACATCGGCCGGAAGTGTGGTGCCCTTGTCGGCGAGCGCCTTGTACTCCGTGGGCGTGACGGTCTTGAGTTCCGCGAGCGGCAGGCCGGCGAGCGCGGAAGAGAGGAACAGGCTGCCGCCTGTCACGATCGCGACGCGGAGGCGTTTCGCGGGGCCGGCGTTGACGTACACGCGGTCGTCGGTGGGGAAAGCGTCGAGGTCGCCTCCCGAGCCGGTGGGAGCGCGGAGGCGGATCTCGGCGAGCAGCGCATCCTCGCGTTCGACGTTGAAGACCACGCCGCCGACGCCGGGGTTGAGATCGGACGTGATGCGTTGCTGTTCGTCGCCCGAGACATCGGCGTTGGCGCCCTGGGGCTGATCGGGCTTCGGCGGGGCCGCCGGGTTAGCGCCGTCCGCCGCGGGCTTGGTGGCCCCGGGCATCGTCACCTGCTTGATCGCGGCGACCGAGCCTTCGACCACGAGTTCGACATCGACGGTGCGCTCGGCGGGATCGGAGTTCTGCAAGCCCACGAAGAACGAGAGCGCGTTGGGGTTCTCGTACGACCGCTGGGCGCGGACGCTGGTGATGCCGACGTTGCCGCTCTTCTCGCTGCCGATGCGGTGGAAGACGAAGGAGTCTTCGGGGCTCGGTTTAGCGGCATCCGCGTCGGGCACGCGTCCGTCGCTGAAGAGATGGATCGAGATCGGGGCCCCGCCGCTGAGGCCTTCGATGACCTGCGTCTGGTTGTTCTCGACGTGCAGGCGCTTGGGGGCGTGGGCCTTGGCCAATCGCATCGCCTCGCCCATACTGGTGGGAGCGTCGGACTGGGTGATGCTCTCGACCGCGGCGCGGAGCTTCTGCTTGTCGCTGGTGAAACTCTGCCGCACGTCGGAGACGTTGTCGAACGCGATCACCATCGCCTCGTCGCCGACGGCGTTGGTGGCCTTGGCGATCAGCCCGGGCTCGCGGAGTGATTCGATCATCGCGATGGCTTGGCGCTTGGCCTCTTCGAGCCGCGTCTCGCGGCGGTTGGGGTTGTCGCTCGCGTCGAGCGTGGCCATGCTGGCGGAGCGATCGATGAGGATGACGTGCTTCTGCCCGGTGAAGGACGCAGACTTCATCACCGGCTCGGCGAGCGCGAAGATGAGGGCCGCGAGGACGAGCAGTTGGAGCAGGAGCAGGATGTTCTTGCGGAGCCTCTGGAGCGGAGCGTTGGCCTGCAGGTCCTGCACGGCCTTCTTCCACAGGAGCGTGGTCGAGATCTCCATGTCGCGCCGACGCAGCTTGAGGAGATAAAGCAGGATGAGCGCGGGCACCGCCACCGCGGCGACGCCGAGGGCCAGGGGCCAGGAGATGAAGCTGATGGAGGACCAGTTCACTTCAGCACCCCCAATCGCCGCAGTTGGTCCGCCACCAACAAGTCCGCCGGCGTGTCGCTCTTCACCGTGAGCAGCGCCATGTCACGGCGGTGGGCGAACTCGCGGAGCTTGTTGCAATACGCGGCGAGGTTCGCCTGGTATCGCTTCAAGAGCGGCGCGCTGATCGTCACCTCCGCGGTGTCGGCGTCTTCGATGTCTTTCAGGCGCAGGTCGCCCTTGATTGGAGGCTCGAGTTCCTGGGGGCTGAGGACCTGGACGAGGATGAGGTCGTAGCCGTGGCCGCTGAGCAGGCGCAGGCCGTCTTCGTAGCCGTCTTTGAAGAAGTAGTCGGAGAAGATGATCATGACGCCCTTGCCGCGGCGGGAGAGGGCGATGCGTTCGGCGGCGGCTCGGAAGCTGAGCGTGCCGCCGGGCGTGGTGCCGCAGATGAAGCGGGCGAGATCGTGGACGCGGCGACGCCCGCGGAGATCGCGGAGGGCGCGGATGGGGGAGGGTTTGGCAGCAGTCGAGGCCGACGAACCAACCAATGCTCCGGCCCCATTCCCCGGTGACGGCGCGTCGGCGTTGACGCCGGACATGATCGTGCAGGCGACTCGATTCAGATTCACAAGTCCGACGTACCCAAGCGCCATGGCGCAGCGCTGCATGAAGAGGTACTTGTTGGGCTCGCCGCAGTCGGAGGAGGCGGAGGCGTCGAGCACGACGTGGAGCGAAAGGTCTTCTTCTTCGAGGAAGAGTTTCAGGAAGAGCTTGTCGAGGCGGCCGAAGATGTTCCAGTCGATGTGCCGGATGTCGTCGCCGCTGACGTACTGGCGGTGATCGGCGAACTCGACGGAATGGCCACGCTTCTTGGAGCGGCGTTCGCCCTTGAGCTTGCCGAAGAAGACGCGGCGGGAGGCGAGGTCGAGCGGATCGAGGCGTGCGATCTCCTTGGAAGACAGGAGGTCTTCGAGTCTGGTGGGGCGGGAGATGGAACTGGTTCTGAGCATCGCGTGTTCAAGACAAAACATTCACCGCGGAGGACGCGGAGAACGCGGAGAAAGGCAGTTGGGAAGGAACGGATTGCATCGAGCTGATCTCTTGGTCTCGACCTGTCTTTCCTCTCCGCGTCCTCTGCGTCCTCCGCGGTGAAATGCCTTACTTCCTTTCCGGCCCCGTCGGCGTCATTTCCAGAATCTGCCGCACGATCGCGTCCGGGTCGATGCGATCGGCCTCGGCTTCGAAGTTCATCAGCAGGCGGTGGCGTAGCGAAAGGGCCGCGACGCTCTTCACGTCGGCGTAGCTCGCGTGGAAGCGGCCTTCGATCAAGGCTCGCACCTTCGCACCGAGCAACAGAGCCTGTGCCGCGCGGGGTGACGCTCCGCAGCGGATGTACTTGTTGGTCGGCCCCTCGGCCCCTCCTGCGGCCGTGCTCGTGCCGGGGTGCGTCGCGAGCACGAGGCGTGCGACGTACTCCTTGACGTGCGGGGCGACGATCACGCCGCGGACGAGGTCCTGGCCTTGCAGGATGCCGGGGCCGTCGAGGACTTTGTTCGCGTCCGGATTGTCCTGGCCGGTGGTGCGGTCGAGGATGGTGATGAGGTCATCCAGCTTGCTGTAGCCGACGACGATCTTGAAGATGAAGCGGTCGAGCTGGGCTTCGGGCAAGGGGTACGTGCCCTCCTGCTCGATCGGGTTCTGGGTCGCGAGCACCAGGAACGGCTTCTCCAGCTTGTACGTCACGCCCGCGACGGTGACGCTGCGCTCCTGCATCGCTTCGAGCAATGCCGACTGCGTTTTCGGCGTGGCGCGATTGATCTCGTCGGCGAGGACGACCTGCGCGAAGATCGGGCCCTTTTGGAACTCGAACTTACGTCGGCCCGTCGCCGGGTCTTCCATGACGACGTTGGTGCCGATCACGTCTGCGGGCATCAGGTCAGGCGTGAACTGGATGCGGCTGAAGGGCAGGCTCAGCGTGCGGGCAAGCGTGCGGACGAGCAGCGTCTTGCCCAGGCCCGGCACGCCTTCGAGCAGCACGTTGCCACCGGCGAAGAGCGAGATCAGCACGGCCTCGACGACCTCGGAGTGGCCGACGACCACCTTTCCGATCTCGGCCTTGAGCGTGGTGAAGGTGGTGCGGAAGTTCTCGCACGCCGCCTTGAGTTGTTCCGGAGTCATTTCCGTGCTCATGTTTTCCCTTTGCAAACCCGACCGTTCTCACAGCTGCTTTGTCGCGGGGCCTAGAAGGCACCGCCCCCACCAATTCGTGTCACTCACTCATTTCGTCCCGCGCTCGCTTCTTGGCTTTCAGGAGCGCGGACATGCCTTCGTCTTTCTTCTCGCCGCTCGCCGCGTCGGCCTTGCCCGCGGGCTTGGTCGCGATCGGCTTGCCGCCTGCGTCGCGGGGCGTGTCGATGACCGGCCCCACCCCGCCAGCCTTCGCCCCCGCGTTGGCCTCGAACTTCACGCCCGAGCTCGCTGCCGCGGTGGCGTCGCGCACGTCTTCCACGGCTCGCGACGCCATCTGCTGGCGCGCCTGCTCGCGGGCCGCCTGCAGGCGATCGATCTGCTGGCTCTGCGTCTGCTTCGCGCGCCCGAAGAGGCCAAGCCCGGCTTTCGCCAGCGCGATCAGGTCCACCCGCACACGCCGCACGCCGACATCGACGAGGAAGACGCCCGCCGCGAGCAGCGCGAGCCACGACCAGATCGGGCGGAGCGCCACTGGCATAGTCAATGCCTCGCGGCTCCACAGGTCGTTCTTGGTCGCATCGTCGCTCAAGAGGCGGCCGCCGGTGATCGAACGCACTTGCTCCAGAAGCGCGAAGTTGTCCTCCAGCACGCGGAACTCATCCGCAAACGGCCGGTTCACCGCGGCCTGGATGCTGCCTTCGACCGGGCCGTTGTCGCCGGGCGCGGAGTAGACCAGTCCCACGATCGAAGTTCCCGGCGGCGGGTTCTTGATCACGCCTTCGTAGCGACCGGGGCCGACCTGGCGCACCTCGACGCTCTGGCTTGTGCCGTCGGGCATGGCCACCCGGCCGCGGAACGCGGCGAAGTTCAGCCGCTCGCCCTTCGCATCGAGCGCGTCGATGAACAGGCGAGCCTGCGAGCCCTGCACCTCGGTGGTGACGCGCACATTGGGCGAGCTGCTCGGGCGCATCGCCCAGCGAATTTGCTGCTCCCAGAAGCCCTTGAACCCCGGCCACGCGGTCCACGACTTGGCCCAGCGCGAGGAGACATCGGACGTGAACGTGATGGAGCGGCCGAGGCCGAACTGCCACTGGGCTCCGATCGCGTCGTTCTCCTTGCCGCGGAGCGTGACCTGCGAGAGTCCTTCGCGATCCGCCGCGACGACGTAGCCGGTGATTGCCGGCACGCCGCGGATGCCGCGGAGCGTGTCGAGCATGCCACCGACGATCGGCGGCGCGAAGGCCTCGCCCTCCCAGATCAATGGGCGCTTCACCGTCTGGGCTTCCTTGGTGAAGATCTGCGGCAGGGCGGCCAGCGCGGCCTGGGTGTTCACGAAGTAATGCCGCCCGCCGGTGGCCTCGGCGATGCTCTTGAGGTTCTGCGTGTCCGCGCCGCTGTGGGGGAAGACCTCGACGGTGCTCACGGTGATCTTGGCGGCGAGGAAGTCGTTGAGCATCGACTTCGGCGGCGACTGGGCGTCGCCGTCGGAGATCAGGATCACGTGCTTCTGCCCTGCATCGGCCTTGCTCAGCCCTTGATACGCCAGGCGGAAGTGGGGGGTGTAATCCGGCATGTCGCCGAAGACGAGGTTGTTGATCGCCCGCTTCACCGCCGAGCCGTCGCTCACCGTGGACAGCGGATGCGCCCAGTCGTTGCCGAAGCCGGGGTTGTACTCGATCACGCCGACGAGGTCGAGGCGCGACAGCGCGTTCACCGCGGCCAGTGCCGTCTGCTTGCCGTAGTAGACGCCGTTGGGCATCTCCACCGAGTGCGTGATCAGGACCAGTGCGCCCTTGGGCAACTGTCGCTTCTGCGGCGGGTCCAACTTGATCGGCAGGGCATCTTCCAGCGGCGAGCCGATCCAGCCGCCGGCGCCGAACGAGTCCGGCCCGCCGGTCATTACCAAGCCGCCGCCGGAATCCTGCACGTAGCGCTTCAGCTCTTCCTGCTGCAGCAGGCTGAAGTTGTACGCGGGTTGGTTCACCAGCACGACGGCGTCGTACGGGCTCCACTCCGTCAGCGTGCGCGGGGCGGCCTCGGGCGAGGTGGTCTGCACGCCGATGCCAGCACCCTCCAGCACGCGGACGAGTTCCATCGACTCGCGCTCGTTGGGAGTGATGACCAGCACCTTGCCCTCGCCGCTGACGAACGTGACGGCGGAGGCGACGTTGTTGTCCAGCACCGTGTCGCCCTGCGGGCGTCCCGAAGCTTGTTTGGGCTCAAAGACCGCGCGGAACTCCTGCGCTCCGCTCCGCGGCGCGATCACCGGCACGGTGAAGACGTTCGAGCCCGGTTTCAGATCGACGTCCATCCCCATCTGGCCTTGTCCGCCGGAGAGATCGATCGGCTGGCCGTTGAGCAGCACGACCAGGCGGCCGCTGGTCGCGGTGGTCGATTGCAGCACGGCGCGCAGGCTCATGGTCTCGCCGGCGCGAGCGGTCGAGGGCGCGACGAGGCGATCGACCAGCACTTCGCTCTCGTACTTGAACCGCAGCGGCAGAATGTCGATCGGCACGCCCGCGGCTTTGGCGGCTTCGGCGGCCTGGATCAGCGAGTCCTCGGTCTCGTTGCCGTCGGTCGCGAGCACGATGCGACGTGCCGCGTCCTGATTTTCGAGCGCCAGCGCCATCCGCACGCCCTGGGCGAGGTTGCTGCCATCGGTGGGGCCGACGTTCTGGCGCTCGATGATGCGGGTCTTGTCGCTGGGCAGTTGCTGCACGATCGCGGTGCGGGCGACGGTGATTGCGCCCAGCCGATCTTTCTCTTCCTTGTGCCCCTCGCGGGCGGTCTCAAGGAACGTGTCGACGCGGCTCTGCAGCTCTGCCGGCACCGACTGGCTGGAATCCAGCACGCCCAGCACGGCGACGTCTTCGCTGACCCGCCGCAGCTGCGGCTCGGCGAGCGTCGCGAAGATCAGCATGAGCAGCAGCACGCGTGCCCCCACCGAGACCCACCGCGCCACCGGGCCGAGTGCCGCGATGCTGCGACGGGTCATCCACGCCGACAGCAGCGCCAGCCCGCCCCCGACCGCGAGCCACATCGGCGTGTCAAACTGCAGCGGCCCGACAATGAGCGCACCAAGCACGAGACTCATCGCGGAGCCTCCTCTCGGCGCGGTGCATTCGCACGCTGAACATCATCCGGCTTGGGTTTGGATTCGGACGCGTCCGCTCCCGCATGAGCGAGCCGGGGCGTCCTCGCCCCCACCCCCCCGGCACCAGCGACTTCCGTCCTCGGCGCTGGCGCTGCAAACGCCATGATCCGGTTGTTTCCGGAATCGAGCACGAACGCATCGTCGCCGGTCACCACCACCGACCAAGGCGTGGTCAGTTCGCCATCGCCGCGGCCCGGTTGTCCGTAGGTTGCGACGATTGTGCCCTTGTCGAGATCCACGCGCGACACCCGCGCCGCGCCGAACTCCGCCACCAGCGCCGTGCCGTCATCCAGTAGCGTCAGGCCGTAGGGATACCGGAACGGCGATTCGACATTCTGCCCCGCCGCGACCTGGCTGCCGTCCTTGGCGGCACCGATCCACTTGATGGCTGCACCTTCGAGTGTGAAGAGCCCGATGCGGTGATTGCACGCATCAGCGACGACAAGCCGCTGCCGCACATGGTCAATCTCAAGTGCCTGAGGTCTGCGAAACGCCACCTGCCCCGCTGCGGCCTCGTCGCCGTAGACGCCGAAGGAGCGCACGAAGCGGAACTGCATCGTGCCGCCTGCGGCGTCTGGCGTCGGCTCCCAGATCGAAATCCGGTCATTCCCCCCGTACTCGCTGACATACACCCGCTCGATGCCACCTTTGCCATCCGGCAGCACGGCGATGTCGGTTGTATAGATGAACTGCCCATCCCCGCGGCCATAGGTGCCGAACGACGCCGCCGGCGCGTTCTCGCGCGAGCCCTGCGGCCCGGGTCGATAGACCAGCACGCGGTGATAGTGCGTGTCGGCGACGAACACGAGCTGGTCCTCGTCGCGCCCCGTCGGGTCGAAGACCGTGATTCCGGTTGGCTTGCCCAGGTCCGAGTCCGGCATCTTCCAGCCGCTGAGGCCCTTGCCGGTCTTGAGGTCCACCCGCTGCACGCGGGCGAGTTTGTCCACCACCCACAGCGAGCGGCCGTCGGTGTCGAGGCAGCGCGGGAACGCGTACTGCCCCGGGCTGATGCCGACCTCACCCAGCACTCGTCTGGCCGCGATGGGCTTGCCGTCGGGCGTCCGCTCGCAGCCGGTCATTGCGACCAGCGACGCCGCCACCGCCATGCCCGTCAGGCACCCCGCCACCTTCCAGAGTTGCCAGCCCCGCGGCCGTCGGTCCATGCGTGGCACATCCTACGGGAAAATCACCCATGGATGTTCGGATTGGGAGGTTTGGGGTTGCGGGATTGAGCAATCGACCCTTGTTGATGATGGACTGGTTGGCGGCAATCCGAACTCGCGAGCGCACGCCGCGAGCGAGAATCAAAAGGTCTCTGCGGCTCTCCGCCCGGAGGGCGCACGACTGTTGCCGGCGGCTTCAGCCGCCGGAACCGGCTGACCAATCTCTTGCTCGCCCCGGAGGGGGAAACGAGTCGTCGTGGAGATCGTCCGCCCCTCCGGGGCGGGGCTCCTTCAAAGTCACGCAACCGGCAGATAAATCTGCCGGCAACAGTCGTGCGCCCTCCGGGCGGAAGGCAGTGGAGTCGACGCGATAGCCGCGGGCGCGTGCGGCCTTCAACGACGCGCTCGACTCAACTCAACTCGACTCAACCCCGCGTCCTGCGCCCCAGCACCCACAGCGCATACCCGATCGCCCCCGGGTCGTACACGCGGCCTTGTTCCTGCGTGCGTGCGATCACCCGCAGCCCGGACCGCCGGATCACCGCTTCCCACTGCTCGCGCGAGTAACTCAGCAGTGAGTACGACGACGACCGCGTCTCGATCTTGCGGCCTGTGCGGATCTCGAGCACGCTGTGCACCTGCTCGGCCCGTTCGCGGGCGGTGCGGTCGCCGGGGGCGGGGATGAACGACACGACCTGCTTCACCCGCACGCCGCGGCGGCTGCCGGTCCAGATGTCCTCGGTCGGCATCTCCAGCCCGTACGCGCTGAGGCTGATGCCCACGACGTAGACGCCCTGTGGGTGCAGGCACGACTTGACGCGCTTGAGATGCCGCACCATCTCGGCGTCGCTGGCGACGTGGCGGATGGAGTTGATCGGGCAGAAGGCCAGACCGACGCGGCCGGCGTTGCGCCGTCGGAGACCCGTCGTCGAGAACGTGTCGAAGCGTCCGGTGCGGATGATCGCCTTCGCCTCGGCTTTCTTGGCGTAGCGGACCATGCCGGGGTCGGCGTCAAAGCCGTGGACCTCAAAGCCGCGGCGGAGCAGTCCGGGGAAGTATCGCCCGCTGCCGCAGGCGGGTTCGAGCGCGACCTTTGGTGATCCCGACGCAAAGCGTCGATGCACGTCGGCGAGCGTCCGCACCTCGTCGGCAGTTCCGGGCGCGTGCAGAATGTCGTAGATCTCGGGGTCCGAGTACAGGTGCGTGCCCGGCATCAGTGTGAGACCCCGGCCATGGGCACGTCGATGCGGGTGCGATCGCTCGGGCTGCTGACGCGTTCACGCATGATCGTCGGCATCCACGATCGCGGCCACTCGTAGTCGTGCTGTGCCGCACGTCGAACACTGCGGGCCAGGAAGTACATGTTGTGGTGCAAGGGCCAGCTGCCCATCACGTGGTCACGACGCAGGCAGACCTGGCGCGGCAGCACCGGCGTCGCCCGGGGCATGTGGCACCCGCGCACCGCCGATGCGACGCTGCGATAGCCCAGATCGAACACCGCCTTGGCCGCGTGGCTGCTGAAGTTGTTCCACCGTCCGCTGGGCCACGCAAAGTGCTCGACCTTGCCGAGCCGGCGAACCAGGTGCTCCTTCGAGTACTGCAGTTCGTCAATCGCCTGCTCGACCGACACATCGCCCATGTTGGGATGGGAAAAAGTGTGACTGCCGATCTCGTGTCCGCGCCGGAGCATGTCCTCGCACTGTGACCAGTCGAGCACGTCCATCGCGGGATAGCCAAGTCTGGTCTGAGCGAAGCGCTTCACGATGGGGCGCTTCTTCTCGCCCACGATCGCGGGGCAGACGAAGAAGCAGCCCTTGATGCCCAGTTCGTCCATGACCTGCGACGCCTTGAGCGTCGTCAGAAGTCCGTCGTCGAAGCTCACGCACACGGTTGGGCGAGACACGGTCCCGGCGTACACAAGCTCGACAGCTTCGGAATAGGTGACGAACGTGTGGCTTCTCTGGATCTCCGCGAGCGTGCGGCGGAACCCGTCGATCTCGTCGTCAAAGACGTGGTGCAGATAAATGAAGTGCACGCGCGGCTTGGCGAGCGACTGGGCGAGCTCGCCGCTGCGACGCAGCCGCCAGGAATCGGCCTCGATGACGTACCGACGCACCATCTCGCGGAACGAGACGATCTGCAGATCACGGGAATGAGTGGCAAATCCTTCCAAATCCACCGACGGCCTCTCCGAACCCCGGCCATGTTCACGCTCTGCAACGACGACGACAACTCATGTCGGCCCGGCGTTGCTCTTTCGAGAGAATATCGCAAGGGGATCGAGATCGAGCGAGAGAATTGCGCGTTCTCGCTGCCGCGGCCATTTTCCGGACCGTGGGCCCATCTACTTAAAGACCGGCGCTGGCAAGCTCCGTCAGCACCGGAACCAGCGGCTCGCCCCGAGGGCCGACCAGATAGTCTGGCGTCGGGGGATAGGTATCGCGGACGCGCCGATCGATGAGTTCGTGGGCTTGCAGGTCCTTGAGGGTCATGGCAAGCGAGCGATCCGTGATGCGTCCCAAGCCGCTGGAGACGCCGGAGAACCGGGCGGGGGCGTCTGTCGAGGCGATCACATGGAGAGCCGGAAGAGACCAGCGCCGAAACGCCACCTCGCTAAGGCGCAGGCGAGCGATCGCATCGTCGAGGGTGAGGCAGGCAGGGGCGAGCCGGAGGCCCTGGTCAGTCAGGATGTATTCTGGTCGTAAGGGATGGCCGTAACCGGGGTTGCGCATGGCCCAGCCGAGCTCGATGAGATGGTCGAGCGATTGCCGCACAGCCGTGGGGCTGGCTTCGAGGCGGTTATGAAGCGTGACGAACTTGCTGCCTTTGTTGCGGGCGAGATCGGCCAAGATGGGCACGGCCCAGCGGCGCCCGAAGAGGTCGAGCAGGTGCCGCGGCGGCCTGAGGGAGTCGGATGGGTCGGTCGATTCGATCACAACGGCTTGCGCTCGATTGCTGAGTTGGCGGGAAATCCGAGATGGTCTCTTGACACATAAAGTATAGTTGATATGTTTTGTGAAGTCAATCCTGTTTCGCGCGGCGGCATGGTGCCCCCACGCGGGATGATGCGAGAGCCTCGTTCGGAGAACGCCCATGACCACCGCCCCAGCAACCTCGCCCGCCAAGTCGCCGCTCGGTTTCAACGCCGGGCTGACCATCTCGATCCAGTGCAAGGACATGCCAAAGTCCCGGGCGTGGTACCGCGATGTGCTGGGGTTTACTCCTCTTTATGAGTTGCCCGACATCGGCTGGTGCGAATTGGCGACCGAGTGTGTCAAGGTGAACGTGGGGCTGTCGCAGGTGGAGAACCCGAAGGTGGGCGGGCCGGTGCCGACGTTCGGGGTGCACGACATCGAAGCCGCTCGGGCCAAGCTCGAGGCCAAGAAGGTGCGCTTCGACGGCGAGACGCAGACGATCCCGGGACTGGTGAAGCTCGCGACGTTCTTTGATCCCGACGGCAACGCGCTGATGTTGTTCCAGGAACTGCATGGCGGCTGAGAAATCGCCCAGGCAGGTGGGTTCTGATCGAAATCAACTTCGAGGGGTCAGGAGTGCGAACATGAAGAGCGTGATGAAGATCCGGATCGGCGTCGCCGCGGGAGTCCTTTGCGTGGCGGGGCTGGCGATGGTGGGATTGGGGGAACCCGCTCCTGCCGGGACGCCGGCGGCGCCGAGTGCGAGCAACGCGGGGATCGCCGCGAAGATCGCGGAGGTGTCGTTTCTTGCCGGGCGATGGCAGGGGAAGATGGGCAAGAACAAGGACAACCACGTCGAGGAAGTGTGGTCGAACCCATCGGGCAACAACGTGGTCGGCATGTTCCGCTGGCTGAAGGCCGACGGCACGCCGTCGATGTTCGAGCTCTTGACGATCCAGGAAGAGGAAGGCACGTTGGCGCTGCGGCTGCGCCACCAGACCGCCACCGGCGCCACCTGGGAAGAGAAGGACAGGACCGTCACGATGCGGCTGGCCGAGAAGAGCGACAACCTGGTTCACTTTGAGGCCTACCAGGACTGCGGCGACATCGCCTCGTGCCGCTACGAGGTGAAGGGCGGCAAGCTCTTCATCGAAGTGGCGTTCGTCGAGCCCAGCGCCGAGGACGCGGCGAAGGGCAAGAAGGCGAGGCCCGCGTTGAAGTTTGAGTTGGAACGGTCGGCGCTGTAGAACTCGCCGTTCTCGATGATCGACACCCAAGCCCTGCTGACCCGCGTTTCCGACGCGGGTCTTTTCTTGGTTGACAGGTCCGCCGCCAGAGGCGGCGCATCCATGAGCGGTGCCGCCTCAATCGTCGGACGAGATCGACTTGGGACCTTCTTTGCCGGCGACTCGTTCCATGTAGCCCTTGCCCTTGCGTTCGTACTTGGTGAAGCCCAGCCGCTCGAGGTTCTTGTTCGAGAGGGTGGATTTCTCCTTGATCGGCGACCATTGCCCGGCGATGGCCGGGGCGACGATGGCGCGGCGGACGGGCTGCCCGGTCTTGGGATGCTTCGTCAACGCATCCTCTTTCATCGACTGCACAATCTCGAACGTCTCGCCCGTGGGCGTGCCGGATTTGTCGAGGATTTCGTAGACGTAGGTGGGCATGGCTGTACTTCGATGCTTCGAGGAGGTCCTGGGTTCAGCCGAACACGCGGCCCGATTCGACGTCCACCATCTTCCAGCCCACCGCCTTGCAGATGCGGCTCAAGACCGGCCAGGCGATGTCGTCGTCGGTGACGGTGACGAGAGCTTGGGTGACCTCTTCCATGTTGCTGGGCAGTTCGACGATGAGGCCCGGGCCGTGGAGGATCTCGGTGCCAAGGCTGGCGGTGCGGGGCGAGCCGTCGGGCGCGGTGTTGTAGCGGGCGAGGATTTCCCTGACCTCTTTGGGCGTCCCCAGCGGGCCGACCTGATGGGGGGAGTCGGGGCGCGTGGGGCGCGAGCCCGAGCTGAGGGCGGCAAGGCCGGTCAAGGCCCCTCTCATCAGGACGATCTGGCGTTTCTTGGCCACGGGAGATAGTACGAACCCCACGCGCAAGCGTGGGGTTCCGGTGTCGTGGAACCCTGAAAAAGGCCTAGCGAGCGTGCTCCGGGTGCATTGGTGACCCCACGCTTGCGCGTGGGGTTCCGGTTGGTTTGCACCCTTCGTCGACTTCCTGCGAATAGGCTTCGGCGTCGGGGGCGGGTTCTGGGTAAACTTCCGACCCTTCGCGGTACAGGCCGCGGGGAACGTCTCTCCCGCAGCGCGGGCGACAGGAGTCAGTATGGCGGGTCGCACTTCCAGCAACGTCGGCACCGGGGTTGCCATTGTCCTCTTGGGCATCACCTCCCTGGGCTTGTTCATCTCCTCCGCGGTGCTTTACGGCAAGTGGAACGGAGCCCTGAAGGAACTCAATGACGCCAAGGTTGGCATCAAGGACTTCATCAAGGACGGCGAGCGCCAGCAGGACGACGTCCGCCAGCTCGTCGAGGCCGCCCGCAAGGCGCAGGGCCAGTCGCTGACCGGCTACCTCGTCAAGACCAACCAGGACCTCGCGGCCGCCATCACCGGCAACAGCCGCGACGCCGCGGACCGGTTGCTGGAGCAGATCAAGAAGGAGAGCGAGAAGGCGGGCAACCTGCCGCTGCTCCGCGTCGCGCAGGAGCGTGAGGCGAAGGTCGCCGACCTGACCAAGCAGCTGGAGCAGAGCGACGGCGCTCGCAAGGCGGCGCAGACCGACCTGAAGAACGAGCAGGACCGCGTCTCGGGCATTGTGGCCCGTCACAACGAGACCGTCACCGCCCTCAACACCGAGGTGGGCAAGTACAAGGAAGAGCTCGCGCTCTACCGCGGCGGCATCGACAACGTCCGCAACCAGATGCAGTCCCAGTTCGACACCAACCTGGCGAGCGCCAAGGCTCGCGAGACCGAGCTGGCCGGCCGCTTGGCGGACCTGCAGCAGAAGAACCTGATTCTCGAGGATCAGATCTCGCGTCTGCGCGGCGAGCGGAGCAAGACCACCGCCCGCGGTACGTCGGAAGAGGCGCTGATCGACGGCTACATCGTCGGCAACAGCCCGGCGCAGAAGCAGGTCTTCCTGAACATCGGGCGTCGTCACAAGGTCGTCATTGGCATGACCTTCGCCGTGTACGCCGACGCCAACGCGATCAAGACCGACGAGGACGGCAACTACAAGCCCGGCAAGGCGACGATCGAGATCATCAACGTCGGCGACGATACCTCGACGGCCCGCATCATCAGCGAGACCAAGGGCAACCCGGTTGTCAACGGCGACGTGATCGCCAACGCGTTCTACGACCCGAGCAAGATCTACAAGTTCGTGGTCTTTGGCAACTTCGACACCAAGGGCACGGGCAACCCGACCGCCGCTGGCCGCACCGACATCGCTGCGATGGTGACGTCGTGGGGTGGCGAAGTGGTGGACGACCTCGAGGGTGATGTGGACTTCCTGGTGCTGGGCTCGCGCCCGGTGCTGCCGCCCCGCCCGGGTGTGGATCAGCCGATCGAGGTGGTGCAGGAGTACGTGCGTCTGGAGCGGAGCGTGAACCGCTACAACGAGCTGCTCAAGAGCGCGACCGCGATGGGTCTGCCGGTGCTGAACGAGAACCGGTTCTACACCCTGACGGGCCAGACCCCGATCAGCCGCAAGCGCTGAGTGGTGCGACAATCGAATGACTCTCGCAGCCCCCGCCCTGTGCGGGGGCTGTCTTTTGAGGGTCCGAGAGTGTGTGCGGTTCTGCATCAGCAGCCATGGGGGACCGGGCAAAGTTTGGGTGAAGCCGCAAGTTTGGGTTGGTGTTTTTGCCGTGATCGGCGAGAATGGAAACACGCCGCGATGAGCGGTCGGAGGGTGCTGCATGCGCTGGATCGATCTGGTTTGTGGTCTCGTTGTCGGCGGCGTGGTTGCGACGGCGGCGCACGCGCAATGGGACGGCGTGCAGATGCTGCATTCGAGCGCCGTCACCAACGACGGCGCCGGGTCCGCGGTTGACGTCGATCGCGACACCATGATCGTCGGCGTGACGGGGTTTGATCTGCCGAGCAAGTCTGGCGCGGGTGCGGCGGTGATCTTCCGTTGGCAGGGCACGACCTGGGTGGAAGAAGCGCGCCTCACCGCGAGCGACGCCGCTGCTGGCGATCGCTTCGGCACCTCGGTCGCAATCCAGGGCAACACGGCGGTGGTGGGGTCGTACCTGCACGACCTGCCGGGCAAGACCGACGCCGGCGCGGTCTATGTCTTCCAGCGCAGCGGCACGACCTGGACCCAGGTTGCCAAGCTCACCGCCAGCAACAGCGCGGCGAACGACAACCTCGGCATCGCCGTCGATCTCGACGGCGACACGATCCTCGCCGGCGCATGGCTGAAGCAAGCTTTGTTCGCCCAACAGGGAGCGGCGTACGTCTTCACGCGTAGCGTTGCGGGCCTGTGGACACAACAGGCCCAGATCACCGACATTGGCGGTTCCGCTTCAGACTGGTTCGGCAACCGCGTCGCGCTCGAGGGCGACACGGCCGTCATCGCTTCGCCCGGCGACGACGTCATCTTCGCCGACCGCGGCAGCGTGCAGATCTACACCCGCAGCGGCACGACTTGGACCCGGCGCACGGCGCTCGACCCGGGACTCGGGGGAGCGTCGGACTTCTTTGGTTCGTCGGTCTCGATCCACAACGGCACCGTCGCCGTCGGCGCACCGGGCAACGACATCACCGCAAGCGGCAACGAGGGTGCGGTCTATGTCTTCACCGGTTCCGGCGCGACATGGTCGCTGCAGCAGAAGCTCACCCGCTCCGGGGCCATCGTCGGCGATAGCCTCGGCGGGGCGGTCGCCGTCCGGGGCGACACGATCGTCTGCGGCATCGCCAACTACGACGGCATCGCCGGAACCAACCAGGGCATCGGCATCTTCTTCACCCGCAACGGGACGACGTGGGGCGCCAGCGAGATCTTCATGCCCAACGAGACGCAGGCCCAGGCGAACTTCGGTTCGGCAGTGGCCATGAGCGACGAGTTCGTGGCGGCGGGCGCGACGAATTGGTCGCGTGCGGGCGCCAACTTCTCGGGCGCCGCGTACGCGTTCCGGCGTGCGGGCGGGCTGCCAGCCAAGACGCTGACAATCGCGCCGCCCACGCCGCAGGACAACGCGAACTTCGGCAACCGCATGGCCAGCGACGGCGTCCGCATCGTGGTTGGTGCGCTCGCGGAGGACGGCACTGCCGGTGCCGATCAGGGTGCGGCGTACGTCTACAAAGTGCAGGACGAGTCCTTCGTGCTCGAGCAGAAACTCCTGCCCTCCGACCCTGTCGCGGGACTCAACTTCGGTGCCGCCCTCGCCATCGACGGCAACACGATCATCGTCGGAGCGCCGAAAGACTCGCAGCTCGGGTCCGGTGCAGGGGCCGCGTACGTGTTCACGTTCAACGGCCTGATCTGGTCGCAGCAGGCCAAGCTCACGGCCAGCGACGGGACAGCGTTCGACAACTTTGGTACGTCGGTCGCGGTGAACGGCGATCGCGCCCTGATCGGGTCCCCGAACGACGACATCGTCGTCTCGGCCGTCAGCCAGTCCAGCGCCGGGAGCGCCTACTTCTTCTCCCGATCCGGCAGCACGTGGTCGCAGGTCTCGAAGGCCTCGTATTCCGCTGCCTCCGCGAACGACTTGTTCGGTGCCGCCGTCGCGATCGACGGCGACTCCGCCATGATCGGCGTGCCCGGCTACGACACTGCCGCCAACAACAACCGCGGCGCATACCTCCTGTACCGATGGAACGGGGCTGCCTGGGTGTACAACGCGCTGAACTCAGATGTCGGACTCTCCGACAACGACAGCCTGGGGGCTGTGATCTCTTCCCGCGCCGGCATGTTCGCGGCGGCGAGCATCCCGGGTCGTTTTGTCATCTGCACCGAGTGGAACGGCGTGAATCTCGCGCCCCGCGCCACGCTCAATATCAACACCCCGTCCTTCGGTTCGTCCGTCTCGGTGCAATCGGATTGCATCGTCGTCGGCGTGCCCAGCTTCAACGGGGGCGGTGCCGCGTACCGGTTCCCCCGCAGCGGCAGCACGCTCTCGCCCGCCACGCTTTTCTACCCCGGCGCCGTTGATGCGAGCGACAATCTCGGCGAGGCCGTCGGATACGCGGGAGGTGCCACGTTCGCCGGCGGCGGCGGCACCAGCCTTCCCGGTGGAACCAACCAAGGCGCCGTGCGTCGTCTCCAGCCCGGCGCACGCCTCGATCCCTTCCCGCTCAACAGCACCACCGGCGCTCGCTACGCCAGCATCGCCAGCATGGTCGGTGCCGCCGCCCTGAACAACAACCTCGTCTCCGAGCTCGGACCGCTCGCCCGCTCCGGCGGTTTCAGCTTCGGCGCGACCGAGGCCAAGCTCAACGTCCCGGTCGCGCCGTTCATGTCAAGCATCCACACCATCACTTTGACCGACGGGAGCGATCTCTCGACGGGTAACTCCGACATGCGGCTCTGGAACAGGCTCGATGTTCCGGCCCTCGCCGACGCCCGCATCAGCGCTGGCACGCTCAACCTCGACCTGGCATCGACTCTCAACGTCGGTGCTGGTTCGAGACTCACGATCACCCCGGCAAGTCCATCTTTCAACGGCAGCGCGACCGTCCTTCCCAACGCGACGCTCGGCGTCGGTGCGCTCGAGCAGGGCGGCACGTTCTCCCTGCTCGGCGGCACGATCGCCGCGACGTCGGTCTTGAACGCTTCTGGTGCTCAGCTCTCCGGCTACGGCGACATCGCGGCGCCAGTGACCAATGCCGGCCTCTTCGATGTCGACGCCAACATGCAGGTCATCGGTAACTTCACCAATCAGGCCGGCGGCACCGTCACCGTCTTCAGCGGCACGCTCACCGTCTTCGGCACGCTCGCCAACAGCGGCACCATCGTCGGCAGCGTCGCTTCACGCTCGGCGCTCTCGGCCGCGAGCGACCCGCAGGGCCTCTATGCCCCGCCTTTCGAGGACCGCGCCACCCAGACCATCTTCACGACCGGCGGCATCAGCATGGACGCGACGTCCACGCTCACGCCGTCGTCCGGCACCATCGTCCGCACCGCCGGCGGGTTCGACTGCGCAATCAACCTCAACAGCCGTTACGCGATGAATCGGTCCACGCTCCAGCTCAACGGCCGCGGGTCGTCGGCGCTTGAAGCGATGTCGCGCGACCGCGGGCAATCTCTCGATGGATTGAACCCCGCGCTCGCCGCGTCGTTCCCGATCGGGACACTCAAGATCGGCCCCGGCAACCCCAGCCAGCCGACGATCGTGACGATCGTGGACAACCGCGACAACGACACGCTTGGCCAAAGCGCCTGCGAGGCGGTGTACGTCGAGAACCTCATCATCGAGAGCGGGGCTGTGCTCAACGCCCCTGCCTGCCGCGTGTACTACAAGACCATCACCAACCGCGGCACCATCGCCACGCTCCCCAACGTGCTGCGCCTCTACGGCTCCTGCCCGGCCGACCTCAACAGCGACGGCGTCGTCGATGACGCCGACTTCTCGATCTTCGTGGTGCAGTACGACGTCCTGGATTGCGCCGATATCAGCATGCCCGCGGGCTGCAGCGCGGACCTGAACAGTGATCTCCTTGTCGATGATCAGGATTTCTCGATCTTTGTGGTGGCGTACGACGCGGTGCTTTGCCCCTGAGCGGCTGCGTCTGGCCAGTGTTGGAGGATGTTCGATGTTCTTGAAGGCTCTGGTTGGCGTAATGGGTCTAGCGGCGTCGGCGACGATGTGTCTGGGGCAGCCCGTGGTGCACGAGGTTCTGCCCCCCGCCGGTGCCGACACGGTGCGACTGAACGGCATCAGCGGCGACGGCTCGATCGCAAGCGGCTTCACGATCGGCGGTTTTCCGACCAATCGCCCGGTGCGATGGACGCTCGCGACCGGCGCCTTGAATCTTGGTCTGCCCCCGGGTGCGACGGAGGCTTTCTTGATCGATATCAGTCGCGATGGAACGACTGCGGCCGGCACGATGCAGGTCGGTGGTTTGCCGCGGGCTTTCAAGTGGACCGCGGGTTCCGGCTTTGAGGCCTTGCCGTTGGGCACCGCGACCAGTTCCAGCGCGTCCGCCGTCAACGCCGACGGATCGGTGATCGCCGGAACCCTCGACGCCGCAGGAACCTTCCCCGCGTGCCGCTGGGTTGGCGGCGTGTTGCAGCCCATCGGGTTCGATCCGCTGACGAACTATGCGAACCCGTATGGGATCAGCGACGACGGCAACGTGATCGCGGGTGACAGCGGCTCGGCGCCGTTCCGCTGGACCCCTTTGGGCGGGTTCGAGATGCTGCCGATACCGACGTCGCAAACCCCGGGGATCGTGTATTTCGGTGCGACGGCCTCCGGCGTGAGCGCCGATGGCACGATCCTCGGCGGGATAATCACCGGAATCACCTACACCGCTCCCGTCGGTTCGCAGCCGTTCTTGCCCTGGCGCTTCACCGATGCCGACGGCTCCACGCTCCAGTCCTCTGACAACGACCAGCCAGTCGTCGTGCGGGGCATCAGCGCCGACGGGCGCGTGATGTACGGCTCGTCGCGATTCGACGGGCTTCTGCCGGTGCGAGCGGCGCTGTGGTCGGGCTCGGCTCCCGCGGCTCGGCTCGATGAGCAGCTCGCCGCACTCGGCGCCGACCTGACGGGTTGGGAATTCGAGTCCGTGGAGGATGTCGCCATCGACGGCACCACGCTGATCGGTTGGGGACGGCGCTTCGGCGTGCAGCGGGCGTTCGTGGTGACGGGCCTGCCCTGCCTGACGCTGATCTCGATCGCGCAGCAGCCGCTGTCCGACGTGGCGAACTCGGGCGAGACCGTGTCGTTCACGGTCGCCGCGGCCGACCCCACCGACGCTTCGTATCAGTGGTACCGCGGCGCCGATGCCTTGAGCGACGGACCGACGCCCGGCGGAGCGACGATCTCCGGGGCCACCGGGCCGACGCTCAAACTCATCGGCGTCAGCCGCGCTGATCGCGGGATGTATCGCTGCCTCGTCGGCAACACCTGCTCGTTCCAGACCAGCCAGAGCGCCGAGCTCACGGTCGACCCCGGCTGCGGCGAGACCACCGAGACGATCGACGTCGGAGCCACCTGTCTCGGTTTCGGGCAGAGCTGCGGGAACTACTCCACGTTCGTCCGCGAGACCTGCGGCACGATGCGTCTGCGCTATAACGCGGCCCCCGGGCATTGCTCCGATGTGGGTTTGTACGTCTATGTGGACGGATTGCTGTACGAGACCATCCCGCCGGTCGCGCCCGGAGCAAGTTCCGCCGAGATCGAACTCACATCCTTGCCCCCGGGACCCTTGACGATCGACCTCGAAGGCTTCGGCGTCGTCGGCGGGTGCAACGTCGGCTCGCTGACGGCCTGGGGTGGCACGGTCGATGTCACGACCTGCACGCAGACGCCGACGATCCCGACCCAGCCGTACCCAAACCTGCCGATCTGCCGCTGGGGAGAGTCGGGCCTCTTCATCGACGCCACCGGCGGTGCGTCCACGGAGCTCTGGCAGGTCGAGGATCCGTCCGCGCCCGGCACGTGGATCGATCTCGCCGATGGCGGGAACTTCCCGACCACGTCCGGCTTCGCCTTCAGCGCCAGCGGACAGAACTCGACGGTGCTCCGTCTCACGCCGAGCCTGGAGTTCCGCGAGGCATTCGCCTCGGGAGTCGCGAACTTCCGTTGCGTTGTCGTCAACCCGTGCGGCAGCATCACGAGCGACGTGTCGCGACTGAGCCTGTGCGTCGCCGATCACACCTGCGACGGCGTCGTCGACGACCTGGATTTCCAGATCTTCGCGCGTCAGTACGACCTCGTCGACTGCGCCGACCCCGGCATGTTGATGGGTTGCCCTTCCGATCTCAATCTCGATGGCGTGGTCGATGACCTGGACTTCCAGGCCTTCGTACTGGCGTACAACGAGGTCTTGTGCCCCTGAGCACTGTTGGGATCTGAACAAGGCTTCAGCGCGACGCGAGATTTTCTCAGATTCCGTGAGGGTCCGCCATTGCCGGTCTCGCCGATGTTCCCGCGGCTCTGCGTGTGAGGACGCACCGCCAACGTTCGGAAGGGGATCGGTATGCAACGGAATCAACTCGGTGTGGTCGCGTCTTTGGTGCTGGCCGCCGGCGCGTCGGGCCAGACCATCATCAACACCACTGATGTCACCATCACCGGCGACCGTGTCTTCAACGGCACGCTCGACGGCGTCGCCTTCACGACCACGCTTCAGAACACCACGCTGGGCGACGTGATGCTGGTGTTCGTACGCGGCGATTTGACGCTGGGCGCGGGCCGCAGGATCAACATCGTCGGCAATCGTCCGCTGCGCATCCTGGTCGCGGGCGATCTGGTCGTGTCCGGAGCCACGTTTGACGCCAGCGGCGTGGGGCGCACGGGCCACGGCGGTGGCGGCGCGGGCGGTCTCGGCGGCGCCGGCGGCGCCGGAGCCAACGGCAGCGTGAACACGGCACCCAACACCAACAGGCCCTCCGGCGGTGCGGGAGGGCAGCCGGTCGTGTGCATCTTTGCCAACGGCGGTTCGGGCGCGAACGGCCAGTCCGGCAATGTCGCCCCGATTCTGCCTCAGAACGGCAACACCGGTCGCGAGGGATCTCCCGGTGTGGACGGCGGCCCGGGCTTCGGGCGCACCGGCGGCCTCAGCCGCGGCGGATTCGGTGGCGGCACCGCGCAGGGCGGACCGTTCGTGATCACGGTCGCCGCGGGCGGATCCCCCGGGGGTGGCGGTCCCGGTGGCTTTGCCAACGGCGGCGGTGGCGGCACCGGTACTGTCGGCGCGGCCGGGGAGAACGGCAAGACCGGAGGCAACGGCAGCCGCGGCGGAGATGCAGTCCTTCAAACCGACAACCTGCTCGCCCCCGATTGGGATCTCTACGCCGGGAACGGCGGCGGGTCCGGTGGCGGTGGCGGCGGCGGCGGTGCGGGCGGGTTCGGCGGGCGCGGCGGCACCGGCGGCAGCGGCGGCGGTGGCGGCGCGACGTCGTGCGTTCCCGGCGGTCAGGGCGGCGCGGGAGGCGCGGGCGGACCCGGCGGCGCGGGCGGACTCGGCGGCAGAGGTGGCAGTGGATTCTCCGGCGGCGGCGGCGGTGGCGCGTTCGAGATCGGCGCACTCGGTCGCATGTTCTTCGCCGGTTCCGCGCTCGCCAAAGGCGGCGATGCTTCGGGCGAAGCGACCAACGGCGCGATCGGTCTGCTCGGCGCTCCGGTGCAGGCCGGTTCGCCTGGTGATCCCGGACAGCCCGGCAACTCCGGCTCCGGTGCCGGCGGCCCCGGCGGGCCCGGTGGGACCGGCGGCGCCGGCGGTCGCGGCGGCGGCGGTGGCAACGGCGGCCACGCCAGCGGCGGCGGCGGCGGCACCATCAAGTTCAACGCGCCCGAACTCATCATGTCCGATGGAACCATCACCGCTCAGGGCGGACAGGGAAGCAACCTCACTCGCGGGCTGTCGGGATTCGTCTCGCTCGCCAGCACCGTGCGCGTCGGCTCGTTCACCCAGACTCCCGGCGACACCGTGCGTGATCTGCCCGGACCAGGGGCACCAAACTTCTACTTCAGTCGCGCCCCGGTCACGCCGCTGCTCGCCGGTTTGCGCGACGGCGGAGCCGTCGCGGGATTCGCCAGCGCCGACGCGGACAACATCGTGGATACCACCGAGCTGCCTCCGGACACCGTGGCCGGGCTCTTTGTGATCACCAGCCTGCCCAACAGCCGCATCGTTTCACCCAGCAGGCCCGCGATCGCGTTCGTGAACCTGGGCACCAGTTCTATCGAGCTGCCCGCGATGGGCATCGGTGCGGAGGGCTTTGCCACGGCGCTGCAGGATCTGTCGTGGCGTCGCGACCAGCGTTTCGGCGGGGAAGGCCCGCTGCCGCTGGCGACGCTCCAGCCCGGTGATGCGTACGTCACGCTGATCCCGTCGGGGTACGACATCTCGGACGCGACCCTGCGCGGAACCTATCAGGGGCGTAACAACCTCGTCTCGACGTTCAACTTCGGCTTGGGCTCGCCGCTGCTGCTGATCCAGCGCTCGTGCCCGGCGGACCTCAACGCCGACGGCTTCGTCGACGACGCCGACTTCTCGATCTTCGTGGTGCAGTACGACATCTTGGACTGCGAAGATCCCAGCATGCCTGCGGACTGCCCGGCGGACATCAACGGAGACCAGTTCGTCGATGACCTGGACTTCCAGGTGTTCGTTGTGGCCTACAACGAGTTGCTGTGTCCGTAAAAATACGCTCGCGTTGCATCGTGCCGATCCGTTTGTGTGAATTCCTTAGGGATTCCGGAAAGATGCCAGTAGGATGAAGACCTCACCGTGCGGAGGTCTTGCATGAAGTTGTCGTCGTTCTCGGGCGTTGGTCTGATCGGACTGGTCGTGGCGGCGTCGGGCGGTCCGGTCGGGATGGTGGCTCGCGCTGATCCGGCCCCCAACATCATCATCGACTCGTTCGAGTTCCTGCCGGTCTTCCCCGAGCAATCGGACCTGCAGGTCGTGTCGGTGAACAACCACGGCGATTTCTGCGGCCGCCGCAACGCCGGGTTCATCATCCAGGCGTTCCGCTATCTCGGGAACACCCCGAGGCCCGGCAGTTTCAGCCTGCTCTACAACGACATCAACGATCGCCAGGACACGGTGGGGCACACGTTCCAGGTGTTTCCGCCCTCGGCGGTGTTCATCAGCGGCTTCAACGAGTTCTTCCGCACCAACTACTTCTATCACTCGATCAACAACCAGGGCTGGATCGCGGCCCAGAAGGCGGCGAGCTTCGGACCGCGGCCGTATGTGCGGATCGACGAACTGGGCGAGACCGAGTTGCCCTCGAGCCAGTTCTGGCGGCTCATCGACGAGGAAGGGCGTGTCTGGGGAGCGAACTTTACGGAAACGCAAGAAGAGATCGTCTTCAAGACCCGCTTCGGTCCGGTGCAGAATCTCGGCTCGTTTGGAGCGGACGGAGCGCAGGTCAGTTACGTCAATCGCAACGGCGACATCGCCGGGCGGACTTACGTGAACTCGACCGACTTCGTCCCAACGGTGGGGCTCGCGGTGGTGGGCGATGTCGAGCACCACATCGTCAGCGAGACCGGCAACGACGCCATCGCCCTCGCCGTCACGCTCGACGGCCAGATCATCGGCACCGACCGCGGGCTCTGCAGCCCCACGTGCGACGGCAAGGTGTGGGTCATCAAAGACGGCGTGCGCCACAACCTCGACGACGAGATCAGCGCCACGCTCGGTTTCTTTCCGACCCTATGGAACGCCCAGGCCGCCAGCGAGCACGGTTGGATCATCGGGCAAGCCACCGACCCCCGCACCGACACCTTCCACTTCTTCCGGATGAAGATCCGCGTCGATATCGACACCGATGCCGACGGGCTGCTCGATTTCTGGGAATCCGAGAACGGCGGCATCGACGGCAACGGCGACGGTACGATCGACTTCAAGCCCTTTGACCTCGGCGCCCGCCCCGATCACAAGGACCTCTTCGTCGAGGTCGATGCCGGCACGATCCCGCTCGGCGACGGCGAGGTTTCGAAACTGGTCTTCGCGTTCGACAATGCGCCGGTGGAGAACCCGGACAGCACCACGGGCATCCGCCTGCACGTCCTGCGCGACGAGACGAACCTGCCGCTGCCCAACGCCCAGGTCTTCGGCGGGAACTTCCCCGAGGGCTTCGAGGCGACCAAAGCCGCCCGCTTCGGCACGCCGGCGGAGCGAGCGGACCCCAACAGCGCCGCGATCCTGAAGGCCAAGGCCCAGGCCGTGCGCTACTGCCTGATCTACGACGGGCTGCAGTTCATGGGCAACGCGAAGCGCTACAACGGCATCGCCGAGATCGGCGGCAACGACTTCGCGCTCGATTTCGCCGGACCGGTCTTCAACGACAACTTCCGCGACGAGGACGACCGGGCCGCCACGTTCATGCACGAGTTGGGGCACACGCTGGGCCTGCAGCACGGCGGCGGGCTCGACACCATGACCGCCAGCGGGGCCAAGTCGCACCAGGGCAAGCCCAACTACCCGAGCATCATGAATTACGCCCTCTCGCACCCGATGCGTTGGAGTACGCGGTTCTGGACGCTCGATTTCTCGCGCGAGGAGCTGGCGACGCTGGATGAAGCCTTTCTCGACGAAACGGGCGGCATCGCGTCCACGCTCTACCGCAACTACTCGATGCCCTACGGCAACGGCCCCGCGATCGCGCGGCAGTTCCGGCTGGTCAAACTCGACGGCCGCCGCGTCGACTTCGATGGCAACGGCGCGTTCTCGTCCAGCACCGCCGAGGACCTGAACTTCCTGCCCGAATCGGCGAGCATCGCTGGCACCGGCGAAGCGACACCGGGCGACAAGATGAGCGGGAACAACGACTGGCAGAGCATTCAATATCGTGTCGTGGTGGACGACAAGGAACTGGCGCACGACATCACGATCGCGGAGGGCTGCCCGGACAGCGAATCGATCGCCGCGCTCGACGCCGCGGTTCCGATTCCCTGCGACGCCGACTTCAACGGCGACGGACTCGTCGATGACCTCGATTTCCAGATCTTCGTCGTCGCGTACGACCAGCTCGTGTGCGAAGAGGAGCCGGGCGGCGGCACGCGGCGGCGCGACGCCGGCGTCCCCTGCCCCTGCGATCTCAACGCCGACCGGCTGGTGGACGACCTGGACTTCCAGATCTTCGTCGTCGCGTACGACGAAGTGCTGTGCCCGTAATGGTTGTTCCGTGTCCGTTTGGGTGATTGGAGAACCGCGGGTTTTCCCTTGGGAATTACTGGACCTCTCCTGTAGACTGCCGCTGTCTCAGGAGATGTCTATGTCCAAAATGAACTTCGTGGTTTGGGTTGGTTCGTCCCTGCTTTTGGTGGCCAGCGCGCTGGCGCAGTCCGCGGCACCGGGATCAGGTGGGCCGGCGACGACCACCACCTGGGCCGATGTGGACGCGCGGGCGGCGGCCGTCGCGGCGCGGCTGGCCGCGGCTCCGTTCCCGCAGGACGAGAAGCGGCTTTCCGATCGCCCTGACTTGATCGCCGCAGACAAGGCGCGATGGAAGCAGATCGAGGCGGACGCCCGGGCGGGCAAGTTCGTCGATCGCAACGCGATCGGGTTGGATCGCAGGGCGCTCAACGAAGACACCAACGCCTTCTTCAACGACCGTGCCGCGACGACGTACGAGAACTTCGAGGGCCCGGGCACCACGGGCAGCCGCCCGTAGGACACGCACTTGGCCGTCGGTTGCACCCACGTCGGTGTGGTGACCAACACCAGCTTCGCGTTCTACCTCAAGGACGGCACCGTCGCCCGCGGGCCGACGACCTTCGCGACCTGGTGGGCCGACAGCCCGCTGAATCTGGACTTGTACGACCCCAAGATCATCTACGACCCGGTGGAGAACCGTTGGCTGATGATGGCGCTCAACGGCCGTCGGCTCAGCGAGCTCTACTGGGCGATCTCGATCTCCAAGACGTCTGATCCCACCGGCGACTGGTGGACCTACTTCCTGCGCTCCGACATTGATGGCGCGACCGATACGGCGCTGTGGTGTGACTTCCCCGGTTTCGCGGTGGACACGGGCAACGCCACCAACAGTTCCACGTCCGGCGGCGGCGTCTATATCGGCGGCAACCAGTACACCGCTGGCGACTCATTCCAGTATGCCAAGATGCGAGTCCTGCGCAAGTACCAGATGTACAACGGCGACGGCGTCAACTGGTGGGATTTCTGGGACTTCAAGAACGACGACGGCAGCACCGCCTTCACGGTTAAGCCGACGCAGATGTTCACCGCCACCGGCTCGCCGACGATGTACCTTTTGAACACGGTCTCGAGCGGCGCCACGTGGATCACAAAGCGCACCATCACCAACCCGCTTGCCAGCGGACCTTCGCTCACCGGGCCGTTGCAGATCAACGTCAGCGCCTACGACAACCCGCCCGACGCCAAGCAGGACGGCACGACCGACCTCCTCGACACCGGCGACTGCCGCACGCAGGATCCGTGGTATTCCAGCGGCTCGATCTATCTCACCCACGGCAACGTGAGCGACTGGGGCACCGCGGCGAGCATCGAGGCCGTGGTGCGGTCGTATCGCATCAACGCGAGCACAAGCGCCGTGACGTGGACCAGCGACTTTGGCAGCGACACGCTGTTCTACTTTTTCCCGTCTATCGCCGCGAACTCGTTGAGCGAGGCGTACATCTGCTTCAGCACCTCTGGCGACGATCGCTTCGCGCAGACGCGGCACAGCGGACGCCAACCCGCCGACGCGGCGATGCAGGGCAGCGCGCTGGTCTTTACCAGCCCGACGTTCTACAACCCCACCGGAAATACCGTCGAACGCTGGGGCGACTATTCCGGCATGGCCATCGACCCCAACGGCGACGAGCGCGGCGCGTGGCTCTTCAATCAGTACTCCGACACCACGACGACGTGGGGCACCCGGATCGCGGGGATCTCGTTCGGTCAGCCGAGCGTGACCCACCTGTCCAGCGGCGTTGAGGAGTCTTACGGCGCGCAGGAGCGATACTTCACCTGGCGGGTCTCCGATGCGACGTGGTCGTCGATCGGCATCGTCAAGAACGGCGGTGCGGCCGACGAAGACGTGGACATCTCGGCCGCGTCGGGCTGCGGCTTCAGCGCGTACCAGAGCGCGACGCTGGGCAACACCGTCGTGGACTTCATCGTTGCCGACGGGCACAACTACGGCGACGCCGTGCACTCGGCACGGGCGTTCGTAAGCTCCGGAACCATTCCGCCGTACCGCATCGAGACCCGCTCGGTCGTCTCCACGCTCTCCGCGACGAACACGTCTTCGAGCGCCGCCTCGTTCACCGCGACCGACCTCGTCGACAACTTCCAGTCCAGCGTGGTCAACGGCAAGACCTACGCCGCGGTGCTCGACATCACGACCGCAGGGGCCAACTACGACCTCTTCCGCTTCGCCTCAACGCGGGTGAACGGGCGGCGATTCCAGAACGACGGAGAGTCCGACAGCGGCGTCAACGGTGCCACCGAGACGATCCTCTTCACCGCCGCCGCCACCGGCACCGACGGCTTCGTCGCCGTCAACAACAACGGTGTTGCCGGCAGTTACACGATGCGGCTCTACGTCAAGCCGCTGATCACCGGCGTCGCCTCCGTCAACCCGTGCACGGCGTCGCCGCTGTCGTATGGCATGACGCTCGTCGAGGGCACCGGCGTCACCTGGTCGCTCGTGGCGGGTGCGCCTTTGGGCATGATCATCAACTCTTCGACCGGCGTGATCTCGTGGCCGGTGCCCCGGGCCGGAACGTACTTTGTGACCGCACGGGCGACGAACCCGGCGGGCTTTGACGACGAAGTGCTTGCGTTCGTGTTCAACTGTGCCGCGGACTTCAACTGCGACAACATCGTGGACGACGCGGACTTCGTGCTCTTCATTCCGGCGTACAACGCGGTCACCGTTCCGCCGGCGAATCCGAAGTTCGATCTCAACAACGACTCCGTTGTGGACGACTCGGACTTCCTGCTCTTCGTGCAGCAGTACAACGACGTGCTCTGCCCGTAAGGGCACGCGGCACGCAGTTCCGGTAACCAACGATTCGCACGCCGCCCCGCAGATTGCGGGGCGGTTTTTCATTGGTCTGCGGTAGACTGCACGAACGCGTCGCGGTGAGTGGGAATGCCGGGTTTCGTGGCGGGTTGTTTGGTGGTGGGGGCCGCAGGGGAGAGTGCGCGATGCGTCGTGTCGTCGTCCGACAGAGTGGTCGGTGGTGCGGGCTCGCGCTGGCGCTCGCCGGCGCGGCCGGTGCCGCACACGCGCAGGTCGTCATCAACACGACGAACCAGACGATCACCGGCGATACCGACGGCCTGTCCTCCTCGTTCAACGGCACGGCGTTCCGCGCCTATCTCGACAGCGGCGTCGCGGTCTTTGCGATCAAGGGCGATCTGGTGCTGCCGCCGAATCAAGCGGTGACGATCACCGGCTCGCGCCCGTGCCGAATCCTCGTGGGCAACAACCTCGTCATGGGCGCGGGCAGCTCATGGATCGCTTCGGCCAGCGGCGCAACGCCCGGGCCTGGAGGCGGCGCGTCGGGGAGCGCGGGCGTCGCCGGTGCGGCGGGACAAGCCTCGATCCTCCTCCCGCTCGGCGGCAGCGGCGGCAACTTCGGCAACGGCGGCAACAAGGGCATCTGCGGCACATCGGGCGGGTTCGCCGGGTTCTCTGGTGCAGCGGGATCGCAGGGACAAAGCGGCGGCGATGGCGGCAGCGGCGCCAAGGGTGGCAACGGCGGCGCGGGTGGCCTTGGCTTTGGTCAATCGTCCGGCGCAGCCAGCGGCGGCACCGGCGGCGGTGGCGGCGGCGGTGCGCCCGGTGGCTTCGGCGGCGTCGGCGGCAGCGGCGGGTTCTTCGGTTTCGGCGCGATGTCCTTTGCCGGCAGCGGCTCCAACGGCGCTGGCGGCTGGAATGGCCAGGCCGGCGGCGACGGCGGCTTCGGTGTCACTGGTGCGCATGGAGCAAACGCCACCGTCATCGCAAACGCTGACGCGCTCTTCCTCGGCGGTAACGGCGGCGGCGGTGGTGGCGGTGGCGGAGGAGGCGGCGCGGGCGGACGAGGTGGTGGCGGTGGTGGCGCAGGTGGAGGTGGCGGCGGCGGCGGCACCGCGTGCAACGTCGGCGCGAAGGGCGGCACCGGCGGCGGCGGTGGCAGTGGATCGCCTGCGAGCAACGGCGGAAGTGGCGGCGCGGGCGCTCGCGGCGGCGCAGGCGGCGGGGCGCTCGACATCACCGTCCTTGGCCGCGGCACTGTGCGCGGGGCTCTCACCGCGCTCGGGAGCGACGCCACACAGCCCGCCAATCCCACCGCTGGCGGCGGGCTCCAATTCGGCGGCGGCTCCGGCAACTTCGGGCTCTTCGGCGGCTTCGGCACCAGCGGCTCGGGCTCCGGCGGCAACGGTGGGCTCGGGGGCAACGGCGGTAGCGGCGGCGCGGGCGGCGACGGCGCGCCCGGTGGCAAAGCCGGCGGCGGCGCGGGCGGGACGATTCGCGCCCTCGCCACCGAGTTCGACTTTGTCGCCAGCGTCAACCTGCAAGGCGGCAAGAACTCCGCCGGCGACGCCCGCGGCGCGAACGGCCGCTTCCAGGTCGGGGCCCACGTCGCTGATGCCTATTCCCCCGGCGCGATCAACGGCAGCGTCGCGATCCTCGAAGCGCCCGCCGACGCCAATCCGTTCTTCGCTGGCGCGCCGCGGACGCAGTACGTCGCCAACCTCAGCGGCGGGGCGGCGATCGCGGGAATCGTGCCGGGTCTGAGCGCGAGCGGGATGCTTGCCGGGCTTGAGGTTCCGCCCGATGCGGTGGGCGCCATCGTGTTCACGATCATCGACTTCCCGCCGCTGCGTTACAACGTCTCGAACACCACGGCGTGGATGTTCCTGAATCTGTCCGGCTCGCCCCTCAACTCCCCTATGTGGGGCGCGGGCTCGAGCGGATTCAAGACGACTCTCAAGCAGTTTGGCTGGGCCAAGGACACCCGTTTCGGAGGTCTCGGCTCGAGCACGCTCTTCACCCTTCCCGCCGACGCTGTGTATGTCACCACAACCAGTGGCCCGCTGGACTTTCTGAATGTCATGTCGGCATCAGCGACCAGCAACGGACACGTGGTGTCGATCGACAACGAGACGATTCAGTTGAACGAGGTGCTGTTCCTGCGGCCGCCGCCTCCGGTGTGCGTGGGGGACTTCGACGGCGATCGTCTGGTGGACGATCCAGACTTTGTGCTCTTTGCATCCATGTACGAGCTGCTGCTCTGCGATGCACCGGGGATGCCGATGTCCTGTGCCGGAGATCTCAACGCCGATCGCCTGGTGGACGACGCCGACTTCGTGCTCTTTGCCGCGGCGTACGAGCAGTTGTGGTGCCCCACCTGATCGCTGTGTGAAGTTGGGCGATCTAGTGAGTTCCGGTCATCCTTCGGGGCCGTCGGACTGCCGCGGCAAGGTGTTCGGCGCTTCATCCGGATTTCCGTGTCCGAACATCCGATGAGGAAACGTCCCTCGAGGGGCGGAGATGCCGTGCATGCGCAGCGACCACGGACAACGCGGAGGCACTGGCCGGGTGATCGCACTGATCGTCGCGGCGATCGCTCCAATGGTCGTTGCCCGAGCGGGCGCTGAGGAGATCTGCCACGAGGCACCCAGCGCCGCGGCGGTCTCCGCAACCGGGAATCCCTGGCTCGACTTCTTCACGGGCGGCGGGCATGACATGCCGCGGACGCACTGCTTGGCGCTTGCCGACGGCACGAGCGACTGGCCCTGGATCGCCGTCCTGCTGGTGCTCACCGGCGGCGTCATTGCGGCCTACCTGCGGATCTTCGCCTTCTGGATGCACTCGTACTTCGCGGAGAAGAAGCAGGACCGCAACCACAAGCTCTTTCAGCTCGCGACGATCTTTCTTCTCTGTGCCATCTGCGGCTACGCGATGTCGATGCTGATGTTTGTCTGGCCGGCGTACCGCCTGCTCGCGGGCTTGCTCTTGGTGCTCAACGTCTGCAGCTGGACCTTCTGCTTCAACCTCCGGCCGTTCCAGCACGCGTTCTCCGCCGGACGCCTCGAGCGACAGCTGCGAGACAGCGTCGAATCGCGAGCCCGAGATCTCGAGGCCGAGGTTGCGGTGCGAGCCCGGGAGGCCAATCGCCTCGCGGAAATTGCTCGGCGCACGGCCAACGCCGTGATCATCACCGATCGGAGCGGTCGGGTGGAGTGGGTGAACGAAGGCTTCACGCGCATCACGGGTTTCGCCAGCGCTGAGATCGTCGGACGCAAGCCCGGCGAACTGCTGCAGGGCCCGCTCTCGGATCCGCGTGAGGTCGACAAGATCCGCGCGGCGGTCACGCGGGGTAAGGCCGTGACCGCGGAGCTGATGAACTATCACAAGCAAGGGCACACCTACATCATCAAGATCGAGATCGAGCCGCTTCGCGATGAGAAGGGCGAACTCAATGGCTTCATGGCCGTTGAGTCCGACGTGACCGAGCAGCGCAGGAGCGAGCGGAAGATCCGCGAACAGAGCGAACAGCTGGCGACGCTCGTGCACAACCTTCCGGGCGTGGCGTTCCGTGTGGCTTGTGACGAACAGTGGACAAACCTGTTCGTCAGCGATGCGATCGAGACGCTCACGGGTTATCCCGCGTCGGATTTCATCAACAACGCGGTCCGCGACTGCGCCAGCATCACCCACCCCGACGATGTCGCGGTGGTCGATACCGCCGTCGCCGAAGCAATCAAGACGCGATCAGGCTACAACGTTGAGTACCGCATGATCCATCGATCCGGCCAGATTCGCTGGGTCAACGAGCGGGCGAGTGTGATCGTTGACGGTGACAGGCCGCTGTACATCGACGGCGCCCAATACGACATCACCGAATTGCGCGAGGCTCGCGAAGCTGCCAGTGCGGCCAGCCAGTCCAAGAGCGAGTTTCTCGCGAACATGAGTCACGAGATCCGCACGCCCATGACCGCGATCCTCGGCTTCGCCGATCTGCTCGCCGAATCAGCCGCCCGCAGTGCTGATGGCGAGACCATGGAGCATGTCGACATCATCCGTCGCAACGGCCAGCACCTTTTGGCGCTCATCAACGACATCCTGGACCTGTCGAAGATCGAAGCAGGCAAGATGACAGTCGAGAGCGTCGATCTGGCCCCGCGCCACCTGATCGAGGACGCGATTCACGCTCTCGCCGGGCGTGCCGCCGAGAAGGGCATCGCGCTGCGTGCAGAGATCGACCCGAAACTGCCCGCCGCGATCCGCAGCGATCCGCTCCGCATGCGCCAGGTGCTGCTCAACCTGCTCGGAAACGCCATCAAGTTCACCCGTGCAGGCTCGGTCACCCTGAATGTCTCGGTGGCGCCCGGGTCGATGCTCCGCTTCGAGGTCTCCGACACCGGTGTTGGCATGTCGCCCGAAGCGGTCTCCCGACTCTTCCGACCCTTCGAGCAGGCGGACTCTTCCACGACACGACGCTTCGGGGGAACCGGTCTGGGTCTTCGTATCAGTCGACGCCTTACCCAGATGCTCGGCGGGGACATCGAAGTGAGCAGCGAGCTGGGAATCGGCAGCCGCTTCGTCGCGACCTTCGCCCTTGTCGAGGGCGCCGACAGCCTTGCCGCGATCGTCGTGCCCTCGGACGACCACGAGAGCTTGCTCCGCGGTGTGCGTGTGCTTCTCGCCGAGGACGGGCCGGACAACGTCCGCCTCATCTGTCACGTGCTGCGAAAGGCCGGTGCGTTCGTCACGGCCGTCGGCAACGGCGAGGAGATGCTCG
>JBILLU010000108.1:0-10950 GCA_044375915.1 Phycisphaerales bacterium
GTTCCGCAATAGCTCGCTCATTCAATAGCCATCTTCGACGAACCGACGAATCTGCGTCGTGCGAGTATCGCATCCGCAGATCGTCTAGTTCTCGGAGGTTGTCATGTCGCGATTCGAGCGGCCGCTCACCGGGGTCGAACGCACATTCGAGCCGCACGAGATCATCGTGAGCAAGACCGATCTCTACGGCAAGATCACGTATGCCAACACGGTCTTCTGCCGCGTGGCCCAGTATCGCGAAGACGAACTCCTGAACAAGCCGCACAGCATCGTGCGGCATCCCGACATGCCGCGGTGTGTCTTCCAGGTTTTGTGGGACACGCTCAAGGCCGACCGAGAGATCTTCGCGTACGTCCTCAACCGGGCCAAGAGCGGCGACCACTACTGGGTTTTCGCACACGTCACGCCCACCCACGACATCCGTGGCAACCGCACGGGCTTTCACTCGTCGCGGCGGGTGCCCAACCGTGATTCGCTCCGCGTCGTCGAGGGTCTGTACCGCGAACTCCGCGACGTCGAGTCGCGGCACCGCGATCCAAGGGAGGCGACCGCCGCGGGCGTGGCGGCGCTTCTCGGGAAACTGAAATCACTGAATACCACGTACGACGAGTTGATCTTCTCGATGGACACCGAAGCCGTCGCGGCGTGAAAGGGAGTCGTTGCATGAGGACGGAAACGCCAACTGAACATCGCCTCGAGACGCAACCCGTGAGCGAATCACTGCGAGACGCGAACGACGTCTGCAAGCGGGCCGCCGAAGGCGATCTGGAAGCCCGCATCCTTCGGATCGACGACGCGGATGGGTGCGCCGAGTTGCTGCGCTCGATCAACCACCTGCTGGACATGACCGACAACTTCGTCCGCGAGACGACGGCAACGCTGGACCACGCCTCGGACGAGCGGTTCTACCGCCGGGTCGTGCTGACGGGCATGCAGGGAACTTTCCAGAACGCGGCTCGCTCGATCAATACCGCGACCAGCCGCATGGCGGACCGGACCAGCAAGCTGCGGGAAGCCGAGCAACGCCGGGGCGAACTCGCGGACGAGTTCACCACCGCTTCGCAAGCGGTGGGCAAGCTCTCGCAGGCGACCGAACGCATCGCGCTCGCGTCCGCGGCGATCCACAAGATCGCGTCGCAGACCAATCTGCTGGCGCTGAACGCCGCGATCGAGGCCGCCCGTGCGGGGCAGGCGGGCCTGGGCTTTGCCGTCGTCGCCGGCGAGGTGAAGCGTCTCTCGGCCCAGACCGCGGAAGCGACCAAGCAGATCGAGACGATGCTCAAGGACATCCAGACCGCGACCAAGGACACCGTGAAGGCGGTGGATCACATCCAGAGCACGCTGAAGGCGGACGCGGCGGCGTGAACGCGGGGCACGGTCGCACGGACACCGTACGCCCCACCCCGGTCTCGCTGCGCGGGGCGGGGAGTGGCCTCACTTCTTGATGCAGCCGAAGCCGTTGCGAATGTTGAGGTACCGCCGGCCGACTTCCTTCGCGAAGTGGTACATCGCCGGGTTGGCGAAGATGTCGTCGGAGAGCAGCACGCCGCCGTCCTTGATGTGGGGCCAGGAGGTGCGGTACTCGAAGGTCATGTGGTCGTAGGTGTGCAGCGAGTCGTGGAAGAAGACGTCGATGACCGGGTGCTCCTTCATCGCCTTGGGAAGCAACTCGCGGGCGTCACCTAAGCGAATGTCGTAGCGGTGGCGGAGGCGCGAGGGGACGCACCAACCGGGGTTGTGGCCGGGAGGCAGCGTGGTCTCGGGCATGAAGTCGGTCGCGCCCTTGATCGTTTCCGAAGCGGGCAGGTCGATTGAGACCAACTTGCCCTTGCCGTTGTCTTCCATGGCCTGGAGGATCACCGAACTCGACACGCCGTCAAAGACGCCGGTCTCGACGTAGACATCGGGCTTGAGGGCCCGCACCAGCATGTACTGGAACTCGGCCCACGGCTCCCACTGCGCCCGGCGGCGGCGCTGGCTCAGGATCGCGTGATCGACGTCGAGAAACAACTGATCGTTCTTGTGGAACTCGTAGCGGAGTTGTTCAATGTCCTTGGAGGGCATGCTCGGAAAGAGCTTGGCCATGGCCTCCTGCGAGTACAGCCGCTCTGGCTGGCGAATCACCGCCGGCATGCGCCGGGCGAAGTTAATGACGCGGCCAACGGTGAGGGGACGTTTCATGAGGCAAACCCCTGCGAGAATCCGGGCTCTTGAAGAATGCCCCGAGGTTGGCCCCGGGGCTTGTCAGTGAGTCTACCGGAAATGTCCAGTGCCGCCCGCGCCGTTGCAATTTCGTGCAACCAGCGGCGGAAAAGTGCAAGGAATCCGCGTCACAGCGTCACTTTGGCCAGAGCAATGCGAAGACGGTGCCGGTGATCAAGCCCATAACGACGCCGTCGAAGAGGTGGCTGACGATCGCGGGCTTGTTCGCCTGGAACCAGATCATGCCGGGAATTGCGGAGAAGGAGAAGGCGAGGACGCCAGCGGTGCCGACGACCTGCATCACCTTCCCGAAGCCAGCCCCGCGCGGCACGCCAGCGGCGGCGGCGAGGTACGCGATGAGAAAGCACGCGACCAGGTAGAACACGAAGTTCAGGGCCATGTTGACGCCCATGTTGGGCGTGGTCCAGACACTGAGCGTCCCCATCGGGCCTTTCTCAAACTTCGCTTTCATCTCCGGCTTCTGGGCCTCGCTGTGCGAGACGAAGTTGGGATAGCCGTAGGTCCCCGGTGGCAGGTTCAGTCCGCGCACCATGTCGAGGACCTTGTCGTCGTCGGGGAGTCGCTTGAAGTCCTTCTTGTGCTGGGGCAGCACCATCCATGCCATGGCGCCGTAGATCCACAGTGCAGCCGACGCAGCGAGAATCGCCAGCCACAGACTCGAAAAGAGTTCCATGTCGTACCTCCGGGTTGGCTCGCCTTCGCGAGGAAGTCACAGCGTACCAGACCGGGAGAGCGGAAGCGGATTGTCGAGTCCGAGCGTCGGTCAGCTCAACCTGCGCTCGATCTCGTCGAGCGTGCGCCGCAGTTCATCACGCACCGCCTTGGCATACGGATTCTCGCGTTCGATCGTGACAAACAACTCCCACGAATCGGCGCGGAGGTTCGATCGCATCGCGAGGAAGCGTTCGTAGGCCGCGGTCGCGAGCGGCGTGTCGGGCAGATGCATCTCCCCCACCGCTCGCGAGATGAGGTGCGTAAGACCCTGCACATACGCCATCTGGCGATCGTGCTCGTCGGGCGAGATGTCGATGACGCGCAGCCGCAGCGTGTCGGCGAGGAACGATCGCACGCTCGCGACGAGATCGGCTTCAGCCCGCACCGGGCAGAACGCGAGCGGCAGGTTCTCGATTCCGTGCTTGCCGCTCTCGGGGCCGAAGAGCGGATGCGTGGCGATGATCGGGACATTCGGCGGCAGCAGCCGCGTCATGAGTTCGACCGGCTTCAACTTCACGGACGCGACATCGAGCACTAGAGGCGGCTCACCCGCGCGAGCGGCGAGCGTCTTCGCCAGAAGCGGAGCGAGATCGCGCAGCAGCGGCTCCATGTGCTGCACCGGCACGGCGAGCACAATCGCATCGGCGGCGGCAGCCTCAGCCAGCGACACGCGACGCACGTCTTCGACCGAAACGGCGTTTGGATCGCGATCGAACGTACTCACCGCGACGTGCGGCGTCAGGTGCCGCGCCATGAAGCGGCCGAAGGCGCCGAAGCCGAGGATGGAGACGGAACGCACGTCGGACATGCATGGTTTATCGGCGTTCGCGTTTGCCGGTGTGAGCAACTGCGATCCGATCTGTCCGCGGCTACCGGGGAAGAACTTCTCCAACGACGCCAAGGCTGAGGAGGCTTGGCATCGAAACCTCGGCGTCTACGCACACAGTCTCAGGCACCACCGAACGATGTCCGCGCCTTTCGACCGCACTCGCTTCACTGACGCACGACCAACTTGATCCGCGCCTCGCCGGGCGCTCCCTTGCGGAGGTACGACACACTCACCTCGTCGTCGGGTTTGTACTCGCTGAGCACGCGGACGAGATCGGCGATGTCGCGGGTCGGCTTCTTGTCGATCGCGGTGATCACGTCGCCGGTCTTGAGCTCGCCCTGCACGCCGCGGAGCGTGCTGCGGCCGAGGAGCGAGCGTTCTTTGGTTCCCGGCGGCTCGATGATGGAAGTGATGACGAGTCCGTCGCCGCGGCCAGACTCGACCTCAACGCCAAGGCTCGCCATGCCGGGACGGATCTCCTCGGCCACCTCGGGCAGTTTGCGCACCCAGGCCCGGAATTCCTTGTCGAAGTCCTTCAGCGGCTTGGCGAAGACTGTTTCGAAGGGCTTCAGGCACGCCGCGTCCGGCGGCGACTTCGCGTCACTCGCCGCCGCGTACCACGCGCCGAGCTTGTTCTGCTGGTACAGGTAGTAGAAGATCGCCCGCGCGTGGGCGTAGTTCGCGAGCTGCTGCCCGCTGAGAAACTTGTCGCGGCTCTGCTTCGCGAATCGCTCCATGGGCAGCAGCGTCCCGCTCCGCTCACGCCTGAGCACAATGTTGGTGCGCCACGAGGGCAGCGGCTTCACATCGCTCCCCGGCGACAGCGGCTCGACGTCTTCGACAAGGCTCGCAAGCCCCTCCTGCACCCAGTACGGCTGCTCGACGCCGGTGTGGGTGAGATGTCGCCAGTGCAGCACATGGAAGAACTCGTGCCGCAGGGTGCTGCCCAGATCCTGCGAGACGAGTTGCTTGCGCTCGTGCACATACGAGCCGCCGACGGTGGCGAGGCCCGTGCGGACGCCGGGGCCGAACGTGACCAGCAGCCACTTCTCGAAATCCCGATTGCTCGGCAGCACGATGATCACCCACGGGTCGAGCTTTACCTCATCAGGGTTCCACAGCCCGGGGAACACAGCTTTCTCCGCCCAGTCGGCGATGGCGTCGAGCTCGGCGCGGGCCTTGTTGAATTCCGATTCGGTGTAAGCGGTGCGATAGATGAAGCGGCGTTTCTCGTCAATGTGCTCGGTGTACTCGACCTTCGAGTCGGCGTCGGTCTTGTCGAAGATGCGGCGGATCTGGTTCAGGTTCGCGTCCCGCCGCGCGTTGAGCACGGTCGGCCAGTTGTCGATCAGCTTGCGGTAGTTGGCGTCGCCCGCGCCGTTGTTGGCCGCACGCACCGCGGCGAGGTCGGCGTCGCGGGTCAATTTGCGGCAATCGTCAAAGCCGTTCTCGACGGCGCGAACGAGAAGCGTGCCTGCCTCGGCCGTGTCGCCTTTCGCCGATCGGACGCACGCGAGGTTGTAGAGCGGCACGAACTCACGCGGGCGCAGCTCGATTGACCGGCGCAGCAGCGGCTCGGCGGCGTCGAAGTCCCTCTTTGCCAGCGCGGCGTCGAGGCGGCGGTCGAGTTCGTCGGGGGAGAGCTTGGAGAGGTCGGGCGCGCTGGTGGGGTCTTCGTGCGTCGCGGCGACCGAGGCAAGGCATTTCACCGCGGAGGACGCGGAGAACGCCGAGAGAAAAAACCCGAGGCAGATTGCGTCGATACCACGGCGGCTAATGCGCACGTGATTCTCCTTGAAAGCCCGCGAATAACTTCCGCAGTGCCTCCGGATACGCCTCGCACTCGGCCTCGAAGACGCGCTTCGCCACGTCGTCGGGTGTGTCGCCAGCCAGCACCGGCACGCGCTTCTGCAGCACCAACGGCCCCGTGTCGTAGCGTGAATCACACAGGTGCACGGTGCACCCCGTCTCGGTGTCGCCGGCCTTGATGACGGCCTCGTGCACGCGGTGGCCGTACATGCCGGGGCCGCCGTGCCGGGGCAAGAGCGCCGGATGGATGTTCACTACGCGGCCATCGAAGCCGGACGGGATGTCGACGAGTTTGAGATAACCGGCGAGCACAACCCATTCGACGCGGTGGGCGAGAAGAAGTTCACCAAGCCGCTCGCGCGGAATGCGGCCCGGCTCGACGACGACCTGCAACCCCGCCTCCCGGGCCCGCTGCGCCCCGACACACTCACTCGACGCGATGACCAACGCGACGGTCGCGTGCAGCGTTCCCGCGTCGATGTGCTTCAGCAGGTTGAGCAGCGTCCGGCCGCCGCCGGAGAGCATGACGGCGAGGCGGGGATTCGACGTGAGCGGCGTGGGTGACATGGAAGAAGGCACCGAAGCACGCGGCATCGAGGCAACGAGTGCTACAGCGCGGCCTTCACGGCGGCGTCCTTGTCCTTCACGATCGTCAGCAGCGTGTTCAGCCGCGTCAGCTTGAAGACCTGCAGCAGCTCCTCGCTCATGGCGAAGAAGACGACCTTGCCGCCTTTGGCCTTGATGGTCTTGTTCAGGGTGATCAGCGCGCCCAGGCCGGCCGAAGCGATCAGCGTGACCTTGGACAGGTCCACCGCGAGGTGGTGCTGACATTTGGCGGCGGCGTTCGTCAGCTCCGTGAGGATGACCTGACACTCGTGCTCGGTGATCTTCTCGCGCTCGAGCTGCGCGATGACGACATTGCCAACGAGATTGTGCGTGACGAACGAGGACTGCGACATGGCCCTGAGTGTACGCGAATTCTCACGCCGTGGGAGGCTGTCGGAACGGAATCGGGGTGCCCTTGGAGTCCACCGCCACCATCACCAGCGTCGCGGCGGTCACGGGGACGACCGAGGAGTCCAGGTACCGCTCGGCCTCGACCTCCACGGTGACTGTGACGGATTTCGTGCCGGTCTTCACAGTCGTCGCGTAGAAATTCACGACATCGCCCACCTGAACCGGAGCCTTGAACTCCACCCGGTCGATGGCGGCGGTCACCCAGCGGTGCTGCCCGTGGTGGCGGGCCTCGACGAACCCGGCCTGATCGATGTAACTGAGGATGACGCCACCGAAGATGGTGCCGTAGTGGTTCGTGTCACGCGGCATGGTCGTGACCCGCAGGGCAAGCCGGCGAGGAAAGGCGGTCATGGGCGAAGATAGGCCCGATCATCGCCCGAGCCACCGTCCGAAGCGAGGACGTCCGCTCCGAAGACGCCGAGGCTGACGAGGCTCTGCAAGCCTCGGATCGGTCCGAAGCAAGGCCTCCCGCGCCCGGTCGCGGAACCGTTCGCGTCCCCTACCATCTCACGTTCAGGATTCGTTCACGCGAAAGGACTCTGCCATGGCCAACGGCGAATGCTGCGGGGGTAAGAACAAGACTGCAAATGGGGCCTCGTCTGGGGCTGCCAATGGCGCCGCGACCGAAGCCGAATCCGGCTGTTGCGGCGGCTCGGGCAGCGGCGGTTGCGGCTGCAAGTCCGGCCCTCAGAAACTCATCATCCCCGCCGGCTCCGCCAAAGACATCGCCGCCCTCCCCATCGGCGAGATGCTCGGCCGCTACCGCCGCGGCGTCGCGAACTTCGACCCCCGCGTCTTCAGCCTCTCCGCCGAGCAGATGGACCAGGCCTTCCTGCCCGACGCCGATGTCGGCCGCTGGTCGGTGCGGATGCTCCTGGGCCACGTCGCCGACGCAGAGCTCGTCTTCGTCCACCGCATGCGTCGCGCCATCGCCGAGGACAAGCCGATGCTCGCGGTCTGGGACGAGAACGCTTTCATCGACAGCAACCTCTACGCGATCCCGCGCGAAGTGCAGCAGGGTGACCCCGCCAGCCTGATCGGCGGCTTCGTCGCCGTCGTGCACACGATGCGGATGTGGTCGTTCCAATGGCTCGCCGGCCTCGAGCCCGAGCAGTACGACCGCGTCGCCCTCCACCCCGAACGCGGCGAGCAGTCCGTCCGCACCATTCTCTCCTACGCCATCTGGCACGTCGAACACCACGGCCGCTTCCTGCAGAAGAAGCTCGACCGCATGTTGGGACCGGTGCCGGAGCCGGTGGGAGCGGCGGCGGGTGGGTGTGGGTGCGGATAACAGCCGATCGGCGGGAGCTCCGTCGCGTCTGTCCGTTGTCGGGTGACGAATCCATGACGGGCGGCACGCCCGTTCCACCAAAGACCGACCAACCAGACAAGGGCTCATGGACCGCCTCTTCGACCAACGCCGTTACCTGATCCCCTTCCGATCGACGCTGCTGCCGCAGATCTTTACGGACACGCTCGTCATCGGCGCTGGCGTCGCCGGCCTGCGTGCCGCGGTGGCCGCCAGCGAGCACGGCGACGTCATCGTGCTCTCCAAGGGCGACCTCAAGTCCACCAACACCGCCTGGGCCCAGGGCGGCATCGCCGCGGTACTCACGAAGGACGACTCGACCGAGTCGCACGTGCAGGACACGCTCGTCGCCGGGGCGGGCCTGTGCGATCACGACGCGGTGCGGGCGATCGTCGAGCACGGGCCGCGGAGTCTGCGCCAGCTCATGTCCTGGGGCATGCGGCTCGACACCAACGCCGAGGGCGAGCTCGCCGTCGGCCGCGAGGGCGGGCATAGCGCCAGCCGCATCGTCCACACCGACGGCGACGCCACTGGCCGCGAGCTGCAGCGATGCCTGGTCGAGAAAGTCCGCGGCACCACCGGTGTACGCGTCTTTGAGAACTGCTTCGCGCTCGATCTCATCACCCCCGGCAACGAGCCCGGATCGCCGGTCATGGGCGCGATCACCTACCACCCCAAGTACGGCCTGCAGATGATCTGGGCCAAGGCCACCATCCTCGCCAGCGGCGGCGCGGGCGTGCTCTTCCGCGAGACCACCAACCCCGCCCAGGCCACCGCCGACGGCCTCGCCATGGCCTATCGCGCCGGCGCCACCGTCAGCGACATGGCGTTCGTGCAGTTCCACCCGACCACGCTCTACCTGCCCGGCGCCGCTCGCTGGCTCATCACCGAGGCCGTGCGGGGCGAGGGCGCGTACCTGCTCGATTCCTCGCACTACCGCTTCATGCTCGACGTGCATCCGCTGGCGGAACTGGCCCCGCGCGATGTGGTGAGCCGCGCCATCGTGCGCCAGATCGCCAAGCAGGCCTCGGCCGCGGGCGGCAGCCATGTGTGGCTGGATTGCCGCCACATTCAGGGATTCCAGCGGCGTTTCCCGGGCATCTGCGCCCTGCTGAAGAAGTTCGATCTCGACCCCGCGGAGGACCTGATTCCTGTGCATCCCGCGGCGCACTACATGATCGGCGGCGTGCACACCGATCTCGCCGGGCGCAGCGACGTGCCCGGGCTCTACGTCGTCGGCGAGGCCGCCAGCACCGGATTGCACGGTGCCAACCGCCTCGCCAGCAACTCGCTGCTCGAGGGTCTCGTCATGGGCGAGATCGCAGGGCACACCTGCGCCGAGATGAAGACAGCCAACGGCACGCAGACCACGCGACCAAGCGGCTGGACCACACCCGCCCGTCCCGCGCCGGTCTCGGTGATCAGCGACATCCGTCCCAGCGACCAGGGCGAACTGGACCTCGACGACGTCCGCTCCAGCCTCCGCAGCGCGATGTGGAAGAACGTCGGCATCGAACGCAGCGGGGCCAAGCTGCGGGACGTGGGCGACATGCTCGATTTCTGGGCTCGTTATACCCTCGACAAGATTTTCGACGAACCGGCGGGCTGGGAGGTGCAGAACATGCTGCTGGTCGGCGCACTGGTCGCACGGTCGGCGGCGTGGCGCGACGAGAGCCGCGGCTGCCACACCCGGACCGACACCACGGACCCAAAGACAGACTACGAGGTTCACGATTGCTGGCGACGCGGGCGGGGCAACGCCGAGACGGTGCCGGTGAGCAAGGCTCCGGCCTCGGTTGTGGTCTCGGGCAAGGGAGCGTTGGTGTGAACGTGTGCCGGGACGAAAACGCCGGAAGTGACGGTTGGAAGGCTTCGCGGACGCCGCGGCGCCATTCGCTTGGAGTCGTGAAGATCGTCGCGATCGCAACGCCGCTGGCGGTTGCAGGGTGCGAGACGCGATACATCCACTACAACCCGCCGTTGGCGAATCTGCCCGGCGCACAGACGGGCATTCAGCCGGTGTACGGCGAAGACCTCGCCGTGCTTGATGCCGCAACGAGCAAGACCGCGACCAGTGAGCCGGTGATCAAGAACCCGGACGGGACGAAGACATTGGTCAGCCGCAATGCGCGGGATCTCATCTTCCATATCGCGACGACGATGCGTGAGGACGACGAGAAGACATTCACCGAGCAGGTGCTGAGCGATATGACGCGTGATGAGTTCTATCAGCGCGGCCACGACCCCGGCTGGGCGTTTCGCGAACTCAAGAGGCGGCGCGGCGATGTGGAGCAGGTGTTCAAGGTGCTGCCCCAGGGCGATCTCACGCCCGGCGTTCGGTACGAAGTCGTCGGGCCCAACATCTTTCGCGTGCGGCAGCATTACCTCGATCCGCAGGAGTACCCGTGGGTCGGGTTTGACATGAGGCTGGAAGGGTCCAACTGGAAGCTGCGGTGGTTTGTGCCCAATGACGGGCGTTGATCGTGTCGGCGACGTTTCGCGTGGATCAGATGAGCCGGCCGCTGGCGACCCAGACGGCCCACAGGGCCATCGCGAACGCCACAACAGCCAGCCCCCAGCGCGTGAGCCATTCCAATACAAAGGGTCGTGGCTCGTCGTCGAGTTGCTTCTGCGCCGCGTCGGGTAACGAACCGACCTCGACCTGTTTCCAGTCGATGTCGACGGATTCGGAACGGGCCTCACGCAGGGCGTCTCTCGCGCGGACAAGGTCGTCGCGCCGGACGCAGACACGGAAGGGCAGCGATCCTGCGACTTCCCATTGGAGTGTCATTCCGGCGTTGGCGAAGGTAAACGCGGGGATGCCGCGGTCCTTGAGGACGCCGATCATGATGGACGCCTCAAACTCGCTTCGGGCGTTCGTGAGATCGACGAGGCTGTCGGGATCGTTGGGCATGAGCGAGGATCGCCGGGCGTGCGATGCCACCGGATGCCCGGCGGCTACTTCTTGGATGCGTCGGCGGCGGCGTCGGATTCGGAGACGGATTCGGAGGCGGGCTTCACCGTTCCGGTCTGCACGACGCCGCTGGTC
>JBILLU010000329.1:0-2602 GCA_044375915.1 Phycisphaerales bacterium
GCCGAGAAGGCCGCCGAGAACGCGAAAGCGGTCGAGAACGCGGCCCAGGCGATCGAGGCCAAACCGACCTCGCCGCTGGTGCTAGAACCCGCCGCCCCGGTGCGTCGGGACGAAGCCGCTCGTCCCGCGGCGTGATCTCGAACCCGCTTACAAGCCGCGAGGTAGCATCCTCCCATGACCGCATCCAGCCCCAAGCCGGATCGTGACAGCGTCTACGTCCACGGCACGCACGAGGCCGAGCAGACGCGGCTCGCCGCTCTCAACGACCTCATCAACCGCCGCACCATCGACGAGATGCAGATCCGCCCCGGGCAGCGCTGCCTCGATGTTGGCTGCGGCCTGGGTCAGCTCGCCGTCGCGATGGGCGAGGCCACCGGAGTCCGCGGCTACGTCCTCGGCGTCGAACGCAGCGAAGACCAACTCGCGAAGGCACGCGACGCCGCGCTGGGCATGGCGCAGATCGAGTTCCGCCGCGGCGACGCGCTGCATCTTCCCCTGCGCCCCGATGAACGCGCCGGGTTCGACATCGCCGTCACGCGGTTCCTCCTCGAGCACGTTCCCGATCCGCTCGCGGTGGTGCGGCACATGCTGATCTCGGTGAAGCCCGGCGGTCGCATCATCCTCGCCGACGACGACCACGACGTGCTCCGCCTGCACCCCCAGCCGCCCGGCGTCATGAACGTGTGGCGGGCCTACATCCGCCTCTACGACCGCTTCGGCAACGACCCCTTCGTCGGCCGCCGCCTCGTACAACTGCTCCACCAAGCGGGGGCCAAGCCCAAGCGCAACGCCTGGGTCTGGTTCGGCGGCTGCAGCAACGACGAGTCGTTCGTGCCGCTGATCCACAACATCGTCGGCATCCTCCACGGCTGCAAGGACCAATTGCTGCTGCACGAGCTCATCACCGCCGACGAGTTCGGGTTCGCGATGGAGTCACTCAAACGCTTCGCCGCCCGCGAAGACGCCGCGATCTGGTTCGCGATGTCGTACGCGGAGGGAACGAGGGTGGAGTGAGTGGGAAGGTTGGAGGGATGAGTTGGAGGAGGGCGGCGAGAGTGATTGCCGTTCGCGTTGTTCAAGCCTCCAACGCGTAAGACCTGCAATCCCGCCGACATAAGGCAATCACCCGATACAACTGCAAACGCCGCTGAATCGTGATCCCGTCTTCCCTGCTCCGCTGCTCCCCTCCTCCCCTGCTCCCCTTCCCTCCCGCTACACTTCCCAACAGATGCCCAAAGAGAGCATGCGAATCGCGTTTGTGCTGGACCGGTACGACGCCGTGGGGGGCGGGGCCCAGCGCTGGACGCACGATCACGCCGTGCGGCTGCTGGCCTCGGGGCATCACGTCTCCATCTACGCCCGCCAGATCCGGGGCGCCCCCGGCGAGGCCCGCACCAATCTCGTTGAGGTCGGCTCGGCGGTGTTCGGTTCGCGTCGCCTCCGCTTCGCCGCGGCGGTGCAGAAGCTCATCGCCAAAGAGAACTTCGACATCGTGCACGACATGGGCGACGGCTGGTACGCCGACGTCATTATGCCTCACCACGGCGTCCGCCGCTACGTCTACCGCCAGCGCAGCCGCCTCGCCCACGGCCTGCTCCGCTGGGCCCGCCCTCTTGGCTACGGCCTGCTCCCCCGCTATCGCGAGTTCCGCCGCCTCGAACGCCGCCAGTACGACAAGAAGGGTTCGGCCACCATCATCGCGGTCTCTGAGATGGTCCGGCGCCAGATCCTCTCGACTTACCCGATCGACCCGTCGCGCGTCGTCGTCATCCACAACGGCACCGACACCGATCGCTTCAAGCCCGAGGAGGTCCCGCCACACTCTCCCGTGGGCGGCGGCAACCGCAACCGCATCCGGGCGGAACTCGGCTGGCAGAGCCGCACGATCTATCTGACCGTTGCGCACGATTTCAAACTCAAGGGCGTGGATCGCATTCTCGCTGCGATGGCCCATCTCCGCGGCCGCGGCCGCGACGCGGGCCTGCTCGTCGTCGGCGGCGGCGACATCCCCAAGTACAAGCGCCTCGCTCAGGCGATGGGCGTCGCCAACGACGTCGCGTTCCTCGGCGATGTCGAAGACCCGGTCCCCGCGTACCACGCGTCGGACGTCTTCGTGCTGCCCACGCTCTATGACCCGTGTCCGCTCGTCGTCCTCGAAGCCCTGGCCTGCGGCGTGCCGGTCATCACCACCGCGTACAACGGCGCGACCGAACTGATGACGCTCCCCCGCGACGGCGTCGTGCTCAACGACCCGATGGACGTGATGGAGCTCGCGCTCGCCATGCTCCGCTTCGACGAAGCCGAGGTGTCGCGCCTGGCCCGCGAGCGCGTCGAGGCCTCCCGCCGCCCCGAATTGCGGGCCGACATGATGCACGAGAAGCACCTCGAGGTCTATCGCAGCATCCGTGCCAGCAAGCAGGGCACGCCCACGCGGTCGCAATCAGGCGATTTCCGGACCTTGCCGGCGAAGGCGTGAGGCAGTTCACCACGGAGACACAGAGGCACAGAGAGATAGCCTGTGTTTAAGGCAACTCGGTCTTGAACCCCTGTTCTCTCTCTGTGCCTCTGTGTCTCTGTGGTGAATGTCTCAGCCTCGTTGATT
>JBILLU010000109.1:0-10881 GCA_044375915.1 Phycisphaerales bacterium
CAACGGCCGGGTGCCAGAGTGGACAAATGGAGCGGATTGCAAATCCGTTGCGCAAGCTTCGTGGGTTCGAATCCCACCCCGGCCTTTTCGATCTGGGTCTGTGCCGAGTGCCGACCCGACGGTTTCCAGCGAATCGAGCCTTCAGTTTGGATTCTGTCCGTCGGAGTGCCCTGGCACGCCGGGCATCGCAATGAGACCGTGCGGACTCCCAGTACACTGTCGAGTTCGTGGTGCGATCTGATCCGGGAGGCGACGCATGATCGAGCCGGGGATATCCGATTGCGACGACGCCAAGGGGCCGGGCCGACCGGCAACGGCGACGGGACGTGTGTCCGGCGCGGTCGTGCTGTCCGCGTTCTTGGTGCTGTGGCTGACTATGACGATCGGGATGTCGCGGTTCGCCTCGGGGTCTGCGTCCGGCATCTTCGTGATCGTCCCGCTGCTCATGGCAGTCGTGGGCACGCTCGTGATCGGTGGTGGTATTGTCGGCATTTTGCGGGGTCGGAAGCCCCCGCTCGTTCAGCAACGCACAACGGACGTCTCGAGCGGCGACGGTCCCGGATCAATGGCGGCGACCGCGTGTGCGTATTGCGGCGTGCTCGCCGAGGCGACGCGCACAAAGTGCCCGGGATGCGGCGCCCCGAACCGGCGCTAGCGCCGTCGCTGGCTCCATGACCCGACCTCGGAACTTTTCCCTTGTGTCACGTCTGCCCGGGGTTATACTCGCCCCCAATTCCGCGGCGGCGTCTGTCAGGCTGTCCACGCCAGGCTATTGACCCGCGGCCTACACGAAAGGGAATCTGCAATGGGCTTTGTCAAGGAGTTTCGGGAGTTCGCGCTCAAGGGCAACATGCTCGACCTGGCGGTCGGTGTGATCATCGGCGGCGCGTTCGGCGGCATCGTCAACTCGCTGATCAAGGACATCATCATGCCGATCGTCGGCATGGCGGGCAACGTCGACTTCAACAACCGGTTCATCCCGCTGGGTGGGACGGTCGCGGAGCAGCTCAAGACGAACCCGAATCTGTCGCTCGACGCGGCCCGTGGCTATGGCCCGGTGCTGGCCTACGGCTCGTTCGTGACGGTGACGATCAACTTCATCATCCTGGCGTTCTGCATCTTCCTGGTGGTGAAGGCCTTCAACACCGCTCGCAAGCGTTTCGAGGCTGAGAAGCCCGCGCCCGCTCCGGCTGGGCCGACGGGAGAGGAGAAGCTGCTCACCGAGATCCGCGATCTGCTGGCTCGTCGCTAAGCGGCGTCCTTTTCGAGTTGCAAAAAATGAACAAGGCCTCCGGAGTGTCCGGAGGCCTTGTTGCTTGTGTGGGTTGCACGTCGGGCCTTACTTCTTCGCTTCCTTCTCAGCGCGACGGCGCTTGAGTTCCGCGTCGATGAAGTCGGCGATGTCGCCGCGGAGCACGGACTCGTAGTCGGAGGTCTCGACGCCGGTGCGGTGGTCCTTCACGCGGTTGTCGTAGAAGACGTAGGAACGGATCTGGGTGCCCCAGCCGCGGTCCATCGCGCCGCCCTGGGCCGCCGCGATCTCTTTGTCGCGCTGTTCTTCGGCCATCTGTTCGAGGCGGGCCTGGAGAATGGCCAAGCACTGCTTCTTGTTCTGCGGCTGATCGCGATACGTGCTGCTCACGATCATGATGCCGGTGGGTTTGTGCACCACGCGGATGGCGCTGGCGACCTTGTTGACGTTCTGGCCGCCGGGGCCGCTGGCGCGGACGAAGGGTGTGACCTCAAGATCGGTTTCGGGGATCTTGATGTCGACTTCCTCGAACTCGGGCGTGACCTCGACGCTGGCGAAGGAGGTCTGGCGTTTGCCCTGGGCGTTGAAGGGCGAGACGCGGGCGAGGCGGTGGGTGCCGCGTTCGCAGGAGAGGTAGCCGAAGGCGAACGGGCCCTTGACGTGCAGCGTGACCGAGTCGAGGCCGACTTCGCCGAAGCCCTTGTCGACTTCTTCGAGTTCCCAGCCCATCTTCTCGCAGTAGAAGACGTACATGCGGAAGAGCATCTCGGTCCAGTCCTGGGCCTCGGTGCCGCCGACGCCGGCGGCGACGGTGACGAAGCAGTTCTTGGCGTCGTGCTTGCCGGAGAGGAGCGACTGGCGCTCGATCTTCTCCATGCGGCCGACGAGCGCGAAGAGCTGGGCGTCGGCCTCGGCGAGGAGGTCCTTGTCGCCGGCTTCCTTGGACATCTCGTAGCCCAGCCGTGCGTCGTCGAAGTCCTTGATGGCGGTGCGGAGGCCTTCGGTGATGGCCTTCAGGGCCTTGACCTCGTTCACGATCTTGCGGGCGCGGTCCTGGTTGTCCCAGAAGCCGTTGCCGTTCATCTGCTCTTCAAGGTCTTTGAGGCGGGCGATCTTGGAGTCGTAGTTAAAGCGAGTCGCGGATGGTCACGATCCGCGCCTCGAGGTCGTTGATGATGGGTTGGTGGGCGTCGTAGTTCATAAGCCTCTCGAAAGTGGAGGCAATGTTAGCACCCAAGGCTCGCATCAAACACGCAGCCGCTGTTCCGCGGCTCGCGCGTGGGCCTCGAGGCCTTCCAGGCGTGCGAGGGTCGCCGCGTCGCGGACGGCGGCGGCGAGGTCGGGCGCGTTCATCTCCAACCACGTCCGGATGCGGAGGAAATGGAACACGGAAAGACCCGCGCTGAAGCGGGCGGTGCCGGCGGTGGGGAGGACGTGGTTGGGTCCGACGCCGTAGTCGCCGAAGATCTCGGCGGAACGGCTGCCGATGAAGACCGCGCCGTAGTGGCTGAGCTTCTCGGCGACGGCCCGTGCGTCGCGGGTCATCACCTGCAGGTGTTCGGGCGCGACGCGGTCGGCGATGGTGATGGCGTCGTCGATGGATGCGGCGAGCACGACGCCGCCGTTGTTCAGGGCGGCTCGCGCGGTGGCGGCGGTGGGGAGAGTTGCGAGTTGCTTCTCCAGCTCGGCGTTGACGCGAGCGACCAGCGACTCGGAGGTGGTCACGAGCGTCGGGACGGCGTCGGTGTCGTGCTCGGCCTGAGCGAGCAGGTCGGCGGCGACAGCGGCAGGGTCGGCCGTCTCGTCGGCGATGATGAGCAGCTCGGAGGGGCCCGCGAGCATGTCGATCGCGACTTCGCCCTGGACGAGTTTCTTGGCGGCGGTGACCCAGCGGTTGCCGGGGCCGACGATGACGTCGCAGCGGGGGATGGCTGGGGCCGTGGTGCCGATGCCGAAAGTCATGGCACCGACGGCTTGGGCGCCGCCCACGGCGAGGAGCATGTCGGCACCCGCGACGTGGGCCGCGGCGATGGTGATTGGGGTGGGCTTGGGGCTGGCGACGACGACGGTCCGCACTCCGGCGACGCGTGCCGTGATCGCGGTCATGAGCACACTCGACGGCAGCGGGTAGCGTCCTCCGGGGGCGTAGCAGCCCGCGGCGTCCATGGGCGCGATGAAGTGCCCGGCGCGGCCGCCGGGAACCGCCATGTCGAGCGAGTGCAGCGTGTCGCGCTGGGCTTGAGCAAAGACGCGGATGCGAGACGCGGTGCGTTCGAGCAGTTCCACCTGATCGCGCGGCACGCCGGCCGCAACCGTTGCGATCGCCGCACGATCGAGCACGAGCGGCTCACCGGGCTTCACGTCTCCCAGGCGCTCCGCGACCCGGCGGAGCGCTGGCTCGCCACCGGAGCGGACTTCATCGAGAATGGTCTGAGCCCCATGCAGCGTCGCCGCGTCGATCGAGACACTGGCACGGCGGGCGATCTCTTCGGGGCTCTTGCGCAGCAGCATGGCGAATCATTGCTTCGTTGGCGACGGATTTCGGATGCGTTGCGTCTGAGAGCCGCGGGCAGACTCTTGCGGCTTCGACCGGCCGCGCGGGCGTTGCGGCTAGTAAATCGGCCGCGTGAAACGGCGCTGCGGCGGCTGATGCACACCGAGAGCCGCGGTCAGCGGGCTGGCGAAGATACCGACAACGATCCCGACGATCCCCGTGTACAACGCGACGCCCAGTCGGGAGAGCAATTGCGAAGTCGGGTCCCAGGCGATTTCTGGTGTGTAGCCCGATCGGAACGTGTAGATCGCGACGACGACGACTTGTGCGATCGCCATCCCGAAGCAGCAGAGAAACCCGAGCGTGAGCGGGTTTCGGCGGAACATGTTGCCGCGGATGCTGAGTACGAACTGGCAGGCGACGAGATAGGCGATCGCGTATGGGCCGACGATCACGCGGGTGCTCACGCCGCCGGCGATCTCGTGGGGCCAGGTCAGGTCGGTGAGGAGCCCGAGGATCATGCAGGTCCACATGGCGACCGACGACGGAGCGCTCAGTGCGATGAGCACGCACAGGATGAACACGAACGACGGCGCGACGCCGTCGCTCCCGACCGCGAGGGCTTTGCGGAGTCCAAGCTCCAGGGAGAAACAGACATACCCGGCGACGAGGACGGCGATGACATTCATGGCGTCGTCCCCTTTCCCGAGTCGCTGGCGATGCGAAGTGTGACCTCGCTGACGCGTTCTACTTCGACCGTCGGCACCACGGTGACAATGGTGCGGAGCGGATTCGCTGGGTCGGCTTCGACACTCTCGACCTTGCCGAGCACGAATCGCTGGGCGCTCTCGGGCCAGCGGTCGTCGTCGAGCCGCACGGTGTGGCCGGGCTCCGGCTTCGGTGTGGCCGCATTGGCCGAGGACGCATCGGGAGCTTCGACAACGCCTCGGAAGCGAAGCCCGATGGGTTCGAGCAGGCATTTCAGCCCGATGTTGTTGGGCTCATCGACCATGACCCGTCCGGCGACCTTCGGCCCGCCTTTTCGAGTCACGGGCTGGATGAGCGATGTCGGACCGCTCACGCTGGTGACGCGACCCACGATCTGGACGCCGTCGGTCACGGCCACCGTGCCCTGCACGACGCCGATGCTCTCGCCCGCTCGCACGCGAAGCAGCCCGCTGGAAAGATCCGACGACATTCCGACAACCGGGGCCACGAACTGTGTGATGTTGCTCTCCGGGTTGATGAGGCTGCCGCGTTGCAGCTCGCTCATCTGTCTTCGGAGCTTCTCGTTGTTGCGTTCCTCGCGCTGGTAGAGAGTCTTCCAGTGTTCGAGTTCCTCGACTAGGGCCCGTTCGCGATCGCTCGTGACGATCGGGCGTTTCGCCGGCAGCACCCAGCCGGAAGCGAGCGAAACCACAGCGCTGCCCGGCGTCAGAATCGCAGTCGGGATCTTGGCGACCGAACTCAGCCACTCGATCCACGAGAGCTTCGTGAGGCTCAGCATGATGAGCACGATCACGACGCCGGGCATCAGCAGTCGGGAAGCGGTGGATTGGTGGGGCAGTCTCGACATGTCCCTGTCGATCTCTGATCCGTTCGAGCGTCCGAGCCTCCGGCTCGGGGGCGGGAAAGGCCGTTTAGCGCTTCATGCTGTCTTCGAGCGAGTCCTTCCATTCGTCGAGGTGCTCGAGATACACGGCGGTGCCACGCGCGACGCAGGTGAGCGGGTCGTCGGCGAGGTGGGTGTCGAGGCCGGTGGCCTTTTGCACGACCTGGCACAGGCCACGCAGCAGCGATCCGCCGCCGGCCATGGTGATGCCGTTGAGCACGAGATCGGCGGCGAGTTCGGGCTCGGCCTTCTCGAGCGTGCGGGTGACGGCCTCGATGATCGCGGTGACAGGCTCCTGCAGGGCCTCGCGGATCTCTTCGCTGGTGATCACCGTCTTGCGGGGCAAGCCGCTGATCATGTCGCGGCCGCGGACTTCCATGGTGGTTTCGGGGCCAACGGGCGAGGCGCTGCCGACTTCGATCTTGATGCGCTCGGCGGTCTGCTCGCCGATCATCATGTTGTAGGTGCGCTTCATGTGGGCGATGATCGCCTCGTCCATGTCGTCGCCGGCGACGCGGACCGATTCACACGTGGCTAGGCCGCCGAGCGAGAGGATCGCGACCTCGGTCGTGCCGCCGCCGATGTCGACGATCATCGAGGCAGTCGCTTCGGTGAAGGGCAGGCCGGCGCCGATGGCGGCGGCGAGGGGTTCTTCGATGAGGAAGATGCGACGGGCGCCGGCGTTCTCCGCCGACTGGATGACGGCCTGCTTCTCGACCTCGGTGATGCCCGAGGGGATGGAGATGACGACGCGGGGTCCGAAGATCTTGCTCTTGCCGTTCACCTTGCGGATGAAGTAGCCGAGCATGGCCTCGGTGATTTCAAAGTCGCTGATGACGCCGTCCTTGAGCGGGCGGACGGCGGTGATGCCGCCGGGCGTCTTGCCGAGCATCTCTTTGGCCTTCCAGCCAACGGCTTCGCCATTGTGCAGGACGGTGCTGGTGCCCTTGATGACGGCGACCACGGAAGGTTCGTTGAGCACGATGCCCTGGCCGCGCACGGCGACAAGGGTGTTGCAAGTTCCCAGGTCGATACCCATATCGACGCTGAACAATCCCAAGAGTCGATCGAAGAATGGCACGAGTGGTTCGCCTCCGCCGCTGGTGGCCCCGATGGCCTTCGTCTGCGGACATCCTGTCCGCGGACAGTTCGGCCCGTCGGGCGTGGGTGTAGAAACACCGCTTCCCGGCCGGGCAACCAGAGAGATTATCGGCACTCGACCCCAGATGCCACCAAACCGAGACCGATCTTGATGGAATCGGGAGGATTGGGGGTGGGGAGATTTGGGTGGTATCCCGACGCCATCAGTGGGACCGGCCTCCGGCCGGTCAACGAGTCTGGCGTCAGCGGCTGACCGCACCAATACGAGAGGTCAAAGACCGGCCGGAGGCCGGTCCCACTGGTGCCAATGGATGCCAATGAAAAGCCCCCGTTGCCGGGGGCCTGAGCCATCCTGACTTGGATGGGAGACTTACTGAGATTTCGCCGCGAGCGTTCCGGGGCGCTCGATGGAGGCCGAGGCCTTCGGGGCTTCGGTCTTCACGTCCTCGGGCTTGACCTCGATGACCGGGGTCTTGCTTTTCGGGGCGAAGGTGCGGACCGCGTTGCTCGGGGAGTTGCGACCATCGAGGTCCAGGCGGGCCCGGTTCTCGTAGTTGTTCGCGGTCGTGGTCTTCGACAGCGACTCGAGCTGGGCTTCCTGGCGAGCCCGGATGTCGGCGACGCGGACGTTGACCTGATCGAGGCTCTCGGCCCGGTAGCGGCTGTGCTTGTCGATCGTGTTCTGACGCTTGCTCATCATGTCGATCATGCGGTCGTTGCGGGCGATCGCGTCGACCTGGCGATCGAGCTGCCAGAGCTGGCTCTGGAACTGACCCTGCTCGGTCTCGAGCTGGTCGAGCAGCGTCGAGAGACGGTTTTCCTGCTGGCTGAGGTAGCCCAGGTCGCGGTCGATGTCGGCCACCCGCTGGGCGAACGCCGCCGAGTGCTGCTCGATGGCGTTGAGCTTGGAGTGGGCCTGATCGAGGCCGAGGGTCTCACCGGCGAAACGCACGGCGAAGACCGGGGCGTTGTCGTCGCTGCCGCTGGTCAGGACGGCGTTGCTGGCGCCGCGGAGGTTCTCCGCCTTGGCGAGCATGGCCTGGAGCGAGTTGAGGTCGTTGGCTGCGAGCTCCATAGCCCGGCCGTTGACGTCGCGATCGCGGTTGAGCTGGCCGATCTGGGTGCGGAGCTCGGCGAGATCGCCACGGACCTCGGCGATGCGGGCCGGGTACTGACCCTCGAGCTTGCGGAGCTGAGCCCGCAGCGCAACGGGGTCCTTCACGCACTTGTCGATCTGAGCGTGGATGGAATCATGGGTCTGAGTGAGCAGGGCCGAGACACGCTCGGGGCCGGCAACAACCACGCCGGCGCCGGCAACCAGGCCCGCGATCAGACCGTAACGGACAAGACCCTTGACAAAGCACATGGCGGAGCCTCCCAATATCTCTGGTGCCGCGGCGGTGTTCCTCACCGTCCGACCGGGAGAGTCCCGGTAGAGAGTGATTGGGAGAGTGCCTCCCGCAATTTCAGCCGACGGCGAGATTTTGGAAGGGCCGAGAACGCTACGGGATTCTGCTGTTGGCTGCGTGCCGTCGCGCCCACTCTCCCCGCGAAGCGGGGAGGGTCGCCCGAGGCCGCGAGGGCGGGGAGGGGTGCCTTTGGGGGCGGTCAATCAGGGGGCTACTTGACCCGCTTGTACTTCGCCGTCATGAACTGCACCCACGTGCCGTCGGGGTTTCTCATGTGGGAGGTCAGGCTCCGCTCGCCGCTCGGGGAGAGGCGGTAGACGTCCTGATAATGACCCAGCTTGGTTGGGTCGGCGAAGTCGGGGCCGGTGCAGTGGAGCGGCAGGGTGCCGGTGGCCTCGTCGAGTTCGCCCTCGTAGACGAACAGGTGGGTCATCATCGAGCCGACCCATGTGCCGACGAACTTCTTTCGGATCGGGTCGTAGCCGAGGGTCAGGATGGCATGGCCCTCGCCGGCTCCGGGCATGATGAAGGTGCTCTCGCCAACGAGCCACAAATCGCCGAGCATGCGCACCGTCTCAAGGCCTTGGCCCTTCATGGGTGGCTGGTCGGGACCCATGACGCACTCGGACTCGACTTCCCATTTTCCGACGAACTTCTTCAGCCACTCGTGGTTCTTGTCGGGTTTGGCGCTGGACATGTCGCTCATGGGGGGCTCCGTTGTGCCACGGTTCGGAGTTAGACCTCAACCACCATCGCCACGCTGTTTCCGCCGCCCAGGCACAGCGCCGCGACGCCGCGTTTGCCGCCGGTGCGGTGGAGCTGGTGGATGAGGGTGGTGAGCACGCGGGCGCCGCTGGCGCCGATGGGGTGGCCCAAGGCGATGCCGCCGCCGGCGATGTTGAGCTTGCTCTCGGGGATGTCGTGGCCCGCGGCCTTGAGGCCCTTCAGGTTGCACAGCACCTGAGCCGCGAAGGCCTCGTTGATCTCGAAGAGGTCGATGTCCTTGGCGGAGAGCTTGGCCTTGGCGAGGGCGCCGGCGATGCCCTCGATGGGGGCGGCGAAGATGTCCTTGGGGGAGACGCCGCTTGTGTGATAGGCGAGGATCTTCGCGATGGGCTTGGCGCCGAGCTGCTCGGCCTTGGCGAGGCTCGACACGATCAACGCGGCGGCGCCGTCGGAGATCTGGCTGGCGTTGGCGGCGGTGACGGTGCCGTCCTTGTCGAAGGCGGGGCGGAGCTTCGCCACGCCGTCGATGGTGGTGTCGGCGCGGATGCCCTCGTCGGCGCTGACGCCGGGGGACTTCTTGTCCAGGCACTGCTCGCCGGTGAGCGCGACCATCTCGTTCTTGAAGAAGCCGTTCTTGGTGGCGTCGGCGGCGCGTTGGTGAGATTGCACGGCGAAGCGGTCCTGCTCGGCGCGGCTGATCTCGTACTTGCGGGCGATGTGGTCGGCGCTGTTGCCCATGGCGCAGGCTTCGAAGGCGCAGCGCAGGCCGTCGTAGGCCATGTGGTCTTCCATCTGGGCCGGGCCGTACTTCACGCCCTCGCGGACGCGGGCGAAGTGGGGGGCACCGGTCATGTTCTCGATGCCGCCGGCGGCGACGAGCTGGTTGTCACCGGCCTTGATGGACTGGGCGGCGAGCATGACGGCCTGGAGGCCCGAGCCGCAGACCTTGTTGATGGTCTGGGCGCTGATGGTGTCGGGGAGCGAAGCCTTGAGGGCGACCTGGCGGGCGGGGTTCTGGCCGACGCCGGCCTGGAGCACGCAGCCGAAGATGGCCTCATCGATGGCAGCGGCGAGGGCCGCGCTGCCGCCGGGGAGTGCATCCATCGCGGCCTTCAAGGCATAGGAGCCGATGACGGGCGAGGGGACCTTGGAGAGCCCGCCGAAGAACTTGCCGATGGGGGTGCGTTTGGCGGCGAGGATGACCGGGATGGTGGCGGCGCTGGACATGAATCGCTCCAAATGTGATCAGGTGGGTTGGTCGGTGGTCGGACTGGGGTCGAAAAAAGTCCGATGCGTGAGTCCATACTCTCGTTTCCACAGGATATGCGGGGCATCTACGACACATGGGGACACATGGGGATGAAACCGGCACCGACGGATCGGCAAGAAAGCGGAGTGCAGACTGCCGCCGTGATGACTCCGTCTTTGGATGTTGCCAGGTCCGTGCCGAGCACCTGCCCGCCCCCTGCGGTGGCGGCTCCGCTGTCGACATCAGATCGGGTCTACCTGTGGGTGGAGTGCGCGACGCTGTTCGGGTTGCTGCCGTTCATGCTGGCGTTCCGCCCGCCGGGGAGCGGGATCTTCTTGTTCTTGTGGTCGGCGGCGGTGATCTGCTTCACGCTGTTGATGCGTGATCCGTCGTTCGACCGGCGGCAGTTGTGGAATTGGAGCGCAGTACGGCCGCAGCTCGGGCGCATGCTCGGGCTGTTCACGATCGGTGCCGCACTCGGCGTGGCGTTGACGTGGCTCTTTGCGCCCGAGCGGCTGTTCGCGTTCCCGCTGGAGCGGACGCGTCTGTGGCTGGCGGTGATGATGCTGTACCCGGTGCTGAGCGTGGTGCCGCAGAATGTGGTGTATCGCGCGTTCGTCTTCCACCGCTACGCGCGGCTGATGCCCAGCGCGTGGAGCGAGGCGCGGCAACGCTGGACGATGATCGCGCTGAGCGCGGTCGCGTTCAGTTGGGCGCATGTCGTGTTCTGGAATCTCTTCGCGCTCGGTGTCACGCTCTTGGGCGGCGTGCTCTTCGCGTACACCTATCAGCGTTCAAGGTCGGTCGCGGCGACGTCGGTGGAGCATGCGCTGTACGGCTGCGGGATCTTCACGCTCGGGCTGGGCGTGTACCTGTATCACGGAGCGGTGGGACGGTAAACGCCGATCGACAACTGGTTCGCTTCAAACGCCGCAACCCGCCGTCGGGCGGGCAGGTCTTGGCGTCCGCGAGAGTCGCGGATACTGCGAGATGAGTGAGCCGATCAATTGCCCTTGAGGTGCGGCGAGGTCTGGATCT